>JAABRU010000217.1 GCA_011390755.1 Desulfobacteraceae bacterium | reverse complement strand
AATCTTTACCTTATAGGGGGGGGCATCGGGCACGCGCTGAAAAAGGCGGACAGCGGGTTTCAAATTGCTTTTCTGCCGGAAATCAGGCATAATCAGCAAATCGAAAACTTCCTGAACTTCCCCCTCGCCCCGGGCCGGAGAGGGCCGGGGAGAGGGGGAAAGGCTGATTTTCACCATCCTCCGCCCCAATGCTGTTGACGTAAGACTCCCCTCCCCTGAGGGAGGGGCAGGGGGAGGGTGAAAACAGACTGTATTTACAACAGCTTGTTTCTCCCTCTCCCCAACCCTCCCCCGCCGGGGGAGGGGAGTCTTAAGGCAGCAGTATTGCCACCGACCTCCCTCAGGGAGGGGAGTCTGAAAACGGAGGCACTGCCGGCCGGAAACAGAATCTTTTCGATCTACTGATAATGTTTAGGACTTACGCAGTTGAAATATAATCTGCTGTTTTTATTGACTGTCAATTTTTAAGGCACATAATAAATTCAAACAGTTAAAATTCAACTGCGTAAGTCCTAAATGTTTTCCAAAACTTTTATTCATCCCGAAAAATCAGAGGAGGTCATTCCATGCGATTTTTCAATGCAGGGGGCAGGGCAGAAGGAAATTATGGTTACTGTTGATTTTCAGCGGCTCGGTATCCGCAGCGGATACCGGATTCTTGATATGGGCTGCGGTTCCGGCCGCCATATGGGTGAGGCCGTCTGCTTTGCTGATACTGAAGTTTTCGGAGCCGATATCCACTTCAGCGATCTGCTGCAGGCCCGGCAGCGTCTGTCGGACCTGGAAAAAATTGCTTATGCCAAAGGGAAATGGCATCTGGCGGTTGCGGATATTACCCGACTGCCTTTTCCGGACAATTATTTTGATCTGCTGATCTGCTCGGAAGTGCTGGAACATATCAGAGATCACCGGCAGGCAGTGCGGGAGGCCGTCCGGGTGCTGAAACCCGGCTGCAGTCTGGTGGTGAGTGTTCCCCGCTGTTTTCCGGAACAGGTCTGCTGGTTTCTTTCCCCGGCATACCGGAACACGCCCGGCGGACATATCCGCATCTACACCCGGAAAAAACTGCAGAACTTATTGGAAAAGGAGGGGCTGAAAACCCGGGCCCGGGCCTGGGCGCACAGTCTTCATACTCCCTACTGGTGGCTCAAATGCCTGCCGGGTATGGAGAATAACAATTCTTTTCTTCTCAGTCTCTATCACCGTTTTCTGGTATGGGATTTGATGACGCATCCGAAAATCACCCGTTTTGCAGAAAAACTGCTCAATCCGCTCATGGGCAAAAGTCTGGTGCTCTATCTGGAGAAAATCCGCTGATTCTGCCTCAATTCAGATAATGGGGCAATTCAGCGGATTCATCCCCCTCCCCCGGTTTGCAGGTCGCTCCGGGCGAAGTTCCGTACTCCGGCAATTCATGATTTGTGCCGGGTTATGCTGCACTTACTTTGGACTTTGCTCAGGGATCGGCTGAAGTACGCTGACGACCTGACTGATCTCCCCCGGGCTCCGACTGGCAGGATCCGTTTATCGCCAATGTCTGTTGCACAGCGGCAGCGCGCTACAACTTTGCCTGATACAGCCGGAGACTGTTGGATACCACGGAAATGCTGCTGAATGCCATTGCCGATGCCGCCAGAATCGGATGCAGCTCCCGCAGAAACTGCGGGAAAAAGGCAAAAGGGTAGAGAATGCCTGCTGCAACGGGAATCAGGGCCGCATTGTAAAAAAATGCCCAGAACAGATTCTGTTTTACGGTGCGCATGGTGGCCCTGCTGATTTCTATGCTTTTGGGAACGCCCAGCAGACTGCCGCCGGACAGAATAATTCCCGCGCTTTCCATTGCCACATCCGTGCCTGTGCCGATGGCAATCCCCGCATCGGCCTGTGCCAGTGCGGGCGCGTCATTGATGCCGTCCCCCACCATGCCGGTCAGATGCCCTTTTGCCTGTATTTCCCGAATGGTTTCAGCTTTTTCCTCCGGTAGAACTTCGGCCTTGATTTCATCAATTCTGACAGCCCCGGCAATGGCGCGGGCGGTTTTTTCATTGTCTCCGGTCAGCATAATCACCCGCAGTCCGTATTTGTGAAGGGCTTTGACAGCGTCCGCGGATTCGGGTTTCAGGGGATCGGAAACGGATATTATGCCCGCAAGCACTTCCCCCTGATTTTCACTTCCCACCGCTACCGGCATAACCGTCTTTCCGGCATCCTGCAGACGACTGATGTCGGATGCAGCGCGACTGATATCCAATCCGATTTCCCGAAACCACCCGGGTTTACCGATTTTTACAGACAGGCCGTTCACTTCCGCTTCCACTCCGAATCCGCCGCTGGCTTTAAAATGTTTCGGTTCGGAAAGTGGTATGCCTTTTTCCTTTGCCTCCCGCACAATCGCCTTTCCCAAAGGATGTTCGGAACCGATTTCGGCAGATGCCGCAAGTGCCAAAAAAGACTGTGCATTATCCGCACCTCTGTCATAAAAGATGATATCACTCACTGCGGGTTTGCCCAGGGTAATGGTTCCGGTTTTGTCCAGAACCACAGTGCTGATTTTGGCAAGGGTTTCAAGGGCGCTGCTGTCTTTAAAAAGAATGCCTTTTTCCGCGCCTTTGCCGGTTCCGGCCATAATGGCCGTCGGGGTTGCCAGTCCCAGCGCGCAGGGGCAGGCAATTACCAGAACAGCCACCAGACGGATCATGGCGGCAACAAAATCGCCTGTCAGGCTCCACCATAAGCCGAAGGTGATAAATGCTATCACAATAACGGCAGGTACAAAGACCGCGGCCACCTGATCCGCCAGTTTCTGGATGGGGGCTTTGCTTCCCTGGGCTTCCTGCACCAGTCGGATAATCTGTGCAAGAGCAGTGTCTTTTCCCACGCGGGTGGCGCGGAACTTCAGCATACCGTAAGCATTGATGGTACCGCCTGTGACTTTATCCTCTTTTTTCTTGTCCGCGGGCATGGCCTCGCCGGTCAGCATGGATTCATCCACCGCAGACTGCCCTTCGGTGACGATTCCGTCAACAGGTATTTTTTCTCCGGGCCGTACCAGAAGCATATCGCCCGTTTTAACTTTGCGCAGGGGAATCTCTTTTTCCGCTCCGTTTTCGATGATTACTGCTGTTTCGGGCTGCAGCGCCATGAGTTTGCGGATGGCTCCCCCGGTTTTTCCCTTACTGCGGGCTTCCAGCATTTTCCCCAGTCTGACCAGGGTGATAATCAGCGCGGCAGTTTCAAAATATACATGTTCTCCCAAAGCAGGAAAAAAAAGAATGCCCAGGGAATAGAAAAAGGCCACAGAAGAACCCATGGCCACCAGCACATCCATATTGGCACTTTTGTTTTTCAGACTCCTGTACCCTCCTGTATAATAATCCCATCCGGTATAAAACTGCACCGGCAGGGCCAGCAGCAGAAAAAGCCAGTTTACCCAGGCGGCATGACTCCAGGCACCGGTGAGCCCGAAATCCCGGCCCATGCTGAGAAAAAACAGGGGCAGGGAAAAAGCTGCCCCTACTGCAAATCTGCGGGTCTGCCGCTGAATATCCTGCTTTGCGGCAATGCTTTCCGCATCTTCTTCTGCATTTTCATCCGGAAAAACTGCCTGATAACCGGCTTTTTCCACGGCAGATGCAATCTCTTCCGTATCCGTAACTGCGGAGATATAGTCCACAGAAACCCGTTCATTGGCAAAATTAACGGCGGCCTTTATCACACCTGGCATTTTCCCAAGCACTTTTTCAATATTGGCCGCGCAGTTTGCACAGCTCATGCCGCGTACAGCAAAACTGCTGCTGCTGCGGGGAACATCAAAACCGGCATCGCGGATTGATTCCACAATTTTCCGGATACCGCTTTTTTCGGGATCGAAACGGATCTTTGCCTGCTCTGATGCAAAATTGACATTTGCATCCTGTATTCCCGGCAGTTTTTTTATACTGCGTTCGATACTGGCCGCACAGTTGGCACAGCTCATACCGCTGAGCGGCAGTGTAATCACATTATCATTCATCAGACTTCCTTTCGTCATAAGAAATTTCCCTTTCATCATTATCAGACTGAGAGTCATACTCAGTAGATCGAAAAGTTTCCGGGGGAGTGCAAAAATTGTATTTTTGCATGGGGCAGCCGGGAGATGCGGCGGTGCAAAAATACAATTTTTGCACTCCGGGACAGCCGTAAAACCGTATACTCAATGCCGTTACGTTAAGACTCCCCTCCCCTGAGGGAGGGGCAGGGAGAGGGTGAAAACAGCATTTGATTACAGACTGTTATCTTCCCCCTCCCCTAACCCATCCCACCGGGGGAGGGGGATTTTTGGCTTACCTTACTGCCATTGGGGCATATCCCGGGAACGGGTTACTTTTCTGCCAGAAATGTCAGCAGCATTTCCGCTTCCTTTTCCAGTTTTTCCAAAAGTCCCCCGATGGCAGCGGTATCGCCTTTTTTTGCGGCCGTTTCGATTTCAAAGGCGGCTTTCCGAAGTCCGGGGGCGGACATATTATCCGCCATGCCCTTGATACCGTGGGCACGGCATCTGATTTTTTCGGCATTGTTTTCCCGGACGGATGCTTTCAGGCGTTCTGTTTCCGTCAAAATCTGTTCGGGGAAAAGTTCCGAAAGCATTTCCGCCAGGGATTCATCCCCGCCCATGCGGTTCAGAAAATCCGCGCGGTCAAAAATTTCCCGGTTTTCATATTCATGACAAAGGCATGATGCATCATCCGTTTTTTTTTCAGACGTTTTTTTTTCATCCGGTTTTTTTTCAGACAGTGCGGCCCGGCAGCGGATGGCCGCAAACAGGGTGCCGGGGTCAACGGGTTTGGTGATGCAGTCATCCATTCCCGCTGCAAGAAAACGCTCCCGGCTGCCTTTCAGGGCATGGGCGGTCATGGCGATAATGGGGACATTCCGGTTTTCCGAATCCGAATCCCTTATGTTCCTCGTGGCCTCCAGACCGTTCATCTCCGGCATTTCAATATCCATCAGAACCAGATCGTATTTTTTCTGTGCAAGGATTTCAAGGGCCTCTTTTCCGTTTTCTGCAGTATCCGGCAGAATATCATGTTTTTTCAGAAGTGCCAGGGCAACCTGCCGGTTGAAGGGATTGTCTTCCACCAGCAGAATGCGGATATCAGAAGGCAGACGGATATTTTCAGGAACAGCTTTATGTGTATGTTTCTCCTCATTTTTGCCTTTCCGCCTTTTTTCAAAAACAGCCGTAAAGCGGAAGGTGCTGCCAATCCCCGCCGTACTTTCCACCCCGATTTCCCCACCCATCATTTCCGCCAGTCTTTTTGAAATGGAAAGTCCCAGACCCGTGCCCCCGTATTTCCGGGTGGTGGAGGAATCGGCCTGGGAAAAGGGTCTGAACAGTTTTTCAATGCGGTCTTCGGGAATGCCGATGCCGGTGTCGGAAATTTCAAAGCGGATCACCGCTTGGCTTTCGCTCTGTTTTTCGCTCCTTACGGAAATTTTCACTTCGCCTTTCTGCGTAAATTTGACAGCATTGTTCACCAGATTGAGCAGAATCTGGCGCAGTCGGGACGGGTCCCCCATGAGATACGGATGCACATCCCCTGCAATATGGCAAATCAGCCGGAGTCCTTTTTCATCGCCTTTCAGTTCCAGTATCCGCATCACCTCCCCCACAATCTGCGCAAGACTGAACCCTGTGTTTTCCAGATCCAGTTTTCCGGCCTCTATTTTGGAAAAATCCAGAATATCATTAATCAGGGCAAGCAGAATACCGGATGATTCCGAAACCATACGGGCATAACTGCTCTGCTCGGAGTTCAGCTCCGTTTCCAGCAGCAGTTCCGACATGTTCACAATCACGTTCATGGGCGTGCGTATTTCATGACTCATGCTCGCGAGAAATTCGGATTTGGCGAGGGTTGCGGATTCCGCGGCTTCTTTTGCGTGACGGAGTTCCTCTTCCGCCTGTTTGCGGGCCGTGATGTCATGATAGGTGATAATGACCCCGTATTCTTCAAGGGGAATGGGCGCGGCATGAACATTGATCCATGTGGTTTCCTGATTTTCTTTGACAATCCCCATTTCCACATTTTTAATCACCTGTCCGGTTTTCAGAGCGCGAATACCGGGATATTCCTCTGCCGGCATGGGAGTTCCGGACGGACAGATGATTTTCCATTCGGAACTGTCAATCTTCCGTCCTGTATGTTCTGCAAGAGAAATGCCAAGAAGTTTTTCGGATTCATGATTGGCCTCCAGCAGATTTTTGTCCGCGTCCATCACACTGACTCCAATGGGAAAGGATTCAAACAGCACCCGGTATTTTTCCAGACTGATCCGCAATTCCTGTTCCACCCGTTTGCGTTCGGTGATGTCATGGATGACACCGCTTACTTTCAGAGGACAGCCGTCTTCATCCCTCTCAAGTTCTGCCACAGAAACAATTGTTTTCCGTTTCTTTGTATCTTTGGCAATGATCTCAAACTCCAGATTATATTCTTTGCTGTTTTCAATGAGGTTATTTAATGCCTGATGAACCCGGTCTTTTTCAGGAATACAGCTTTCAACCTCATCTGCGGTGAAACTGTCGGCATTCACATCAAAACCGTAAATTCTTTTTGCCTCGTCCGATCCCCAGAATCGGGATGTCTGAATATTGTATTCCCAATTCCCCACATGCCCCAGTGCCTGGGCTTTCCGATACCGTTCTTCGCTTTCCCGCAAAGAATTTTCAATCAGTCTTCGTTCTGTAATATCATAAATGATTGAAAACAATAGTCTTTTTCCTTTAAAGGGAACGGGGGAGGAATGCACTTCCACATCCCGGATTTCCCCGTTTGCCAGTTTGTGGGAAAAATGAAAACAGTTCCGCTTTTTATTTTTGGCATTCGCCATTTTTATTTCAATTTTTTCTTTTTCCAAAAGATTGATCTCAAAAACCGTCATTTCTGCAAATTGTTCTGATGAATATCCGTAATATTTTTCAGCAGAGCTGTTCACCCGGATAATTTTGCCGTTTTCCGGATCAAACAGCATCATGACAGCATAATGATTTTCAAACATGGCGCGGAACTGTTCTTCGCTTTCTCTTACCGCCTCTTCGGCCTGCCTGCGTTCGGCAATTTCCAGTTTCAGACACCGGTTCAGCGAAGCCAGTCTGCGGGCAATGACAAGTGCGGTCCATACAGCAGCAAGCGACACGATAATACACAGCAGAACGGTTGTACGGGCATCGGAGTTAATCTGCGCCAGAACATCGGATTCGGACAGACCTGTTATTAAAATCCAATTCAGTCCGCGGGGATCATTCAGAGCGGACGCGGCAATAAAATAAGACTGTCCGTCAATTTCTGTTTTTATATGGTAATTGGCCGGAATACCGCCCATACTGCCGAACTGATTCATAAGATGCGCGGAAGCGGCGCGGATAAAGGGGGTACTGCTTTCAACAGCCTGAATCCGTTCAAAACCATTGATGCCTTTCCGTATCACCTTCCCAGAATCCGAAGAGGCCACCAGCATTCCCCCGGGTTCTGCAAGAAAGACCTGCACGGATTTTTCCATCTGCAGATCCTGCATAAAGCTGCTGATAAGTCCCAGTGTGAGGGCAGACTGCTGCACAGCCATAAGAGAACCTGCGGTATCATAAACCGGAAGCACTGCGGTAATGCCGATACCCGTGCCTGCGGCCCATATATACACGGGACTCCATGCGGCTTTGCCGGATTCAGCAGCGGTCTTATACCAGGGACGGATTCGGGCATCATAATCGGGCGTTTCCGCCAGCTGGCGGATTACTCTGCCCTGACTGTCCAGCAGAGAAACGCGGTATGTGCTGTCCCTGTCCCGGTTCATCAGACCGCTGCTGAAAAATTCATCTTCCCTGCGCCCGACCCCGACATAATTCCCCTGTTTCTGAATACCGGCGGCAAGGGTTCCCAGGCTTTCAAAAACCTTCATCTGGCGGATATAAATGGAACGGAGCCCTTCCAAATCTTCCATAAGTGCAGGATTCTGCGAAAGAATATCCGCATTCAGCCGGTTGAGTCTGTGGGGCATGGCCAGATAATTGCCAAGTTTTTCCCGGATGTTTACAAATATCTGCACCTGCAGCTGCTTTGCCAGATTCTCAACTGCTTTTTTTTCGTTATTAAAGGAAATAAAGCTGATGACTGCGGAGGTTGCGATAATGATGAAGACAAAGGAAAAGGATAACAGGGGGAGTGAGGACGGTTTTTTTATGACGGGCATATTTTTTCTCCTGAAAATTATTTACTGACAAAGCCGATTTTTTCCCCATTTAGGTCTGATAATCCTGAAAATAATCCGGAACTGTAATTTCAGTTTAATGATTTCAGTATCTTGTAATGATTTTATCCGCTACTGTGCATCTTGTCAATGATGATTCCGGGCCTTTGTAAAAGAATTGGGGAAACAGGCAGACTCCTGTTTTGACAATCCTTTGCGGATTATGTATATTCAGTAGATCGAAAAGTTTCCCCCGGATACGGTTTTACATCTGCCCCGGAGTGCAAAAATTGTATTTTTGCACCGCCGCATCTCCCGGTTACCCCATGCAAAAATACAATTTTTGCACTCCTCCGGAAACGTTTCGATCTACTGATATTCAGCAGAAGGGGGCGGCAGAACTTTTTCCGTCAGCATCAATCCTGACATCATAACAGCAACTGAGCGAAAAGGAGAGAAATATAATGAAAAAATGTGCTTTCTGTCTGATTTTCCTGCTTTTTATTAGGTTTTCCAATGTCTTTGCAGTGGAAGCATCTGCAAAAAAACCGGTTCTTGTCTGTTCCACCACCCAGATTGCCGATTTTGCCCGTCAGGTGGCCGGAGACCGTTGCGAGGTGAAATGTATTCTGGCCCCGGGAGCCGATCCCCACACATATATGCCCACTCCCAATGATGTGCGGATGGTGCTGGAAGCCGATATGACCCTGGAAAACGGTCTGCATCTGGAAGGGAAAAACTGGATGGCCACCCTTGCCAGGGATGCGGGCAAAACCCTGCTGACCTGCACAGAAGGTATTGATGCCCTGGAAACAGAAAGTTCCGGGGAAAAAACTGCGGATCCCCATGCCTGGTTTTCTCCCCGGAATGCAGCGGTTTATGTCAATAATATTCTGAAAGCACTGATCCGGACGGATCCGGCAGGAAAAATGCACTATGAAGCCCGTGCCAAACTTTATCTGCAGCAGTTGCGGGTACTGGATGCCTGGATACGGGAATATGTGAACCGGATTCCCCCGGCCCGCCGGGTGCTGGTGACCAGTCATGATGCTTTCAATTACTTCTGCCGTGAGTACAGATTCAATGCCGATCATCATTTCCTGAGTCTTGCGCCCGTAGGATGGTCCACCGGCAGTGAAGTAGGGGCAGGGATGACACCGGAACGCCGTAAAAAGGTGGTAAATTCCATCCGCAGCTACAAAACACCTGCTGTATTTGTGGAAAGCAGTGTGAACCCCAAATTAATCCGGGAAATTGCACGGGATGCGGGTATCCGGGTCGGAGGGCAGCTGTATTCCGATTCTATGGGAGAAAAAGATACGGCAGGGGAAACGTATATCGGCATGATGCGGGAAAATGTGCTGACCATTCTGGAAGCCCTGGCAGATCTGCCGTAAAATTCAGAGGAAAAAACCCTGTGTTTCAATTGCTTTTTATTTTTCTATGCTTTATATTCTTAAAATTTAACAGAAAGACCCGGGCATCTGTGAGAAGGGATGCAATATTCGGGAATATGAAAATACACAAAACATATAAGGAGTATTATTTACGATGGACATTGTGAAATCCTATTCTGCCCGTTCATTTTTCTGGATTCTTTTTTTTATGGCACTGTTATGTATTCTGATTGACGGGGCACTTTATACCGCTTTGGATTACCTGGCATTGAAACTGCCGGAAATACAGGGAATAGACATGAATCTCAATGATCTCAGACTTCCTTTGGAAATGACCCGGCAGTATTTTATTCCGGTTTCCGCTGCTGTTTTTCTTTTCACTTCCCTGCTCATGTGGCTCTGCTGCCGTCTTTCCCTGGCAAAACTTGTGAAAAAACAGGTTCCTGTTCCCAAAGCGGATGAAAAACCCAGACCTTCTGACGAAGCGGAAAAAAAGGAAAGGGAACGCAGCGATCAGCGTCTTTTTCTTCATATGCTTTCCGTACTGCAGCGGGAGGGCAGGCTTTTGGATTTTTTTTCGGAAAATCTGGATGAATATGAAGATGAGGATATCGGCGCGGCTGTCCGGGATATTCACGATAAATGTAAAAAGGTGATGGGGAAATATATTGAAACCGAAGCGGTTGTGGATACAGAAGAAGAGGAAAAAATGACGGTGGAACCGGGATTTGACCCCAATGCCATCAAGCTGACCGGAAATGTGGTCGGCAATCCTCCCTTTACAGGGATTGTCCGGCACAGAGGCTGGAAAGTGAAAAAACTGGAAATGCCCACCCTTTCCGGAACCCGTGATGCAAAAATCATTGCACCCGCGGAAGTGGAGATAGAGTAAGGACGGGGGCTGGGGGCTGGGTGCTGGGGGCTGGGTGCTGGGTGCTGGGTGCTGGGGGCTGG
>JAABRU010000069.1 GCA_011390755.1 Desulfobacteraceae bacterium | reverse complement strand
GAAATACAGTTTCTGCACTCCATGCAGAAATACAGTTTCTGCACTCCATGCAGAAATACAGTTTCTGCACTCCATGCAGAAATACAGTTTCTGCACTCCTCCGGAAACTTTTCGATCTACTGATTATTCATCATTCCATTATTCCATTATTCCATTATTCATCATTCCATTATGACCATAGTCCCGGACGGAGAGGAAGGGGAAAAGGAAGGAAAGGGATAATGCCGGATATCATCATTGAATGGACAAACAGAGCTTATACCGATACTTAAAACATTTCGGGGTATCCGGCAGAGGAAAAATTCATGTACGCAGTACTTTCGGGAAATGCGGTAACCGGAAATCTTTTAAGTAATGGTATATAAGCAGTTAAGGAAATTACCTGAATCAAAGAAAATATATCTTGATGTCCAGGAACTTCCTAACTGGCCTGACTGCCGGAATATCAAAAAACTCAAAGACAGAAACGATTACCGGCTTCGGGTGAAACGTTACCGGGTGATATTTTCCGTCACTGACGGGCATCCGAAAATTATCAGAATAGAAAAGGTGAAAGAAAGAAATGAACACACTTACTGATTACCAGGTCATTAACGACAAAGCAGGCAATCCGGCCTTTGTGGTGATACCCTATGAAGATTTCAGACATATCCGGGAAGAGATAGAAGCGGATAATCTGACATTGTCCAATGAAGTGGTGGGAAAAACCGTTATGGAAGACAAAAGTCTGCTGTGCGCGTGGAGGGAATACAGAAATATTCCGAAAGAAGCAATGGCGCAGAGAATGGGCATGGCTTCCGGTGAATATGAAGCGGTTGAAAAACAGAAACAGATACCGGGAAAATACCGGAAAGCCGCCGCTGAAATTCTGGGAACTGATGAAAGACTGCTCACAGATGAATGAAAGATCAAAGCCGTATTCATTCGGATACTCAGTAAATCTGATGCAGAAACCTTTCACCTGCTGCAATCCCCTGCAAATGCCGAACGCCTGAAAAAGGGAATGGAACAGCACAGGAAAGGATACAGTCGGGTGGATGCGTAAAGACAGCAGGTAAAATAAAGCAGACCGGAAAACAGGGGAAAAAAGAGACCTGAATTATTCATACGTTTCGCCAAAATCAGGCTATATTACTGATAAACAGAAAAAATCAGAAAAACGGTTTTCAAACTCAGTTTTTTGCCATATCCTGAATTTACAGCAAAAAGTGAATCTGTGAATAATTCAGGTTAAGGTACTCGGCAAAAAATAAACCCTCTGAAAATGTCCGGCAGAAACATGCCGAACCTTTGTTTCGTCTCTGCTGACGGGATGAACCGGGGGGGAATTATCTTTTTCCGAGTCCCTAAGTGAAGCAGTGCACTATTGCTTTGTCAGAGCTAAAAATTAGGGTTGGGCATCGCATAATTTATTTACACAATTATAAACTGAAATCCGTTTACCCTAAAATTGATGGTCTCGTAAAAAGTCCGGAAATCAGGTTTTGATACATATTAACACTCTGATTTTATTAATAGTTATTTTTGATATTTGGACTTTTTACCGATTCATCAAAATTAAGCTATGACAATGCATTATTTATATTTCTCAATAATTTTATCCACCCCGCCTTCTTTTTTTAGTGTAAAGAAAGCATTTCTTATTTTTTCAATTATGTCGTCAGATGTTTTTTTACTGAATGCCATATAATATCCGTTTTCAAATAAAAACAAAGTTTTTTCAAATTCAGACAGCGGCAGATTCATCTGCTTTGTTCTTATTCCAAGACTTGAATCCGTATCAATAATAAAATCAATTCTTCCTGCCAGAAGTTTTTTCAGATTAAGCTCCTGATCAGCAACTGTCTGTATGAGGGTGGCCGGGAAACCGTTGCGTAATAAAAAATCCTCATGTACACTGCCTCTTAACACACCGATTTGATATTTTTTTGCATCATCCAGTGAATGAAGTGAAATATCTGTCCGTGATTTATTTTTATAAAAATAAAATTTCTCAGAAGGTATGAGAGGGCCCACCCATTTAAATAAGTTCTCACGTTCCTGAGTTCTTAATATTGTATAAATTAATATATTTTCATCCTCCATTGCCATTCTGTATGCTCTGACCCACGGATAAATATTTATTTTATTGCCTGATATGCCGATACCGGCTTTCTTTAAAGAATATTCAACTATTTCTGTTGAAATACCGGTTACTTTGCCGTCTTTTTCAAAATTATAGGGTTCCCATGTTTCTGTGACCACTTTAATTTCATCCGCACTGACAGATTTTCCTAAGAATAAACTGAAAATTATAACAGCAGCAAGATGGAAATACTTCTTTCCCATAACACCCTCCTTTCTAATTTCACAGACTCTAATGTAAATCTGTAATGCCAATTATCGTGTTTAAGATAAGCCAGGTTGCCGGTTATAAGCATAAGCTGCTGATTTTTCGCTCCGGCAACTGTCTGATTTTCAGTTACCGTCTCAGCAGGTGACAACCTGGGTGAAGATAATAATGCTTTGTCAGGGTTTAACCGGGGGGTTGTAAACAAATTTTCCCCGGGGTGGGCAGAAGCCTGCTTCGGCAGACTCAGCAGGCGGAAGCGCTGCCTGCCGTATGTGCAGGCGGCGGGCAGGGGAAAGGCGGAATTCGTTTGTATTCCGGATAATTATCAAAAACCCGGAAAACGGTTCATATTCCGCAGAGCTTCCATATCTTCCCGAAACCTTCCTTCCCAGCCGATTTTTCTCTGTTTTCTGTCCAGCATATATTTCATTACAGGTTTGAAGGCATATGTCCAGATACCGGTCCAGCCCTTTCCGTTCCGGCGTATAAAAGTGGATGGATTCCACCAGCCCAGTATATTTTCTTTGTGATACCAGAAATAATACTGTAATTCTCCGGCATTCAGATACCGGGTTCTCACATTGGCCCAAAGCCCGTTGTACCATCGGTAATCCGAAACATTTTCCACCAGACCTTTTCTGATCAGCAGTTCCCGGATACCGGTTTTCGGATACGGTGTAAGAATCTGACAATAGGCCGCATCCACTTTCAGGGAATTGAAAAACGCAAAATTTTCAATCAGGGCATTTTCATCATCATCGGGGAAACCCAGTACAAGCCCGCCGATAACCATGATACCGTATTTATGGCAGAGTTTCACGGCTTTGCGGGAAGCCTCTACAATATTCCCTTTATTGGCGGTTTCCAGATTTTTGGCAGATACATTTTCTATGCCCAGAAACAGGGAAACAAAACCGGCTTTAGCCATTTTTTTTACCATTTCCTCATTGCGGGACATGGAAAGACTGTCGGCCTGGGCCACAATACAGAGTCCTTTGTATTTTTTTCCGATAATGGCATCACAGAGTCTGATAAGCCGTTTGGGATTGAGCACCAGATTATCATCTGCAATAAATACCCAGCGGCTTTTTCTTTGATAATAAATGTCATCCAGATCGCGCAGTACTCTTTCAACGGGATATGTACGGAAACTTTTGCCGTACATATGGCGGATACTGCAATAATTGCAGGAACGGGTGCAGCCGCGGGAGGTTTCCATGACTTCTATTTTATTGTACATGACATGGTACCCCCGGGTCAGGCGGCGTTTGTCACGGATGGGGAGCCGCAGACGGGACAGTTCCAAAGGTTCTCCCCTTTCATTATGAACAAATCTGCCCTTTCTGCGGAAGGAAAGAGAGGGGATTTCCTCCGACCGGTCTGTTCCGTCCAGGGCATTGACCAGTCTGCGGAAGGCTTCCTCCCCTTCTCCCCGTATGATAAAATCAATCTGCCTGCCTTCGTCCGAGGCTGCAATTTCTTCCGGCATAAGGGTGGCATGATAACCGCCGATGGCGATTTTTACATCCGGCAGCACTTCCCGGGTCAGACGGACAATCCGGATGCAGGTATCATACTGCCAGGACATGGCCGACAGTCCCACCAGATTTGGCCGGAATTTCCGGAGTACACGGCATAGATATTTTTTCAGCTGCCGCCGCTTACGAATCAGATCAGCAATCCGCACATCATGCTGCGGATCAATATTGCCGCCGACACAGGCAATCCCCAGGTTGGGCATATGAACGGCCGTATCATGGATAATCAGCGGTGCGGCATCAGGCATGGAAAGCAGAAGAACTTTCATCTTATTTATATCTTTCTTCCGGCCAGGGATAATGTGTTTTGGTATTCCACCGCCGGTGGACCCAGAACCACTGTTCCGGATAGCGGCGGACAAAAGATTCAATCACCCGGTTATACTGCTGCGTGTTCATTTCCAGATCTTTGATTTTATCCCCGCTTTCCATCAGGGGGAGGGGAGGAAGAAAATGCGCACAGAATCCCTTTGCATCTCTCCGCAGGAATACGGGAACCACCGGAGCCTTTGTTTTCATCGCCAGCAGTGCCATACCTTTGTTTGTGCAGGCCGGGTGCCCGAAAAAATCGGCAAACACACCCTCCCGTACAGCAACATTCTGATCCATCAGCAGCGCGACCATCTGTTTTTGGGAAAGGGATTTCAATACCCGCCGGAACGCCTTTTTTTTGGGAATCTGTTCGCCCCCGAAACGGGTACGGATACCGCAGATAAACCGTTCCAGGGGAACAAAATCCAGGGGACGGTACACAATCCGCAGGGGATGCCGCAGCAGGGAAGCCACCGGAGTCAGCAGTTCCCAGTTTCCAAAATGCGCTGTCAGAGCCAGCACCCCTTTCCCCTCTCTGTAGGCATAATGAATGTTTTCCGCTCCGATAATCCGAAAATAAGGGCTCAGTTTTTTTTCACTTCGCCGCAGGGACCAGGCGGTTTCAAAAAGCACCATCCCCAGATTTTCAAATACCCGGCGCGCGAAGTTTTCTGTTTCTTCTTTGGAAAATTCATAGGCTTTTCCGATATTTTCCAAAGCAATATTCCTGTGCCGCCTGTCCAGAAGGTACAGCAGGTGTCCCAGCAGCCTGCCGAGCTTCCGTCCCCGCGACAGAGAAAGATGCCCCATTGCTGCCGCGAATATCACTGTCAGATGATATATTATTTCCTCTGCTGCTTTTTTTATCATTCGCTATTGTCCATATAAATGTTGGGGTGGTTGTTTCTGAATTATTCTCCAGGCATTCCGAATGTCAAAAGCCCTGCCGGTGTCCTGTTCTGGCTGAAAAACCTTATCTGCCGGGCTTTTGCAGATGATTCCGGATATTCTGCGATTCATTTCAGAATCAGGATTTTGATCAGCAGGCAGAGTGCCTGTTTCAGTTATCGGAGGACACAGTAAAAGCCTTCGGAAAAGCAAGTATAATAGATCAGTTTATGAATAAAATCAATCAAAAAGCAGGACAGCATCAAAGCCTTAATATCCTGTCCGTTTCCGCATTTCCGGGACATTTCCGCAGGAGATCATTGACCGAACACTGCGCGTTTATGCGAAGTCGGGCCAGGGTATTGGGCTGTGAAAAAGGGACAGTGTTTCCTTTTTCATCCCGGATTTCCTCAATCCGGGCCTGCTGCAGGGATTTGCCGGGAGAAAGGATTTCCAGAAGGTCTCCGGTGCATATTTTGTTCCGCACTGCTGCATATATCTGTCCCCCTTCTGTTTTCACCACTTTGCCGACAAAAACATAGTCCGTGGCATATACGCATTCCGCATAATTGGGAATCAGCTCTTCGGGATCACCGAAATAAAAACCTGTGCAATATCCCCGGTAACTGATTTTGGACAATTCTGTTTTCCATTCCTCCCTTTCTTTCCATTCTTCCGGATTTTCCAGATATGCATCCATGGCCTCCCGGTAGCTTTTTACAGCGCAGGCCAGGTAGTTGATCCCCTTCATGCGGCCTTCGATTTTCAGGGAATGAATACCGGCAGAGAGCATTTCCGGAATATGGCCGATCATGCACAGATCTTTGGAATTGAAAATATAACTTCCCTTTTCATCTTCCATGATCGGATAATACTGTCCGGGGCGTTTTTCTTCCATCACCGTATAATGAAAACGGCAGGGATGGCAGCACATGCCCCGGTTACTGTCCCGTTTTGCCATAAAACTGCTCAGCAGGCAGCGGCCGGAATAGGAAATGCACATGGCCCCGTGTACAAATGCCTCAATTTCCATGCCGCTCTTTTCAGATATTTCCCGGATTTCCGATAAACACAGTTCCCGTGCCATATTGACGCGGGATGCCCCCATTTCTTTCCAGAACCTGGCTGTCTGATAACTGGTGGTATTTGCCTGGGTGCTGATGTGGATGGGAATCTGCGGAATCATCCGCCGGGCATGCATACAAATCCCCGGATCTGCAACAATAACAGCATCCGGCCCGATTTCTCCCAAAAAATGCAGAAATTCTGCAATTCCCTGCAAATCTTCATTGCGCGGATAAATATTACAGGCCACATAGACCCTGACATTTCTTTCATGGGCATAGACCAGGGCCTGCCGCAGCTCATCGGGATTGAAATTGCCCGAAAAATTGCGCAGACTGAAATCTTTTCCGGCCAGATACACGGCATCCGCACCGTAATGAATGGCAATTTCCAGTTTTTCAAAATTTCCGGCCGGTGCCAGAAGTTCGGTTTTTCTCATGCTTTTACCTTTATTTTACAGTATGTTATTTCTTCCGAAATTCAAAGC
Source organism: Desulfobacteraceae bacterium (assembly GCA_011390755.1). Taxonomy (GTDB): domain Bacteria; phylum Desulfobacterota; class Desulfobacteria; order Desulfobacterales; family Desulfococcaceae; genus JAABRU01. The sequence goes on along the minus strand of JAABRU010000069.1, from coordinate 26,718 downwards.
GGCAAAACGGCCCGGGATTCCGGATGCAGACTAAAAAAAATTTTGGGGTTTTGCAAGAAATTTGCATTTCATCTGCCCTGTTTGTAACTCAGCAGTCATAAACCAGCATTCAGTGCTGCTGCCCCCTGCAAAGGGGGGGGTCTGTTATTTCAGATGCTTACAGGAAAATGTATGAGGCACGGGTTTGTAAAATATTTGTAAAAAACCTCTTCAGGTGCGGCACAGGGCTTAAATTATGATATAATCAGCAGATCGAAAAGTTTCCCCCGGATACGGTTTTACGGCTGCCACCGGAGTGCAAAAACTGTATTTTTGCACCACCGCATCCTCCGGATGCCTCATGCAAAAATGCAATTTTTGCACTCCTCCGTAAAACTTTTCGATCTACTGATAATATAAATATAACAGACCAGTAAGTTTTTCGGCGCAAAGAATTCGGAAGTTTGCCGAAACTTCGGGAGAATTTGTGGCCGAGTATGTAATGTTCCGGCTCCGGCATGTACCGGTGAACAAAAATAAAAACAGATATTTTGAAATTGAGGTCATTTATGCACAGAGAACTCCATACTTTCCATATTCCGGTCATGGGACTCGGCCATTCGGCAGATACCCCTATCCGGGTTGCCCCTTTCGGTATCACTTCTGTCATTTCCATTGTGGAAGATTCGGTGCTGGAAAAAATCAGGCGGTATTACTGCACATTTTTTCAGATGCCCTGTATTCCTATCCGAAAAAATGAAGCAGATGCCAGAGCCAGGCGGATCCGTTCCTATCTGGATACGGTTAAAAAAATTGTCGGAATAAAAATGGAACAGATCCGGGCACTGCCTTTTTTTGAGGAAAATGACAAAAAAAAATATTTTGATCTCCTGCCGGAAGAATCCCCCCTGAAAAAAGAATACATCAAATTTCTGGATATGCCCGAAGGCCCGGAAAGGGATGCAGAATCGTCAGCACTCAGTCGGAAAATGAAGCCCGGTTCCATTGATGTCAATATCATGGTGAAACTGGATAATCCGCGCTGTGACAGAGAAGGAAATCCGCTGGGAGAAGATTTCAGTGACGCAAAGGCCGCCCTGCGGGGTTATGCGGAAAGTTCGCTGGAATCCGCCATTGTTTTTTCCGCGGGACTCAATAAAAGTCTGTTCAGCTATATATCCCGTTTTAAAGACTTCTACCGGGATGGAAAAGGCCGGATCAAAAAGAAAATCATTCTCAAAGTCAGTGATTTCCGCTCCTCTCTTATCCAGGGACGTTTTCTGGCCAAAAAAGGACTGGAAGTATATGAATACCGCATTGAATCCGGTCTGAACTGCGGCGGTCATACCTTTGCCACCAACGGAAATATTCTTCCCCGGGTTGCCGAGGAATTCCGGAAAAACCGGAAAAAACTGGGCAGGGATTTTCAGGAAAGCATTGAGCAGTATTATCAGGAAAAGGGCCGGTCATATCCTTCCGGAACGCAGTCCCGCCCCCTGATAAGCATACAGGGAGGCATCGGCACCAACGGAGAAATGCGGCGGCTGCGGGAAGATTTCGGCATGGATATATGCGGCTGGGCCAGTCCTTTTCTGCTGGTTCCCGAAGCGACCCCTGTAGATGCTCCCACCCGGAAACTGCTGGCAGAAGCCGGTGCAGAAGAACTTTATCTGAGCAATGCATCCCCCTTCGGCATTCCTTTCAATAATGTCCGGAATTCCGGTTCTGAAAAAAAGACCCGGGAAAAAGCCGCCAAAGGAAATCCCGGTTCCGCATGTCCCAGGCAGTTGCTGGCATTTAATACGGAATTCGGCCCCAAGAATATCTGCACTGCTTCCGGGCAGTACCAACGCAGGAAAATGGAAGAAATCCGCAACTCGGATCTGTCGGCATCGGAAAAAGAAAAACACTGCCGGAAAATCACCGAAAAAGTATGTTTATGCGATCATCTGGGAAACGGTGCGCTGATTTCCCTGGGACTGGCGGAAGAAAACAGTTCCCCCCAGTGTGTCTGCCCAGGCCCCAATATTGAATGGTTTGACAGAAACTACAGTCTGAAAGAAATGGTGGATCATATTTACGGCCGCGGCCCCTCACTGGTTTCTGCCGAACGTCCCCATATGTTTGCCAAAGAAATCGTACTTTATACCGACTATTTTGAAAAACAGTTTGGCAAATCCGGAGGCAGTCCCAAAGAAATGAAAGCAATGAAGGAGTTCAGAGATAATTTGCAAAAGGGGATTGCTTTCTGTCTGGAAATTGCGAAGCGTCCGCCTTTTCCCGGAGAAAATCTGGATTCCCTTGCCAAAACAGCCCAAAGGGAGAAGCTGCGTCTGGAATCCCTTTATCTGCGTTTTACAGCAAAATGCAGGACAGAAGAAATGCTTTCCAATTATCAGTAATATATCCTGATTTTGGCGGAACGTGTGAATAATACAATAGGGCAGCACGCCGGGAAAGGGCCTTTTTTGCTCACTGACCTGCTCCCCCCACAAGAGATAAAAGGTCATCCACCATTATCTTCATTTTCTCTATCTGATTATTCATTCCCTCAGATTCATTCCGTGAATCACGGCTATGACCTGCAAACTGGTAAATTATTTTTTCCATTGAGGATACAGAGATGTTTACCTGTTCAATCCCCTGTGCCTGTTCCCTTGAGGCTGTTGCAATTTCTGCGAGCAGATTTCCGACTTCGGCCGTACTTTCAATTGTTTTTTCAAAACCCCGGACAGAGGTGCTCACATGTTCTTCTCCCTCCTTAATCAGAGTTACAGTTTTTTCAATTAATCCGGCCGTGCTTTTTGCCGCAGCAGATGCCCTCATAGCAAGATTCCGTACCTCACCGGCCACAACCGCAAACCCTGCTCCGCTTTCGCCTGCTCTTGCAGCCTCAACGGCTGCATTCAGAGCCAGCAGGTTGGTCTGAAAAGCGATTTCATCTATTGTTTTGACAATTCTGGATGTGTTTTCACTGGCATCGGATATTTTTTCCATAGATACTGCAAGACGGGTCATAGAGGAATTGGCCTTTCCGATAATTGAATTGCTTTCTTTCATCAGCATATCCGCATTACCGGCATTGTCCGCGTTATGTTTCGTCATGGCGGATATCTGTTCCAGCGCTGCGGAAGTCTGTTCAATGGCTGCCGACTGCCCGGAGGCTCCTTCTGAAAGCTGCTGACTTGTGTTTAAAATCTTTGCGGACGAATCTGTTATCTGTCCGGTTACCTGGTTCAGTCCTGCAGCAACCCGCCGGAGAAGATTTGTTATTGACCTGATAAGCAAAAAACTGATAAGCGACAGCAGTAAAACGGCAAAAACGATTGTTGCGGTACTGATTGTAAAGCCGGTCCGTTTAATCGTGTTCATGTCATTTTTTACTTTGTTTACAGTTAATTGAATCGTTCCCTTTAATTCTCTGCTGCTTTTTTCCAATTCCGAATGAATTTTTTTCAGATTTTTCCACTGCTCATATACCGCATTCTGTATATCTGTTACGGTTTCATATTCTCTGATTATTTTATCCCACAAATCAGAATAGATGTCCTCATTTACAGAAAGCAGCACTCCGTGTGTGTTATTCAGACTGATGTCCATTTTTTTTCTGAGAATTTCCTGCCTTTTCTCAAATTTCTCTGTATCTCCGAAAGCCAGCAGTTCATTCATATTCAGCATAACCGAAGCATTGAAGCTCAGGATTTCTTTAAGTCCGCTTCTTAATGCCATTTTTTTTTCAGGAAGATCAAGTCCCTGCAAAATGGTCAGCTGCGTTTCCTCTTCAATAATGCTGTCAATGGCTGTTTTCAGATAATTGTCACTGTAATCAAAATGGGTCTGAAGATTTATTCTGCTGTCCGCAAGTTTGCGGGCTATATTTCCGGCTTTGCTGAAGATCAGCTGATGTGATTTCAGTTTTTCGGATATTTGCGAGATAAGGCTGTACACATCCCGGTGTATATCCGGAAGCATCAGTTTTTCAAGGATTTCCCTGATTTTTTGTGACTGGAGAGAAATTTTTTTCAGCGTTTCTGTGCGGAGGGTATGTAAATACTCTGTTTCCAGCAGTCTCTGTTCGGCAAGCTGCCAGGCAATTTCGCTTCCATGCTGACCGATAATAAAAGCGCGGTCCGCTCTGGAACTGACATACAGGTCTGCCGCCCAGATTGACAGTAAGGCCATAAATCCCAAAACAGGAAGTACGGACACCATGAGGCTCAGCCTGTATTTCTTTTTTTTTCCGGCAAACTGTTTCATGTTATTTGCTTTTCATAAGAGATTTGATTTCCTCTATTTTCATATCATAAACTCCGACACCGACAAACATTTCATGGTTGGGAACTTTCATGATATAACTTACTTTCACAGAAAGCTCACCGCTTCCCGGTCTGGGCCACCAGTACTGAGACCAGCCCTGCCCTTCTTCTTTGGCTATGCGGAGAAAGTCACAGGCCAGACATTTTCCCTCTTTATCTTTTATGTTCATCATGTTTTTTCCCACAAGTTTGGGTCTTAAATGCTGAATGATAGTACCCTCCATATCATATGTAAAAACATACAGGTCTCCGTCAATATATTCGCCTTCCGGATCACTGAGGATCGGGAAAGCAATATCCGGCCCTTTCTCCTCAATTAATTTTACTGCCTTTTTCACATGTTCCACAACCAGCTGCGGCGTAATTTCTATTGACTGCCCACGGACCTGATTTGAAATCATCAAAGGGAGTACACAGCAAAGTAACACAGCAGTTTTTTTTCTCATAATTATCCTCCTTGTTTTATTAAGTTTATTATTTGGTAGTGGGCCAGATCGCCTGAATCCCCCTCCCCCAACCCCTCCCGCCGGGGGAGGGGAATTTCAAATCAACCGGTTTGACCCACTACCTGTTATTTATATAAAAAGGGTCGGAAATCGGGGGACAGGGAATCCCCTGCTCCCTGTGTCCTGACTGTTTTCATAAAGGGGTCTGATGAATATTCTCCTGATTTTTAATCAGCAGTTCGGTAAAAAAAATTCGGACTGAATAATTTCAGCAGGCTGTAAAACGCAAACAAAATATTCAGATTTAATGATTTCAAACAGTTATATTTTTATGCCCTGTAAATCAGAGAAGATTACCAAACCATTGTTAATAAGATTAAAGAATTATGATACTATACAGAATCAGCATAAAGTATGCCATAATTGGAAAATCCGCACAAGAAAAAAAATGTCAATCCGGCTGCGGGAAAAAATTTTATAATGCGAATCAAGGGGCAAACCAATCCCGAAGGTCCGACATGATTATGTCACCCCTCCGGGTTTCCGGGATTCTCTGTAAATATTTTTGGCAGTGGGTAAAACCGGTTGATTTGAAATTCCCCTCCCCCGGCGGGAGGGGGATTCAACCGATTTGACCCACTACCGTATTTTTTTCTGTAATCTTATCAGCCCTTCGGGCTTGTACCCTCCGACTCTTCATTCGTATTATTATTAATGCCAATGAAGAGTCAGAAACTTCAGATGAAGTAAAAACAGGGTATTATAAAGTCAGACTTCCGGAACTGACTTCATAAGCGGCTGATTTTACAGCACCGGATTTAACCCTTCATTCGGATTATTAGTCCAAGTTGCCACCTATTGAAACGACAACCGAAAATCAGGCAGTTACAGGATACCCAAAAGTTACCGGAACGAAAAATCAGCAGGTTACGTTTAGGAACCCGGCAAGAAATATATCCTCCGAAAATATCCGGGGGATAAACAAAACTGTGCATTCCGTCTGTTATTCAGATGAAACGGAGCAGTTATTTTTTGCTGAGTGCCTTATAGGTGGCAACTCAATGTCACTGACGTAAGGAAAGAATCTGCCCGGAGTCCCGAACTGAAAGTCCGGGACACTGAAATGATTCAGAAAAATACTGCCGGACTTTCAGTTTGGCACTCCGTAATTTCGGCAGCCGGTCAAATCCGCTGATCTGTCACTGGGAAACAGAATCCTCTCTGCGGTAAAAAAATAATAGACCTCCTGCAAAACTAAAATTGCTCATTATAACTGTTTGTTTTTATAAATCCATAAAATGAAATAAATGAGTTTTGCAGGAGGTCTAATAAAAACACAGAGGACACAGAGAAGACACAGAGGGTAAAAGGAAGGCACTCAGCAGAAAATAACCGCCCCGTTTCATCTGACCGGGGGACGGAATGCACGGTTTCTGTTTATCCGCAGGATATTTCCGGAGGATTTGTTTCCTGCCGGGCCCCCGGGAGTTTTTTCTCTGTGCCTCCCTGTGAAAACCCTGTGTTCTCTGTGGTTATAAAAATCAAGCGGTCTGACCCGCTACCCGTAATTTCCTAAGTCAGTGACATTGGGTGGCAACTTGAGTTATAATAACCGGCTGTGCGGAATTTTGAACTGATGAAAATTAATTATTTCAGATAATTATCCGCAAAATGCCGTTGCAGACCTATTCTGCTCTGTATTTTACAGATTCATAGGCCGCTTTGGCCGCTTCAAAATTCTCTTTCTGCTTTACCGGTATTTCCTGAAAAACAGCTTTTTCCAGCGCATCCAGAGACGGTTTTCCCATTACCCTGGCAAAAGCCCCGCACATGGCCGTATTGATAATGGGCTGGGTACGGGTCCCCAGTTTATGGTGCATGGCAATTCCCGAAGCATCCACTGCAGCCAGTCGGTAATCGGAAAACCGGGCCGATATATCCGGCGGAAAATCCGGCATGTTCAGCAGAATCCATCCGCCGGGTTTCAGTCCTTTGCTTACATCCAGAGTATGGAGCAGTTTGACATCCTGCACGACCACATGATCCGGTTTGTAAACATTGCTGCGGATCAGGATTTTTTTGTCATCCAGACGCAGATAGGCTTCCACCGGTGCACCGCGGCGTTCCACACCGAAAACCGGAAAGGTCTGCACATACAGTCCGTCTGTAAAAAACGCCTTTGCCAGTACGACAGAAGCCAGCACAGTTCCCTGCCCCCCTCTGCCGTGAAAACGGATTTCCTGCATTTTTATCTTCTCTTTCTGTTTGATTGATGAATCGGGTAGTACACTGTCAACGTTAAAAATGAGGGGTTAAGTTACTCAAAAATGACACCTTCCTGATGTTTATTCAGGTAAAATAAAATAAATTTAAATGGTTAAAGTGAATACTTTTGTTCAGCAAAAAATGGCAGTTTTATATTTTATCAGCTTCAACTTATTGAAATTACAGATGCCAGGTTTCCAAAATGGCATCAGGGTGCCGTTTTTGAGTAAGTTACTCCTGCAGGGGCGTATTGCACAGGCCCGGCATGAACGGCTTTGGGGTGTGTGCAATACGCCCTTACAGGATTGCTTAACCCGTCGGTTAAACCTTGACGAGACACTATCGATGAATCGGTAAAAAGTCAGATGTTTGAAAATCGCTGTCAGTAAAATCAGCAGATTAATGTGTATCAAAACCTGATTTTCCGGCTTTTTACGGGCTCATCTTTGATTGTTTATATCTTTTCCCGGGCATAAAACGGATGACAAAGCGGGTATGCCCGTTGCTGTCAATCTGCATCCGCCCGCCCAGATAATTTTCCACCAGACTTCTGACCAGATCCGAAGCTGCAATTCCGGCATCGCTCAGATTACTTTCTTCCGTCATCAGTGTGCTGAAATTGTTTACTGTAAGTTCTATTTCCTCATCTTCTGCATCCGCAAGACTGATGTGGATATGAGAAAAACTTTTGTCTTCAGAAGCAGCGATAAAAGGCCCGGTCAGCAGTTCATTGATAATCAGCCCGATGGGAAAAACCTCTTCGGGATGAAGAGATATATCCTCTACGGTAATATCCACAAGCACCTCTTCTGCACGGATGCGGAAGGTATGCTGAATATTTTTGACAATACTGCGGATATAGGCATCCATCTCAATATAAATATCATAGGTCTTTCGGGATATGGTTTCATGTATCAGGGCCAGCGCGTTGACCCGGCTCCAGCTCCGCCGGAACATATTCAGGGTACGGCTGTCAGAAATATACTCTGCCTGCAGATTCATCATATCTGCAATGAGACGCAGGTGATTTCCGAACTGCCGGTGGGTCTGTCTGACAAATTTTTCCCGCTCCCCCAGCTCCCCCGTATTGGAAATCTGAAATTTTTTCAGATCCTTACTTAGTTTTTCCAGTTTCCGATCCCGGATGCGCAGTCCCAGAGAGAAACTTTCCGTCCTTTTACGGATGGTTGCGGATAAGGAGCGCATGATGGATTTGGAAATGGGATTGGAATGGGTAATGAGATTAAAATCGTCATGGTCAATGGAAAGAAGCGTACATGTCTGCCGGACGACAACAGTGGCACTTCTGGGGGAAGAATCAATCAGGGCCAGCTCTCCGAACAGCTGCCCCGGCCCGTAAACCGAAAGCAGAGTTTTTCCGGCTGTGTTGTAATTTTTCCAGATTTCCACACTGCCGTCAAATACAATAAAAAGATTATTCCCCGGTTCCCCTTCGTGAAAAACAATATCACCTGCGGCAAAATGCTGTTTGTGGCAGGCATCGGCAATAATGCTGATTTCCGCATCGGGTATTGATTCAAAAAAGGGAACCCTTCTGAGGAAATGAAACAAATCAGACATGCGTTTTTCCTTTACTTACGGATATTCAATATATATTCAGCAGATCGAAAACTTCCTGAATTTCCCCCTCTCCCCGGGCGGGAGAGGGCCGGGGAGAGGGGGGTAAAGGCTGATTTTCACCTCTCCCCCGCCCCTCCCTCAGGGAGGGGAGTCTGAAAGCGGAGGCACTGCCCTGACCGGAAACAGAATCTTTTCGATCTGCTGATATTCGGTTTTCCACCCGGAAAGTCTGTACGGATTTTCCGAAAATTCTTTTCAGCAACAGTTCGGTAAAAAAATCGGATTTAATAATTTCAGCAGGTTATGCAGCGAATACGGGATAATCGGATTTAATAATTTCAGTCAGTTATAGTTTTACCCAAATTGAGCGGTTCTCAGACCCGAAAATGATTTCCGGCCGGAAATATCAGGGGCCCAGCGGTTTCCGGATTTTCACCCGCCGGATGAAAGGCGTAAAACAGGCAAAATTCCGCTTATCGGACATTCAGTCGCTTTATCTGAAAAAAACCGCTCAATTTATGTTTGATGGTCTCGTAAAAAGTTCGGAAATCAGGTTTTGATACATATTAACACTCTGATTTTATTAATAGTGATTTTTGATATTTGGACTTTTTACCGATTCATCATGTTTTATGCTCTGCAAATCAGAAATAATTACCGTACCATTGTTCATAAGGTTTTGCTCCGCACTGAATAAAAACTGCGGTCTGTAACAAGCGGACAGCAGCAGGAATTCCTTATTGACCGTGACCGGCACACTTCCGGGAGGCGGCCAGGTGTATCTTCCGGAAGTCTATAGCCAATGCCGTTTCCTTAAGCAAAAAGTTCCCCTCCCTGGCGGGAGGGGTTAGGGGAGGGGGATAGCAACTGTCTGAATTTATGCTCCGTTTTCACCCTCCCCCTGCCCCTCCCTCAGGGGAGGGGAGTCTTAAGGAAACGGCATTGAGTCTATAGCATAAAAAAAGGCAGTAGGACAAGTACGGAAGTTCGGCAGGAAAAGCAAAAAGAAAACCCCTGCCGGAATGCTGCCGGTAAAACAGAAATCCTCCCGGCAGAGGGCAGAACTGCTCAGTCTGTCTGGGGGATGCCGGATTCTGTTTCAGAAACGGTTTCGGAAACAGTCGGAATTGCTGTTTTTCTTTCTTTATCCTCAAAATAATACTGCCCCTTTTCAAAGCCGATATGCGCGGACAGTTTCAGCAGTGCCCGTTCGCAGAAGCGGATCCTTTCTTCACTGCCCTGCACCACCTTCTGTATGTAAAGATTATCTTTTCGTACCGAAAGTTTTTCCGGCGCAAGGGGAATTTCCTCTTTTGTGTTCAGGAGCAGGCGGATTTCCCCCTCCCCTTTCCGTACATCCGTGACAAAAAAAACCGTATCTTCATAGGGAAAATATACTTTTTCCCGTATGTCCCCGTTGAACTGGGTCAGATAGTATCCGTCTTTATCTTTTCGGATGGATGCATGAAAATGATCGATAATGCTTTTTTTCCGGAATTTTCCATGTGCATTGCGCCAGCAGCCGTTCTGATCCAGCCGGAAAACAGCCCGCTCTTTGGGAATAATAATTTCTTTGATTTCCGACATTTTTTCTCCTGTTCACTTATCCCGCATTATTCATAAATTTCGATAGCCGCCCGAAAATAAAGAAAATGCTGAATACGGGCTTTAAGAGTTTAAGAAAAGGGCTTTGGGGTTTCATGCGGACTGGGGTGAGGTGCAAACCCCGACATCCTGAAACTGCCGGGGTTCGTACCTCACCCCGACCTACCCAAAATAATTATCTTAAACACGATAGAACCCGGTTTTCAGCCGAAGCATTATGATTTGGGGACTTGTTCATATTTATGAATAATTATGGTTAGATAAGAGAGTAACGTTTTCCCTGGTACATGTCAAAATTTTCCATTTTGTCCATAATCATCTGATATGTGCCCCTTTTGTCCAAAGACCAAAAAGGCGCGGCCAGTTCCTCCGGGTGGGGATCTCCCGTTAACCGCTGAATCACGGTTTCCGGGGGCAGATATTCCAGAAATTCGCATACCAGATTTGTATATTCCTCCTGTTCCAAAGGCCGGTATTCCCCTTTGCTGTACATTTCCTCCAGTTTTGTTCCCCGCACCACATACAGAAGATGGATTTTCACGCCGTCTATACCCATATCTCCCAGCATCCGGGCTGTTTCCATCATATCACTGCGCGTTTCCCCCGGCAATCCCAGGATAACATGCGCGCAGAGGGAAATATTCCGCTTCCGGCTCATCCGGACCGCATTCCGGAAGCAGGCCGCATCATGTCCCCGGTTGAGCAGTGCGAGTGTGCGGTCATGGGCGGACTGCAGTCCGTATTCCAGCCAGATCAGATATTTTCCGGCATAGCCCTGCAAAAGGGAAAGCACATCCTCATTCACGCAGTCCGGTCTTGTCCCCACGGACAGTCCCACAATGCCCTCAATGGCCGAAAGGGCTTCGTCATAGATCCGGCGGAGTTTTTCCGGGGCAGCGTAGGTATTGGAAAAAGACTGGAAGTAAACGAGAAATTTCCGGGCTTTGTACCTGCGGGCCACAAACACCGCATTTCTGCGGATTTGTTCTGCAATACTCCGCCCGCGGGCATAATCCCCGGTTCCGGATCCTCTGGCATTGCAGTATATACAAGCACTTTCGGAAAGACTGCCGTCCCGGTTGGGACAGGTCAGGCCCGCATCCACTGTTATTTTCTGCACCCTCTCGCCGTAAACCGCGCGCAGGCAGGAATTGAAATCCCGGTATCTTTTATTCATTTGCACTTTGCAGTATTCCTGTTTTATGTTACATATATCTTTTATTTCAGGTTCGTCATTTGAGAGGGATGTTATAAAAAAACATCCCGAACATGTGAAAAACTTTTTTCAGCAAATGTATAAATCATAATTCCCGGAGATGCAATGAAGATATCAGTCGCCCATACCGCCGGATTCTGCATGGGGGTTCAGCGGGCCGTGGAAATGGCCCTGGATGCCTCGAATACCTGCCACCCCCCCATTTATACATACGGCCCCCTGATTCATAATCCCCAGGTACTCAGTCTGATGGAAGATAAGGGTATCCGGGTGCTCAGGGAAATTCCCGAACAGGGAAAAGGAACCGTAATCATCCGGGCACACGGTATTCCCTTACAGACGCGGGAAAAACTGGAAAAGGCGGGGTTTTGCGTAATAGATGCCACCTGCCCGCGGGTTATCAAAGTGCAGACCATTATCCGGAAACACGCGGCCCGGGGAGCGGCCTGCATTATTATCGGGGACAAAGATCATCCCGAAGTGATCGGACTGCTGGGTTATGCCGGAAAAAAAGGATTTGTCGCGGACAGTCTTCAGGAGCTGGAGGAAATGCCTGCTTTTGAAGATGCCATCATTGTGGCGCAGACAACACAGAATATTCTTTTTTATGAAAGTGTAAAAAAATGGGCAGAACAGAAATGTTCCCACTATCGGATATTTAACACCATCTGTGATTCTACGGAAAAAAGACAGGCCGAAGCCAAACGCCTGGCGCAGTCTGTGGATCTTGTCGTTGTCGTGGGCGGTCATGAGAGCGGAAATACCCGGCGCCTGGCCCAGGTGGTCCGGGAAAACGGGAAAAGGGCTTTTCATGTTGAAACAGAAGGGGAAATAGATGTGGAGGCCCTTGCCGCTGCCGCGCATATCGGCATTACCGCGGGCGCTTCCACCCCAAACTGGATTATCAAACGCATATACCGGGCCATTGAATCCCTTCCTTTTGAAAAACAGTCTGTGTGGAGAAAACGGCGTCTGGCCCTGCAGCGTTTTCTGATCCGCACCAATATCTGTGTTGCCCTGGGAGCTGCCGCGCTGTGCTATGCCTGCACGGTTTTGCAGGAAATTGCCAGCCCCTTTCCCTATATTGTGATCACACTGTTCTATGTGCTTTCCATGCATACTCTCAATAACCTGACCGGCATCCGGGAGGCCCGCTATAATGACCCGGACCGCTCCTCTTTTTATGACAATCACAAAATTGCCCTTACCCTGCTGGCCATCAGCTCCGGGGGGGTCGGTCTGGGCGTTGCCGCGGGCGTGGGGATACTGCCCTTTCTTTTGCTTTTTGCCATGAGCATTTTGGGTCTGTGCTATAATCTGAAAATTATTCCGGAATCTGCAAAAGGATTCCGGTACCGCCGGATTCGGGATATTCCGGGTTCCAAAACCATTCTGATTTCCCTGGCATGGGGTGTGGTGATCGGCATATTTCCGGTGCTGGCGGTATGGAATTCCTTCCGCCTCAGTACCATGCCGGTATTTGTCCTGGCCATGAGTATGGCATTTGTCCGGGCGGCTTTTTTTGATGTGCTGGATATGCAGGGCGACCGGATTATGGGAAAGGAAACCATCCCCCTGCTGCTGGGGGAAAAACTGAGTATCACCTTTTTAAAAGGGCTCTGTCTGTTTATTATGCTGATCCTTTTTCTGACCGGTGCTTTTGAGGTTTTTTCCGGTCTCAGTTATGCGCTGATACTCTGCCCCTTTTTTTTGCTGCTGATTATTTCCACGCATAAAAAAGGGCGGGTGCTGCCGGGCATACGTCTGGAATTTCTGGTGGAAAGTCAGTTTGTTCTTTCAGGGCTGATTACCCTGCTGTGGGTGCTGATTGCCGCCTAAGACTCTGTCCGAAAAGCTGTTTACCGCTAACCCCGCCCCTCTGTTTTAAGAGGATTCAAAAAATTGTTTTCGGACAGGCGCTAAATCCGGGGTTCTGTTCCGGCCATCAAACGTCTGATATTCTCCCGGTGCCGGACAAGGATCCGGAAAGCAATGATGACTGCACATGCACAGAATACCGGGGAGGCCGTTGCTTTCCAGACCGCAAGGGGCAGTATGGCCGAACCGGTCAGAGAAGCGGCAGATACCCGGCTGCTCATGCAGACGGTCAGAATAAAGACCAGAACAGAAATCAGAAGGGCAAAGGGGGAAATTATCAGGAAACATCCTCCGGCAGTGGCAACCCCTTTGCCTCCCCCTTTTCCTTTCATGAAAAAGGGGTAAAGATGCCCGGCAAAAGCGCAAATGGCAACAAAAGAAACATAGACATCCTCCCATCCTGCTCCGGAAGCAGACAGACGGAATGCCAGATACACCGGGAACGCACCTTTGGCAATATCTCCCGCCAAAGTCAGTATTCCCGCGCAATTTCCGGCCCTGCGCCGTGCATTGGTGGCCCCGATATTTCCGCTTCCGTGTTTGCGGATATCCTCTCCGGCAAATATCCGTCCCGCAATCAGTCCAAAAGGTACAGAACCCAGCAGATAGGCCGCTGCAGGCAGTAAAAAATAAAAAATCATAACAGTCCTTCCTTATTGACAATGGGTCAAATCCCCTGAAGACCATCTCCCCTCTGAGGGAGCAGGGCTGCTGACATAAGAAAGTAAGGGCAGTGCTTTGTCAGAGCTTAATTTTAGGGTAAACGGATTTATATACTGATCCAATTTTGATGAATATGTAAAAAGTCCGGATTCCTGATTCTGCGTCATTCCGGCGAAAGCCGAAATACAGTATTTTCAGCATGTTCCGGACTTCGGTTTTCGCCGGAGTGACAGCGTTTTGACTTTTTACCGGTTCATCAATTTTGGTTTTTCCAAAAACGGGCACAATATCTTATAATCTGTCCGCCGGACGGTTGCGGTTGACAGTTGAAGCAAATTTCGTGCCAGGGAAAACCTAAATTGGAATACTATATTTGACGATCTCGTAAAAAGTCGGAAAATCAGGTTTTGATACATATTAATTTACTGATTTTATTAACAGCAATTTTTGAAATTTGGACTTTTTACCGATGCATCATATTTATAATTGTGTAAATAAATTATGCGATGCCCAGCCCTTATTCTTAGCCCTGACAGAGCAGTAGTGGGTCAAACTGGGCTGATAAATCAGATTTATGACTGCAGGGGCGTACTGCATACGCCCCGGATCTGCGCCGGTCGGGCGCATGCAATACCCCCCTACAGAGGGGAATCAACCTTTTGGACCCACCACCGGCAGACTTTTTCCTGAATTGCTTCAGTATGTCAGACTGTAAGAAGCTATCCGAAAACCTCCGAAACCGATTTTGGGAACCGATGAAAACAGGGGTTCAGAATACCGGAAGACAGGTTTTCGGATAGGCTCTAAGTCCGGCACTCCTCCGACCTTGTGTCAGTTTTCACAAAGAACGCGCAATTTCTTCGGCCTCGCTCATGCAGAGCATCAGGGTCCGCGGGCTTTTGGCATCTCCGATAATGCGGACATCCGCGAATCTGTCTTTGAGCAGCTGCAGGGCATCCCGCACCGAATCCATTTTTTCCGAGAGAATAACCGTATCAAAGCCCCGCAGGGATACGGGATTTCCGTCCGAACGGAAATCAGCACCGTCTGCGGTAAACTTCTGCACCGACACTTTTTTATACAGTTTTACACGGTCCCGTTTGAGGCGTTCCCGCAGGTAAAACCGGTCATTGCTGGACATTTCCTCCCCAAAATGGGCTTTGCGGTTAAGCAGGGCCACTTCTTTTCCTTTTTCCGCCAGAAAATCCGCCAGCACCAGACCCGCCTGCCCCCCGCCGAGGATGATGACTTTTTCCCCGGGTTCCGATTCTTTGGCCAGTACATCCGTTACGGTCATCAGTTCCATTTGAGTCTGGAACAGACCTTTGATAATGGGCATTTCCGGCAGACTGCCGGTGGCAAGAATGACGGTCTCCGGCCGGATTTCATCCAGAATTTCCGGCCCTGCTTCCGTATTGTAACGGATTTCCACCTTATATTTTTCCAGTTCCCTTTGCAAAAATCCCAGAATATCCCCCACTTCCCCCCGGCCGGGGACTTTTGCGGCCAGACGCAGTACCCCGCCGCTTTTACCCTGCTTTTCGCAGATGGTCACTGAATGCCCCCGCATGGCCAGAATCCTGGCTGCCGCCATTCCGGACGGTCCCGCTCCGACCACGAGAATCTGTCTGGCTTTTTCCGGTTTTTTTTCATCTTTCAGCAGGTATTCCCGCCCCACTTCCGGATTGACCACGCAGGAACCGGGTTCCAGCGCCAGAACCGCATGAATGCATCCCAGGCAGCAGCCCATGCAGGGGCGGATGTCGGCAAAGGCCCCGGCTTTGGCTTTATTGGGATATTCCGGATCCGCAATGACAGAGCGTCCCAGTGCCACGGCATCGGCTTTTCCCTCCGCAATAATTTTTTCGGCCATACGCGGATCTTTGATACGTCCCACAGTTATCACCGGAATGGAAACCGCTTTTTTCACGGCTTCGGCCAGATGGATAAAGCAGCCGTGTTCCACATACATGGAGGGGATGGTCAGCTGGGTGGAACCGTAAACCCCCGCGGAAACATGCAGATAGGCCGCCCCCTCTTTTTCCAGAATCGGCGCAAGTCGCAGCGCGTCCTCCAGAATCAGGCCGTCTTTGATATAATCCTGCCCGTTCATGCGGATGCCCACGGGAAAATCCGCACCGCATTTTTCCCGGATGTCCCGGAAAAGTTCCAGCAGAAAGCGACTGCGGTTTTCAAAAGAACCGCCGTATTCGTCTGTGCGTTTATTGGAATTGAGGGAAAGAAACTGGTTGATAAGATAACCGTGCGCTCCGTGGATTTCCACAAAATCAAAACCGGCCTGCCTGCAGCGCAGGGCCGAATCGCCGAAAGCCTGCACCAGTTCCTTTATTTCCGGAATGCTCAGTTCTTTGGGAATGCCTTTCACCACAGCAGGAGCGGGAATGGGGGACGGGGCCACCTTATTGTCATGATAGGACTGCCGTCCTCCGTGCATGAGCTGCACCCCGAATTTTGTGCCGTAGGGTTTTACGGCCGCCACCATTTTTTTGAGGGAGGGAATGCAGCTGTCATCCCAAAGCGTGGGCAGATGGGGCAGTTCCAGACCTGTGGGATGCACCGCACCGCCGCCCACCAGCATCATTCCCACACCGCCTTTGGCCCGTGCCGTAAAATATTCAATAAGTTGTTCATTCACACATCCGTCTTCATCCACTCCGAAATTGATGCTCATGGCCGACATGAGCAGACGGTTGGATGCGGTCATGTTTCCGATCTGAATCGGTGAAAAAAGATGCTTCAGCGCGGTCATATTCTATCTCCTTGTCATGATTGTTTTCATTGTATTTTTGATAGTGGGTCAGCTCGCATGAATCCCCCTACCCCTCCCGCCGGGGGAGGGGAATTTCAAATCAACCGGTCTGACCCACTAGCGTATTTTTTTACCCGGCAGTCATAAAATCTGATGAAAGTCCCTTTCCCGCATTATTCATACGTTCCGCTAAAAATCAGGATATCTTACTGATAAATAAAAAGAATTCAGAAAAGGGCTTTAAACCCGTTTTTTGGCATATCCTGAATTTACAGCAAAAAGTGAATTTATGAATAATTCAGGTTTTGAAAATCAACCGTTTTTTTCCGGTTCAAAGGCTTTTTGGGCGGCCCGGAAGGAAGGCAGGTGGCGGAGCATATAGAAAAGGCTGCGCCGGTGCTGCCATATGCGCCGTGCAAATTTGCGATGCCAGGTTTTGTCGGTGTAAAAACGCTTTACATGCCTGTTATACAACTGATCCAGGGTTTCTTTGGAATCAATGCCATGGGGAACAAAAACAAAATTCAGGCAGTTCATTTTGCGCCAGTCATAATCAAATGTGCCCTGCCGGAAGATGTCTTTCCAGACCGGCGCGCCGTAAAAAGGTGTAAATTTGGACATATTCATGTCATCCAGGCCCAGGGACATGACAAAATCACTGGTTCTCCGGGCGGATGCAGCGGTTTCGCCCGGCAGCCCCATCATGAACAGTCCTTTGGCCCGAAGCCCCTTATTCTGTATGCGCCGCACCGTATCCCGCACTTCTTCCGGGTAAACGCCGGGTTTATGGGTTTTCAGCAGTTGGGGATCCGCGGTTTCGATTCCCAGGGACAGCTGCAGGGCACCGGCTTTTTTCAGCATCCGCAGCAGCTCATCATCGGCATGGCCGACCCGCACTGCGCAGTTGAACTGCATTCCCAGAGGCCCGGAGATAAGCAGTTCGCAGAGTGCGGCAATGCGTTTGCGGTTGGCCGTGAACAGATCATCATAGATATTGATGTGCCGGACACCGAAACGCCTGCGGAGATACTGCATATGTTCGTAAATATATTCGGCGGAATTATAACGGTAGCCGCGTTTGTAAACCGAACGGTCGCAGTAGGAACACTGATAGGGGCATCCCCGGCTGGTGACCATTGTCGCCCCCGGTGAAAGGATATAACTGAAAAGGGGGAGGTTGTAGCCTTTGGGAAATCCTTTCAGTTTTTCATATGCCGGGAAAGGCAGGCCATCCAGATCCGGAATATGAATGCGGGGCGGATTGGAGATGATGTCCTCCCCCTCCCTCCGGATAAGTCCGTCTATGTCACGGGGATTGCTGCCGGAGGCCAGCTCCGCCAAAGTGACTTCCCCTTCGCCCATGCAAAGAAAATCAATCTCTTTGAAATCTCTGAGCAGCAGTCCCCCCATTGCGGAAATATGTACACCGCCGAAAACAGTGCGGATTTCGGGCCGGGCTTTTTTGATACGGCAGGCCAGATCGTATCCGTCCAAAAAGCCGGAAGTAGTGGCGGAAAAACCGGCAATATCCGGTTTCTGCGCCAGAATGAGCTTTGCATTGACATGATTGTCAGATACGGCTCCCGGTCCTAAACAGTCATGGACAAAAACCCTGTGTCCCTCTTTTTCCAGCCATGCGGCAATGGAAAGCAGCCCCAGCGGGGGCATCCGGTTGGCCGTTGCGCTGATGTCTTTTTTCCCCGGTATCCAGTTGGAGCCGGTGGGATGTACGAGTGTAATACGCATTTGAAATCCGATTTGATATTTTCTGTTTCTTTTTTGCAAGAGTTCGGTAAAAAATTATGACTGAATAATTTCAGTAAGTTATAAAATTCAAGTGAAATATTCATATTTAATGATTTCAGTCAGTTATATTTTTATGCCCTGTAAATCAGAAAAAATTACCGAAGCACTGTTTTGATAATCCGGCAAAAGCCGGGATCCGGTAATGTCAGGAAAATCCTGACTCCGATTTTTGCCGGAATGAGGGAATTTCTGATTTTTTACACAATTATCTCTTTTACTCCGGCAAGCGGTGTTTCGTCAAGACAGGATCCGGCAGAAGCATGAAGATATTTCCGTCTGAAAATTTTATTTCCCTGCTATCCTTCTGCTTTGCCAGTCTCATGACTGTTTTGCAAGAATATTATGGACTTTTTGCTGAAAAGGGGGTAAAGATACAGGTTTTATATCCCGGATGACTCATAAATCTGAAAAAAGCTCAGAATCATAATGCGCAGACTGAAAACGGACTTGCAAAGCCAATTTTCAGTATTTTCCCCATTTTCGGAGAACTGTCAGAATTTATGAGTAATGCAGGATAGATAATCATCAGCAAAAAGTCAAAACATTCCCAAAAACCGGAGTCCGGAAGTCTGTCAGAACAGAAAAAGTATCCCGGATTCCTTCTGAATCCGGTGAGATTAACCGTCAGGAGACAATAAATGAATCTGAATGAATACTGTCCGGAAAAAGTAGTGGATGCGGATAAGGCCATTACAAAAATCAAACGGGGAAGCCGTATTTTTATCGGCACCGGATGCGGTGAACCCCAGCACCTGATTCACGCTATGGTTGCGGATATGAATATGCAGGATATTCTGCTCTACCAAATGCTTTCTTCCACTTTATCACAATATATTGAAGAGGAATCTTTTCAAAGACGTTTTTCACTTAAACTCTTTTTTATCAGCCGGGCCATGCGCAAGGCTGCTTCCGAAGGGAAAACTGACTATATTCCCACCTATCTTTCTCAGATTCCCACCCTTTTTTACAGCCACCGTATCGGGCTGGATGCGGCACTGATTCAGGTCAGCCCGCCCGACAAATTCGGTTACTGCAGTCTGGGGGTTTCCGTTGATATCACCCGCGCGGGAATGGACAGTGCCAAACTGGTCATCGCACAGGTCAATCCCCATATGCCCAAAACCTGGGGCGACAGTTTTGTGCATGTGGATGAGATTGATTATTTTGTTATGCATGAAGAGGCCATTGTGGAATCTCCGCCGCTTTGGAAAGATGACGAAGTGACGCAGCGTATCGGCATGTATATTTCCCAGGTGGTGGAAGACGGCTCGACAATACAGGTGGGATTCGGATATCTGCCCAATGTGATTTTACAGTATCTCGATAAGAAAAAAGATTTGGGTGTTCATACCCAGGTTATCACCAACGGTCTGCTGCCGCTGCTGAAAAAAAAGGTGATCACCAACAAAAAAAAAACACTTATCCCCGGCAGGGTGGTGGCCTCTCTGTGCATGGGCAACAAGGAACTCTATGACTATGTGCATAACAACCCCATGTTCTATTTCCGTTCCTCCAACTATGTCAATGATCCCAATGTGATTGCCCGGAATAACAACCTCATTTCCATCAGTTCGGCTTTGGAAGTGGATCTGACCGGTCAGGTCTGTTCGGATTCCATAGGAAATCTTTTTTACAGCGGTATCGGGGATCAGGTGGACTTTCTCCGGGGAAGTGCCATGTCCAAAGGCGGTTTTTCCATTGTGGCCCTGCCTTCCACCGCGCAGGGCGGAAAAGTTTCCCGCATTGTACCGAACCTGAGTCCGGGCGCGGGCGTGGCCACCACCCGCGCGGATGTGGATATTGTCATTACGGAATACGGCATTGCCGAATTACAGGGAAAAAGTATTTATCAGAGAGTCATGGAGCTGGCCCAGATTGCCCATCCCAAATTCCGGGAAGAACTGATCGAATCGGCCAAGCAGCGGGGATATATTTTCGCAGACCAGCTTCCCCCCTCTACGGAAGACTTGATTTATCTGGAAGGTTATAAAAGTACAAAAGATCTGCGGAACGGAAAAACCGCACTCTTCCGTCCCCTTTTTCCATCGGATGAATTTGCCTACCGGAATTTTTTCTATTCCCTTCAGGAAAAAACCATTTATTACCGCTTTTTCTATAAAATGAAAATATTTTCCCACGAAGTGCTGCAACGGCAGTATTCCAGCGTGGATTATACCAGAAATATGTCCCTGATCGGCATGATACAGCGCAAAAGACACCAGGAAATTATTGCCATCGGTTCCTATGCCGAAGGGGATGAAGGCCGGGCAGAAGTGGCATTTGTGGTGCGGGAAGATTATCAGGGAATGGGTATCGCCTCCTATCTGCTGGAGAAGTTGGAATTTATTGCTGCCCAGAATAATTACACCGGTTTTTATGCAACCACTCTGCGGGAAAACACATCCATGATTCATGTATTCAAAAAACGCTATCCCAATGCCAAAGTCATCCACAGCAGCAGTGAACTGGTACTGCTTATGGATTTTAATGATCCGGACAAACCCGCAAACCAGGATAGGCAACCGCGTATTTAATGGTGAAGGGGGAATGAATAATGAATAACCTATGGATTTATCCATAGACCATTATGAATATGAAGAATAACCCAGACCATATATCCACATGATTATCGGAAGCAGAGAATGGAATGAACTGATTATCAAATCCTGCCGCTCTTTTCAGATTAAAATCCGGCAGGAAGACTGCGGACTGCTTGCCCGTCATGCAGAAGAACTGCTGCGGTGGAACCGCAAGGTCAATCTGACGGCCATCACAGAGCCGCAGGAGGTGGCTGTCAAGCATTATATTGATTCCCTGATTGCCCTTCCTTTTATTCCGGCTGCTGCAAAGGTGCTGGATATGGGGGCGGGCGGCGGATTTCCGGGGCTTCCCCTGAAAATTGCCGTCCCCTCCATATCCCTTACCCTGCTGGATTCGGTCCGCAAGAAAATCAGTTTTCTGCAATTTGTCATCCGCAGCCTGCAACTGAAAGAAGCGGAGGCCATTCACAGCCGGGCGGAAGAACTCGCTCTGAAACCCGGATACAGAGGGGAATTCGATATTGTCATCTGCCGTGCTCTGACGGATCTGGGAGTTTTTACAGATATGGCTCTGCCTTTTCTGAAATCCGGGGGAAAACTGATAGCCCTGAAAGGGAAAATCACGGAGGAGGAAATGGCTCCTGTCCGGCTCCGGATGCACACGGATGTGGAAAAATATGTGCTGCCGGTATTCAAAGCGGAAAGAACGGTTTTGATAATGAAGGCAAAGGAGCGGATAGGATGATGGAAGGAAAGACCATGCACACACTGCGACTGACCCAGCACAGTATGGGAGAAGATAAATACAAAGTTCAGATTGAGTTAAAGGGCGGTGATTTCCCCCAGACCGCGCAGTCCGAGTTTTCCTTTTCCCTCAGTCCCCAGGAGCAGGAAAGCATCCGCTGGTATCTGGAAGATTATCCGCTCTACCGCTTTGATCCCGCGCCGACCATTGCGGAGCGCACGGAAAAGCGCATGGCAGAGATGGGCCGGAACCTGTTCAGACAGGTCTTTCAGTCTGACGAGGACGCGCGGGATTTATGGGCCGAACTCAGAAAGCATCTTTCCGACACCCGTGTGGAGATTGTCACTGAAGTGCGGGCGGCCGCGGCCATTCCCTGGGAACTGATCCGGGATCCCAAAACAGATATTCCTCTGGCATTGCGGGCCGGAGCCTTTGTCCATGCCAATTTCAATCCTGCGCAGCCCTTTCAGATGCCCAAAACCGAATCCGGCCCCATCCGCATTCTGCTGGTCATCTGCCGTCCGGGCGGACGGGATGATGTGCCGTTCCGGTCAGTTGCATCCAAGTTGATCAAGGGACTGTCCGATGCAGACCGGGATTTGTTTCAACTGGATGTGCTGCGTCCCCCCACCTTTGACAGTCTCAGCAGGCGGCTTCATCAGGCAAAAGAGCAGGGCAAACCCTATCATGCGGTTCATTTTGACGGACACGGAGCGTTTGCGGACATCAGCAGTCTTGACGTCCGTCTCTCTTCCCAAAGATACACGCCGGAACTCCACTATCACGGGGCGCATCAGGAAGGACGTCACGGTTTTCTTTGCTTTGAAGATTCCAAAACCCTTAAAAACATGCGTTTGGTGGATGGAAAAGAGATCGGAGATATGCTTTCCGCAGCACGCGTGCCTGTGCTGGTGCTGAACGCGTGCCGCAGCGCACATGCCGAGGCTCCGGAAAAACCCAAAGAGGATGCAGATACACAGACGCAGAGGGATCAGATCCGTGCCTTCGGTTCTCTGGCACAGGAGATTGTGAATGCCGGAACAGCCGGAGTGGTTGCCATGCGCTACAATGTGTATGTGGACACCGCAGCCCGGTTTGTGGCAGACCTGTATGCTTCGCTGATTGCCGGAAATCCGCTGGGATACGCGGTTTCACAGGGACGCAGATTTCTGGCAGCCAATCCGGTGCGGGAAATCTCCGGTGATGCCATTGCCATGCAGGACTGGTGCGTTCCTGTGGTGTATGAGGCAAAACCCCTGTCTTTGTTTCCCAAAACCCCTGAAAAAAAAGCTCTGAAAATCAGCCTGTCCCACACCCGATCCATGCCTTCACGCGGTCATATGGATTCGGATTTGCCACCTGCTCCGGACGCAGGTTTCTGGGGACGGGATGAAACCCTGCTGGCAATGGACAGGGCTTTTGATACGGATAAAATTGTTCTGCTTCATGCCTATGCAGGCTCCGGCAAAACCGCAGCAGTTGCGGAATTTGCCCGATGGTACAGCCTGACCGGGGGCGTGCAGGGACCGGTTCTGTTCACCTCATTTGAACTTTATCGCCCTTTGCCCCGTGTGCTGGACAAATTCGGACAGGTATTCGGTGCAATGCTGGAACAGTCCGGGATCAACTGGCTCGCGCTGGATGATGCGGATCGCAGATCCGTTGCCCTTCAGGTCTTTCAGCAGATTCCGGTATTGTGGATTTGGGACAATGTGGAACCGGTAAGCGGTTTTCCCGCAGGCACGGATTCGGCATGGAAAGCGGAAGAACAGAAAGATTTGGCAGATTTTCTCCGGCAGGCCGCAACGAGCAAAGCCCGATTCCTGCTCACCTCCCGCCGGGATGAAAAAGCCTGGCTGCACGACCTTCCCCACCGCATCACGCTGCCGCCCATGCCCATGCACGAACGGGAGCAGATGGCCCGTGCATTGGCCCGGAAACAGGGAAAATCCTTTCATGACCTGAAAGCATGGCGGCCTCTGCTGCGGTTCACAGACGGCAATCCCCTGACCCTGACCGTGCTGGTGAGGCAGGCATTGAAAGACGGACTGGAAACCGAAGAACAGATCAAAACCTTTCTGGAAAAACTGCAAAAAGGCGAAACCGCATTTGCAGACGAAGAAAAACAGGGGCGTAGCAAATCCCTGGCCGCATCGCTGAATTACGGTTTTGCACATGCCTTTACAGAAGAGGAACGGAAGATTCTGGCTTTGCTGTATTTTTTTCAGGGGTTTGTGTATGTGAAAGCGTTACAATTGATGGGACTTCCTGATGAAGATTACGCCCTTCCCGAACTCCGGGGCATGACCCGTGAAAACCTTGACATTCTCCTGAACCGGGCAGCCGAAGTGGGACTGCTCACCGCTCACGGCAGCGGATATTACAGCATACACCCGGCCCTGCCCTGGTTCTTCAAAAGCCTCTTTGACCGCTACTATCCCGAAACCACTCAAACTGATTCCCCCCTTGAGGAGGGGGCCGAACAGGCCGCAAGAGCATTTGTCAAAGCCGTGAACGAATTAGGTGAATATTACTTAAGACAATATGCAAATGGAAACCGCGATGTCATCCACATCCTCGCCAAAGAAAAAGCCAACCTTCTCCATGCCAGACGCATAGCCCGTACAAAAGAATGGTGGCATCTCGTGATCGGCCCCATGCAGGGCTTGAAACCTCTTTACAGCCAAACCGTCAGACGATCCGAATGGAAGCAGTTGGTGGAAGAAATCGTGCCGGATTTTGTGAACCCGGCCACAGATGGCCCCCTTCCCGGCAGGGAAGATCAATGGAGTCTGGTGACACAATACCGCGTTCGGCTGCTACAAGAAGAACGCCATTGGACCGAGGCCGAACGACTGCAAACCGTTCGTGTGGAATGGGGACGCAAACAGGCCGAACCTTTTCTGCGACTGACGACGGAGGAATTGGATACTGCAGGCGGGCGGAACTGGATTCGATCACTGGCGGTTTGCGTTGAGAACCTTGGATATATTCAAAGAGAACTGGAAAGTAGTGAATGTGTTGATACATATCAAGAAGCATTTCAGTTATCTTTGAAAATTGAAGATAATCCTGAAGCCGTAATCTGCGCCATCAACCTCGGCCACGCGTATAAAGACATCCCAGCCATCCGAAACCTGGAAAAGGCCGAGCAGTGGTACAAAAAGAGCCTAGAACTGAGGGATGAAAGGGATCGTTTGGGGTGGGGAATAGGATTCATTACTTTAGGGAATGTGATTTATGAAAGGTTCAAAGAATCAAAATTTGCCAAAAAACCGGTGAAAGAACTGCTGGAATACATCAACAATGCACTGAAATATTATCATACGGCCCTGAAGATGATCCCTGCCTATGCGGTGAATGATCTGGCGGCAACGCATAACCAGCTTGGGAATATTTATTATGAAACAGGCGCAACCGAACAGGCCGTTTCTCATTACAATCAAGCTATCCGCTACCGAGAAATGCAGGGGAATTATTACGGTGCTGGCAGAACAAGATTCAACATTGCCGTTACCCTCAAGCAATTCGGTCGTATTGCTGACGCGTTGGACTATGCCCGTACCGCCCTGCGGAATTTTGAAACCTGCGGCAGCCGGGCAGCGGATATGATTGAAAAGACGAAGGGGTTGATAGCGAAGTTGGAGGCGTTGTCTGAACCCTGATTCACATGATTAAAGGATTTACAGGATTTTTTCTAATCATGATAATCTTTTAATCAAGGTTCAGACAGAGGGATTGTCTGAACCGGGATTCACAGGATGAAAAGATTGATGAATCGGTAAAAAGTCCAAATTTCAAAAATCGCTGTTAATAAAATCAGCAGATTAATATGTATCAGAACCTGATTTTCCGACTTTTTACGGGATTATCAAGATTAACCAAGATTTTTATGACCTACGCATGAATCTGAATCAACTGATTAAAACGAAAGGCAAATACAATGCAAACAATCACAATTCAATCCGATCACATTCCCCTTCCTGTTGAGATATTTGAACGCTTAAAAGGGAAAAAAGTTGAATTTATTGAATACCGGGAAGGCATTTTTATAAAACCGCTCAGTGATTATGCTGAAAAAAATATATCCCATAATACGG
Organism: Desulfobacteraceae bacterium; assembly: GCA_011390755.1. GTDB lineage: Bacteria > Desulfobacterota > Desulfobacteria > Desulfobacterales > Desulfococcaceae > JAABRU01. The sequence goes on along the minus strand of JAABRU010000069.1, from coordinate 808 downwards.
AAGAAGATGAATTATTCCGTGAAATCGCAATATTGCTTTATCAGAAAGACAAAATGACATTGGGACAGGCAAGCAGACTTGCCCGGATGAGTCAGTTACAGTTTCAGGGTCTGATTGCCGACAGGAAAATTCCGGTTCATTATGATATTGCTGATTTTGAATCTGATATGAAAACCCTGCGGGAAACAGGCAGAATATGATAATTGTCAGTAACACATCTCCGATCATCAATCTTGCTGCAATCCGGCAAATGGATTTATTGAAACAGCTTTATGAAAAAATCATTATTCCCCAGGCCGTGTTTGAAGAAATTGCCGTTATCGGGGCAGGACAGGCCGGTTCTGAAGAGGTGAAAACATCGGATTGGATTGAAACAAGACAGGTGAATAACCGTTTTCCGGCTGATTCTTTACAATCCGAACTGGATGCGGGTGAAGCCGAAGCAATTGCTCTTGCACTTGAAATAAAAGCGGATATGATTCTGATGGATGAGCGAAGAGGAAGACAGGCCGCTTCCCGTTTGGGGCTTCGCTGTCTCGGACTGATGGGAATACTGACAGAAGCAAAACACCGGAAATTGATTCAAGCGGTAAAGCCGATGACAGACTGCCTGATGAAAGAAGCCGGATTCTGGATTGATCAGAAATTATATCAATATGTTTTGCAGATAAACGGAGAATAACAGGATTTAACCTAAATTGAGCGATTCTCAGACCTGAAAATGATTTCCGGCCGGAAATATCAGGGGTTCAGCGGTTCCCGCCTTTTCACCCGTTGGGTGAAAAGCGTAAAACAGGCAAAGTTCCGG
>JAABRU010000216.1 GCA_011390755.1 Desulfobacteraceae bacterium | reverse complement strand
CAGCAAAATCGGAAGGGGTAATCACTTCCAGATTGACCAGGTAGGAAACCAGACGATCCGTCACCGGGCTTCTGAGTTCCTCCATCATATCCGTGGATAAGGAGGCCCGTCCGTAGCGGGTGCTGTGCAGAAAACCCAGAATCGGATTATCAAAAAACCAATGTGGATGTGGACGTGTACTGGCGGGGAAAATATTCCAGCATCCGTTCCAGCACCTGCAGACCGGTCAGATCAGAGCTGTCTATGGAAATGGCATCTTCGGCAGGGCGCAGGGGGGCAATTTTGCGGGAACTGTCATTGTGATCCCGTTTTTCCATGTCCTTTTCCACAGCTTTGGGGCTAATGCCTTTTGTTTTATCCCGGAGCTCTTCATACCGCCGGGCCGCCCTGACTTTCAGGGAGGCATGAATAAAAAATTTCAGATCCGCATCCGGGAAAACCACAGTCCCCATATCCCGGCCTTCAAAAACAGCCCCTTTCTGCCTGCCCAGCTCCCGCTGTAAATCCAGCAGATATTCCCGCACCACTGTTTTGGCGGATACGGCCGAGGCCAGCATGGAAATTTCCGGGGTCCGGATTTGATCCGAAATATCCATTCCGTTGAGCATCAGGCAGTTTCCCTTTTCTCCGTTTTCAAAGTGCAGCCGGACAGACTGACAGAGATTTTGCAGGGCTTTTTCATCATCAATGGAAACCGGAACCGGGGAAGTCTTCACCGCCAGGGCAATTCCCCGGTACAATGCTCCCGTATCCACATAAATATAGGAAAGCCGTTCCGCCAGCAGTTTGCTGACTGTTGTTTTTCCGGCTCCGGCCGGGCCGTCAATGGTAATAAGCAGACGCTGCATGATCCGCCCCTTTATTTTCGCTTGTAACGGGAATGAAAAAGGAACAGAAATCCGATTTTTTGAAAAACCGGATTTCTTCAATAACATCCTGTTTTTTATTATTTAGTGATTATCCGGACAGGAATCAGAATTTCCGGCATTTTTATTGCGTTACTCATATTTCTGCGTAAGCAGTTTAAAATTTTCATTTTGGCAGGCTTTTTTATCAAATGAAAAAGTAAACGGACAACCAAATTTTTTATTGATTCCGGCGATAAAATAATCTGAAAAATCAGCATTTCCTGTTTGATAATCATAATAAGCCGCCCATGCCTCTGCATGGGAAGAAATATAAACCTCATCAATACAAAGCAGTTGTTTCAAAACTGTCAGAATAACAATTTTATCGTAGCGGTAAGCCCGTTTTAATACCCATACGATTTCACACAAAGTAATTTCATTGATAAATGCAGGATTCTCTGCAGAACATTGATTTTCAATCAGGTTTGCAGCCAGCAGAGATTGCTGCTCATCGTCCTGTACGATGTAGCGGATCAGCACATTGGTATCCAATCCTATCAAAGCCCTGCTCCTTCCAACCGGATAGCCATATCCATTTCTTCCAGACTGATAATTCGTTCGGGTCTGGGTACAATACCTTTGAGATTTCTGATGGATTGGCGGGCATTATCTTCAGGATCAGTATTTTCTTCAACAAGCACGGTTACTTTGGCTTTGGTAAAACCGGGTTTTGTTCCCAGCCAGTTTAATCTTCCGTTTTCATAAATGGCTTCATAGCTTTTTAACATTGCATGTTCTCCTATGATTTTTTTTACCCGAAGCAATGAAAAAAAAATTCTCAAAAGGCAGAGGCAGCTGAAGACAGACTTCAGGCACAAAATGGTGGGTTTCGCTGTCGCTTCACCCACCCGGTATGTACTTAGGAATAAGGAAGAAATAAATTTCTCTTTTTCCGGAATCCGCAGAACCGGCATCCTGCCGGTTCTGTGGGAAGGAGGCAGGATGCCACCCCACGGAATAAGGAAGTTATTTCCCGGTTCCTTATTTCTGTGCGGCTTTCAGACCTTCTTCCACCGCTGCCATATTCAGTGCTGCAAAATCCCCTTTGCCTTCAAACTCCTCCCGGATGCACTTTTTCATGCGTTCAAAATCCACAATCCTGCTCCGGGCCACAAAGGAGGCAAGTGCAACGATATTGGCCGATTTGACACTGCCGATCCGGTTGGCCAGATCCGTGGCCGGAACCAGGATTTCATCCACATCTGTGCGACCGGATCTGATCGGCACCAGGGAACTGTTCACCACAATCACCCCCCCGGGCCTGACAGTGGGGGCAAATTTTTCCAAAGAAGGCCGGTTCATGGCCACCAGATGCCTGGGATTTTTAATAATGGGAGAACCGATGGGCCGGTCACTGATAACCACGGTGCAGTAGGCTGTTCCCCCGCGCATTTCCGGGCCGTAGGAAGGAATCCAGACCACTTCATACCCTTCTTCCATGGCCACATGCGCGAGGATGGCACCGCTTTTGAGAATTCCCTGACCGCCGAAACCGGCAAACATGACTTCACTTTGCATTTTTTTCTCCTATTCGTTTCCGGAACTCTGTTCAGGGGTCTTGTAATCACCGAGTTTGTAGTAAGGCAGCAGGGTGTCCTCTGCCCATCTGATGGCATCCAGAGGGGTCATTCCCCAGTTGGTGGGGCAGGTGCTGATTACTTCCACCAGACTGAAACAGCGTCCCTCCATCTGATAGGTGAATGCCTGTTTAATGGCTTTTTTGGCCCGGTTGATATATTTGGGTTTCAGAACCGCCTGCCGGGTAATATATCCGGTTGTCACCAGAGAGGAAAGCAGTTCGGCCATGCGGACCGGCATTCCGGTTTCATCGGTATTTCTGCCCAAAGGGGAGGTGGTGGTGCGCTGGCCGGGCATGGTGGTGGGGGCCATCTGACCGCCGGTCATGCCGTACACCGCGTTGTTGACAAAAATGGTGGTAAATTTTTCCCCCCGGTTGGCAGCGTGGATGATCTCACTCATGCCGATACTGGCCAGATCCCCGTCCCCCTGGTAGGTGAAAACCATAAGATCGGGACGCACCCGCTTGATGCCGGTGGCCATGGCCGGGGCGCGTCCGTGCGCGGCTTCCTGAAAATCGCAGTTAAAATAATTATAGGCCAGCACAGCGCATCCCACAGGTGCAATGCCCACGGTGCGCCCGCGGATACCCAGTTCATCTATGCATTCCGCCACCAGGCGGTGAATCACACCGTGGGTGCATCCGGGGCAGTAATGGGTGTGATTGTCTGTCAAAGCTTCGGGTTTCTGAAATGTTTTTCCTTTTGCCATTATACATACTCCTTCACCAGATCCATGATTTCCTCGGGCGTGGGAACCTCTCCGCCGCATTTCCCGTACCATCTCACCGGTCGCTGCCCTCTGATGCAGCGTTCCACATCCTCCACCATCTGGCCCATGTTCATTTCAATGCTCAGCACCGATGTGCAGCTGTCTTTTACGGCCGCATCGTATATGGCCGATTCGGGAAAGGGAAAAAGGGTCCGGGGCCGGATCATGCCCACTTCGATTCCCTCTTCTTTGAGATTGTCTATGGCCGTGCGGCAGACCCGGCTCATGGTTCCGAAGCTGACAATCAGCACCCTGTAGTCGCCGTCCGTATTATAGGGTTCAAAACGGATTTCCTCTTTTTTCATCTGCTCATACTTGGATTTGAGCAGCAGATTGTGGTCATTTAACTGCTGCGGATCCAAATAGAGGGATTTGACCAGATTCTGTTTGTCACTCCCGCGGGTGTCCATGCCGTTGCTGGCCCAGGCATCCTTATTTGTCGGTTCGGATTTCAGATGATCGGGAAATTCCACGGGTTCCATCATCTGGCCGATGAGTCCGTCCCCCAGAATCATCACCGGGTTGCGGTATTTTTCCGCAAGGGGAAAGGCCATCATCATCATTTCCACAGCCTCCTGCACACTGGCCGGTGCCATGACCAGCAGACGGTAATCCCCGTGTCCCCCGCCTTTGACAGACTGGAAATAATCCCCCTGGGAAGGCAGAATACCGCCCAGCCCCGGGCCTCCCCGGATAATATTGACAAAGACCGCCGGACACTGCGCGCCCGCGATATAACTGATGGCCTCGCTCATCAGGCTGACCCCCGGACTGGAGGAGGTGGTAAAGACCCGTTGCCCGCATCCTGCCGCTCCGAAGATCATATAACCGACCGCAACTTCGCTCTCTCCCTGCAGAAAAACACCGCCTGCTTCGGGCATTCGTTTGGACAGATATTCCGCCACCTCGGACTGGGGGGTAATGGGATAGGCAAAATAGTTGAGACATCCTGCCCGGATTGCGGCTTCCCCGATGGCTTCGTTTCCTTTCATCAGTATTTTGGCCATATTTCCTCCTTTTATGCGGCTTTTTCCGGAATTTCACGGATGGTTATGGCAACATCCGGGCACATGGTGCAGCAGATGGCGCAGAAAATACAATCTTCCGGACGGGCCTGATACGCGGGGAAATATCCTTTGGTATTGACTTTTCCGGAAAGCTCCAGCACATTTTTGGGACATACCTCCACACATAAACCGCATCCCTTGCAGCGATCCGCGTCAATACTGTGTTGATAATCCATATTACTGAACTCCTCTCAGGTTTTGATATGCAAATCTTTTTCCTGTTTATAATCAATGTTAAATAACTGCCGCCCGTTTCCAGGGCGGAACCAGCTGTCTGCGGATGGGCAGCACCGGACAGGCGAATTCTGATTCCTCCAGTTCGGGCAGCAGTCCGGAGGGCGCAGTGATAAATTCCAGAGGAAGACCGCTTTGCCCTGACAGATTCTGTAAGAATTCATATCCGCTCCGGATATCCGCAGCAGAGGTATCGTCTATCAGATTGGCATTGCCGATCAGCCCTTTGCATTTCAGTCTGGATGCCCCCTCAATCTCCTGCCGGATGCGGATACATCCTTCCGCAGTGTCGGTAAACGGCCGGAAGGGATTGACCACCTGCAGCAGCCGTACCTCCTGATCTTTGAGCACATGGGCCAAAGCCCCCAGCACGGTGGCCCCGGCATCATCCCCACCGGCATCCAGAATGGTCAGCGGGGAGGGATTGCGGATCAGACCGGCAATGGCCGGGCTGAGAATGGGCAGATCCGCATACATATACATTTCCGGCGGCAGTACCAGGTCAATGCCGTAGCTGTTCAGCACAGCCTTTGCCTCACGGGTTCTGAAATAGGGATTTACCAGATCCAGATCCGCAATGCGGACATCCGTCCCCGCTTTTTTGCAATGAATGGCCAGATTGACGGCAACCTCGGTTTTCCCGCTGCCGTAATTTCCTGCAATGATAACAATATCCTTCAGATTGATTTTCAAAATAATATCCTGAAAATTTTATAGATGTTCGAAAAATAAATTTCACAAAACAGCAGTCATGACTCCCGGCGAAGCCTGAAAGTGCCATACCGCAGAGACGCACGGTGTGCGTCTCTGCAGAAGGACTTTCATATAAACGGCCATGAGTCATGACTCACAATGGAGCATGAAAGCTGCGCGGAGTGCGAAAATTAAGGCGGAGGCCGGTTTTTCGCAGACACTTTCATATAAACGGCCATGACCGCAGGGTCACAACGAAGCATGAAAGTCACCGGTAATATGCAAAAAAACCGCTTCGCTTATTTTTTGCACTCCGGGGACTTTCATATAAAGAATATCCGTTTGCTGACGGACATTCAGAAAATAAGACAGCAAACAAAAAAGGTAAAAAAACGGTAAATATTCTGCCGTTTTTCAATGCTCAGAAAAAATTTTAAAAACCGCAAACGCCGGGAAACAAAAAAATAAAATTATCCTGTGTTTCGGGCAGTTCACTGTCTGGCACTGTTCTTTTTACTGAAAAACCGGGCAGTATTTACCGCAAAATAAGTACAACAGATGTTTCTATTTTCTATTTCTGTTTGTGTCAAGTTATTTTCTGCCGCATTTCCGGAAAATTGTTTAAGGGGATATAATTCAATTTCATTGACTTCATTTCGGAGTTCTGCTAACGATCCCCTTACAGGTAAGCGGTCGTGTTACACTGAAATGACAAAGGGATGAGTTATACAAGGAGAAAAAAATGAAAGAAATTATCGAACAGGCGGACGAAGAATTACTGGTGCAGCTGGTGGCAGATGCCTTTCACCGGATTATTGTGCATTACGGCTGCTGGTTTGCGGAAACCGAGCATCAGATGGGGCTGAAAAGAGCTTTGGATGTGGAGCAGGATGTCTGGGATATGAGCATCGGAAACCAGATGAACCGTCTGGGGAAAACCCTGGGTTTTTCTGTGGAAGACGGTATTCCCGCAGTTCTCAAATCCCTGCCCAGAGAAACCCTGACAGATCTGCTGGAAAAAATCGGCATTAACTGGCTGGCCAACGACGGAATCTGGTTTCAGGCAGTGGAGAAAAAACACGGCATGTTTGATGCCAAACGCTGCAATGACACCTGCTGGTCCCGCTTTTCCCCCTTTGAGGCCGCACGAATCAAAAAACTGCTGGGACTGCCGGAAAAGGGGGGCATTCCGGCCCTGAAAAAAGCCCTGGCTTTCCGTCTGTATGCATTAATCAACGTGCAGTCTGTGGAGGAAGTGGATGAAAACTGCATTATTTTCCGCATGAACGACTGCCGGGTGCAGAATGCCAGAAAACGCCGGGGTCTGCCGGACTATCCCTGCAAATCCGCAGGCATGGTGGAATATCCCCGTTTTGCCGAAACCATAGACAGCCGCATCAAAACCGAATGTGTCGGATGCCCGCCTGATGAACACCCGGAAGAATGGTTCTGCGCGTGGAAATTCACACTGGAAGAATAAGAGCCCATCTGAAAACCGCTGAAACCAATTTTTGATGAATCGGTAAAAAGTCCAAATTTCAAAAATCGCTATCAATAAAATCAGAGTGTTAATATGTATCAAAATCTGATTTCCGGACTTTTTACGAGACCATCAATTTTTAACCCCGTTGAAAACAGGGGGTCAGAATACCGAAAGACAGGTTTTCGGACAGGCTCTGAATCGGCAGTGGCTCAAATCCGTTGATTCCCATCCCCTCCCCGGCGGGATGGATTCGGGGATGGGGAAAGCAAATGGCTGTAATTAAATAATATTTTCACCATCCCCCTGCCCCTCCCTGAGGGAGGGGAGTCTTAAGGCAGCAGCATTGTCCCTGAGGGAGGGGAGACCTTATCAGGGGATTTTGACCCACTACCAGTAAATCTTTGCCGTATCGGTGCCTCCGGTTTGTCAACTGCTTTGGCAAAAATACTGTAACAGACCGGAGCATGTATAAAAACTCCTGTCCGAAAAAAATGCACAGCATGTTCCGCAGCCGGAAAATTATGCCGGATACCGGAAATGCATAAAATAATTCACATCCGTATTCCCACTGAGGAAATACCTTTTGGAAAAGGGGTTGTACTGCATACCGGCAGTATCCGCATGGGATAATCCGGCATCTTCGGCCCACTGCACCAGTTCTGCGGGCCGGATAAACCTGTCATGGCGGTGGGTTCCCGCAGGCAGCAGCCGCAGTATGTACTCCGCCCCGATAATGGCAAAAAGAAAAGATTTGAAATTGCGGTTCAAGGTGGCAAAAATAATATTTCCGCCCGGTTTCACCAGGATTTTACATGCCTGAATCACGGAACGCGGATCCGGTACATGTTCCAGCATCTCCATGCAGGTAATAAGATCATAATTTCCGGGTTTCTCAGCTGCCAAATCTTCCACCGTGGTCTGCCGGTATGCAATGGCATATCCGCTTTCCTGCAAATGAATCCGGGCCGCTGCCAGGGCTTCCTCCCCCATGTCAATGCCGGTAACCTCTGCCCCGGCTGCGGCCAGGGCCTCACTGAGAATCCCTCCGCCGCATCCGGCATCCAGCACTTTTGCTCCGGAAATTTCTGCACGGCTTCTGATATAGGATATACGCAGGGGATTGATGTCATGAAGGGGTTTGCACTGTCCCTTTTTATCCCACCACTGCTGCGCAGTCATTCCGAATTTCCGGATTTCCTCCCTGTCCACATTTGACATTTTCATATGATTCTGCCTTGACTTGATTTGATTTATCGTTTACTTATCTGCGTTTCGGGTGAAAAATATCCGGGAGGCGGATGGCGCAGACAACATCCTCCTGTGCATCTGCCGGGAAAGTCACACTGTGATTTACGCAATGCAATACTGATATAGTTCTTAAAACATTGACAGGGAACAGACGCTTGAAAAAAATTATTCATTTTATAAAAAATACGGATTTGTCCCGCCTGAAACCTTTCTGGGCACTGTCCCGCACTCCCCACGGCCTGCTGGATATGACCACCCCGGCCTTTGCCGCGCTGGTCTGCCTGGGGCATTTTCCCTCTTTTTGGCAGGCACTGCTGGGCATCATCACTGCATTTGCAGGATATACGGCCGTATACGCGCTCAATGATCTGGTGGATTATCCCTGCGATCAGGAAAGACTGAAACAGGATGTGTTTGCACAAAGAAATGCGGCCCTGGATATTGACGCGGCACTGGTCCGTCATCCCCTGGCGCAGGGGCTGATTTCTTTTCGGGAGGGGCTGCTGTGGACTCTGTTCTGGGCCGTAATTGCTGTAAGCGGCGCGTGGATGCTGAATCCGGTCTGTATCCTTTTTTTTATTGCCGGATGCCTGCTGGAAAGTCTTTACTGCCTTCTGTTCAAAGTCAGTCCTTTGCGTACACTGGTCAACGGAGTGGTAAAAACCCTGGGGCCTTTGGCGGCCGTATATGCCCTCAAACCGGAGCCTTCCCTGCTTTATCTGCTTACCCTTTTCTTCATGCTGTTTTTCTGGGAAATCGGGGGGCAGAATATTCCCAACGACTGCGGCGATATGGTGGAGGATATCCGTCTGAAGGCCCGCACTTTTCCGCTGGTTTTCGGCATTGATCTCAGCGCGTTTGCTGTGCTGGTCACACTGTACGGGGCCTTTGTTCTTTCCCTGATTCTTTTGCATCTGTCTCCCGCTGATTTTACATTTCCCTTTTATCTGATTCTTGCAGCAGGCGGTGTCATCCTTCTGATTTTTCCGGCGCAGCGATTTTATCAGAGCCGCGAAAGCAGTGATGCCATGATGCTTTTTAACAAAGCCAGTTATTTCCCTCCCCTGATTTTTCTCCTGGTATGGGCACGCATTATTTTTCCGGCAGGCTGATTTTCCTTTTTTCCGGGTCCGGATGGCGGCGGTACAGAATCGCGACATGGCCGATCATTCCGGCCATTTCTCCCCCGGTTTTCTGACAGATCACCGCCATTATCTCTTCCTTTTGCGCTTTTTCCTTAAAATCATTGAATTTGATCTTGATCAGTTCATGGGTGTTCAGGGCATCATTTACAGAAAGAAGCAATGTTTCCGTTATTCCCCGCTGTCCCAGGGTTACGACCGGTTTTACATCATGGGCCAGGCCGCGAAGATATTTTTTCTGAAATCCTTTGAGCATTTATTTCTCTTTCTTTTTAATAAGTTTCCGCAAGGGCTGTTCTTCCGGCAGACTTCCGGAGTTTCGGAAACCCGGAAAATTTTTATGCCGGAACTTTCTTAAGGGATCGCCCGGTTCTCCGTAAAACCTGCTCCGTGAGGGCTGAATGAAGATTCGGACTGCCGGCACTCTAATAGATTCAGGGGAAATATTCAACAGCAAGTTGCAAAATTTTTTCGGAAAACGCGCTGAAGACGGCAGATGCACGGCCTTTCCAAAATTTCCTTGACAAAGAAATCCGGAAATGGTAACGCATGACTGAGCGCTCGTTCAGGCAGCAGTGTGCAATTGCTGGTGCGGACCTGCCAATGCATTGATTATAAATAATTAGGGAGCATTTTATGCGAAGCGGAACCGGTTTGAAAGAAATCCCCACACAGATAAAAAATCCTGAACTGGTAAAAAAAAGAAGGCGCCAGATTGTGGATGCGGCCGTACAACTTTTTATTGAAAAAGGATTCCACAAAACCACAACCCGGCAGATTGCCAAAACAGCCGGTTTTTCCATCGGTTCATTGTATGAATATGTTTCCTGCAAAGAAGATGTGCTGTATCTGGTCTGTGAAGCCATTCATGCAGAAGTGAAAAGAGGGGTGGCAGAAGCCCTGGGACGGACCACAAAAGGCAGGGAGGCCCTGGCAGAGGTCATCCGGGAATATTTTCTGGTCTGCCACCGCATGTGCGACCATATCCTGCTGATTTACCAGGAAACCCAGTCCCTGCCGCCCCAGTGGCGGAAAAAAGTGCTGGAAAATGAGGTCAATATCACCGGGATTTTTGTCAAGGTAATGGTCCGTCTGATAGACTCGGGCTGTTTTCCGCATCTGGATGAACGTTCCATGGAACTGGTCGCCCATAATATTTCGGTACTGGGCCATATGTGGACCTTCCGCCGCTGGTTTCTGGCCCGGCACTACAGCATAGAGGATTATATTGAACTTCAGACAGAATTTATCCTGGGACTTACCACAGGGAACAATGGACAGTGAACAGTTGGCAGTTATCAGTGGACAGTGAACAGTGAACAGTTGGCAATGACCATATTTTTAAACTGAAACTGTTCACTCAATGCCGTTTCCTTAACCTGAATGATTCACAAATCAGTTTTTTGCAGTAAATACAGAAAGACACAAAAACTGAGTTTTGCAGCCGTATTTTCGTATAAGCAAATTAATCAGCAGCTTGTCTGCAAGGGGCTAAAACG
>JAABRU010000215.1 GCA_011390755.1 Desulfobacteraceae bacterium | reverse complement strand
GTCCCAGGGGGGCAAATATTTTTTTCAGTTCTGTGTCAAAACCCAGGTAGAAGTCCACCACCCGCCGGGCCACATCTTCCGGGTTCAGCCGCCGGTACAGACGGGGATCCTGGGAGGTGATGCCTTTGGGACAGAGACCGATATTGCAGATATTGCAGCGGTCCCCTTCGGATCCCAGACATCCGGCCGCGGCCTGCATGACGTATTTTCCCGTTACAACGCCGCTGGCACCCAGCATAATCAGGGCTGCGGCATTGGCGGCCAGATTGCCGTTCTTGCCCACACCGCCGCCTGCGAAGATGGGGATTTCATTCTGCATCCCCACTTTCACCAGGTTCAGGTAGCAGTCCCTCAGATTGCTGGCAATGGGATGTCCCATATGGTTCATGGACACATTATAGGCCGCACCGGTGCCGCCGTCCTCGCCGTCAATGAGCAGGCCCCCTGCATAGGGATTCCGGGTCAGGTTGTTGAGTACGGCCAGGGAAGTGGTACTGGCGGATATTTTCGGATAAACGGGAACCCGGAAGCCCCAGGCCATGTACATGGACTGGATCATCTTGGCCACGGATTCCTCAATGGAATACTGGGTCTGGTGCGTGGGCGGGCTGGGCAGGCTGACCCCCCTGGGAACGCCCCGGATGGCTGCAATGAGTTCATTGACCTTGTACCACATGAGCAGGCCGCCGTCCCCGGGTTTTGCGCCCTGTCCGTATTTGATTTCGATGGCGCAGGGATCCGTCTTCATTTCGGGAATGGCGTGGATGATTTCATCCCATCCGAAATAACCGCTGGCAATCTGGAGAATGACGTATTTCAGAAAACGGCTCCGCAGCAGTCGGGGCGGACATCCGCCTTCCCCGGTACACATGCGCACAGGCATTCCCAGTTCCTCATTCAGATAGGCGATGCCCATCTGCAGACCTTCCCACATATTGGGGGAAAGCGCGCCGAAGGACATGGCCCCGATAATCAGGGGATAGATTTCCCGCACCGGCGGAACCCAGCCGTTCTCACTGAGAAATTTCAGATTTTTCTCGGGCGGCAGAATCCGGCCCAGCAGGGTGCGGAGTTCAAATTCATGGCGTCCCGCATCCAGGGCAGGGTCTGTCAGCATGGAAATGCGGATAAATTTGATCTGATCCAGCAGACTGCCGCGATCATTTCTGCGTCCGCCGCGGCGGCGGGGCTGGCCTCCCCTGTCAATATGAAATCTGAGTTTGTCCGACTCATCACTTTTTAAGGGGATGATGCAGTCATTGGGACAGACCATACTGCACATGCCACAGCCGATGCAGGCATAGCCCGGATCGGTCTTCTGGCGGATGCCGTAAAATATTTCATAATCCGTAGCAGAACTTTGGCTGATGTCTATGGATGCTTTGATATTTCTTTTGCGGAATACCCCCAGATCAATGGCTTTGACCGGGCATACGGCCGTGCAGCTGCCGCACAGGGAGCAGCGGTCTTTCTGCCACAGGATCTGCCAGGGCAGATCCCTGATGCTCAGTTGGGAAGGGGTAACGGGTCTGTCTGACGGCATATTTTCACCTCCTGTCGCTCAGGGCCTACAATGGCTGTATCCAGATACATGGGTTGAAAGTCTTTGCTTTTGTCCCGGTCGGGGATGGCGGCATCCAGGCCGCAGATTTCCGATGAAAAGGCAAATACGCCCGGCCTGCCGCCCACAACGCCGGGACGGAGTTTTTTTCTGTCCTGCACCATGAAAAGACTGTGGTCGGACATGGAACCGATGACACAGTTGGGCCCGTCAATAATCATCCGGCGGCAGGTATTCTTCAGGGATTTGAGCAGGGCCGCATTGGGATGTTTTTCAATATCCGCATTCTGCAGCGGCGTAATCACATGTTTGTATCCCTCAATACCCAGCCCCAGAGCGGTCTGGGTATAATGCAGAATATGGGTAAAAACCTCGGAATCGGACTGATAACCGGTATAACCTTCAAATCCGCGGGAGCTCAGGTATTCTTTAATGGGAATAAAAGCCGTGTTTTCCCCGTTGGTCATGGTGGAAAATCCCTGTAAAAAGAAAGGGTGGCAGGCATAGAGATTGATGGCATAATTGGTATTCTGCCGCCCCTGGGCCATAATAATCCTGGCTTTGAGTTCTTTTCTGTCCAGTTTCAGATGGTTGGCCACCTGCAGGGGATCACCGATTTCCTTAATCATAATCACATCGGGCCAGAAAGAAAAAACAATCATATCCTGTTTTTCCTCCCCCATCCGACGCAGCTGCAGCCGGAGGCGCACCAGTTCCCTGTATTTTTCCTCCTCATTTTTGGAATCCCACTCTTCGGGGTATTCATAGGCCCGGATCAGGTAAACATCCCGTTTGGGAACCCCCGGCGGCGGTGCCTTGGGAACCTTGATGGTCAGCTTGTATTTGGTCATGAATCCCAGATCCATCATAAAAGTATCCAGGCGCTTGAGTCCGCTTTCCGTAAAAATACCGGAAAGAATGGGGGCATCCTTCATTTCATCAAAAGGACCGCCCAGATCACGCAGAAACAGACCTACCCCGGAACCGTCGTGACCTTCCCGCATAACATCCAGCGCCTCGACAGCGGTTATGGGAGATACGGGTTCTCTGCTGGTAATTGCAAATAAACGACACATATTTTTTATCTCCTTATATTTTGCCGGGTGTGGCCGCTATGGGATGCACACTTTTACAAAACCGGACAAAAAACTGCAGGAAAATATCCCGGACAGGATATTTTCCTGCATAACTGAAACCGAATCTTCCCCTATACTGTTTTTTTTTTCACTTTTCAAGCGTTCTGTGCATATTATTTTTCTTATCCCATTGCTTTTCTAAAATATTTTTATCCGAATTTAGTATAACTAACAACCCCTTTTCTGAAAGAGTGTCAGCCCATTTCTGCCACAATTTTTGCAACATCATGATGTTCCATGTTTTTTTGGAAAAACAGCGGTATTTACCAAACTTTCCAAAAGGGGGACTGTCATCAGAATCTGTGGCCGCCGGGTTATCATAATCTGTTCACTATTTTTTCTATATGTTCATGCAGTTTCGGATTGGTACATACTTCATAATATTTTTTCCGGGTCAGGGCACTCACCGAAAAATTTTGGGGGTTCACTTTGGGAATGCGGCTTTCCCGGATAACCAGACGCCGGGAAGAACGGGTGACTGTCGGGAATTCACCCGTATACAGCCGCACCCGGTTTTTTTCCAGGGCTTTGATGCCCACCTGTACGGGTTTCAGATCAATTTCGGCCCGCAGTTTTTCAAAACCGCCCGCATTCAGTTCAATACCGTTGACATTATAGCGGTGAAAAAAATCGTCGGAGGTATTTTCCATTTCTTCATCTGAAAGCATTTGAAATACATAAAGATTAAATGTTTTCTTCCGCTGAAGCATCTGTTTCCTGACCAGTTTGGAACATCCGGAAAGACGGTCAGCCAGATTGATGGCCGATGAAATCATGATCCGGTGCTCTCCGTCAAACAGGAAGGTCGGACTTTTGTCACTGTAGGTGATTCCGATTCCCAGCTCTATAATGGGCAGTCTGTTTTTATGGTTTCGCATATTACACTGCCGGACAATGGATAAAATTTTTGTGGCCAGACCGCAGGCGCGGGCCACGCTGTACCAGCCTTCGGGGCTGTCTTTATGCTCAAAAATGGAAAGAATGATGGCATCTCCTTCCACAAAAACCTTTTCCGCACCGTATTCGGGCAGTATTTCAGTGATGGGATCAAAAAAATTCAGACTGAAATAGGAAGCCGGGTTCAGATGCTGTTTCATCATGCGGTATGTAATATCTGTGGACCCCCGGACATCCGCCTTGATAATCACATGATTGATAATGGGTTTTTCTTCGGTTCCCTGCTCATGGGGAAACAGAAATTCGTACAGACAGTGATTGGCTCTGGACAGATTGCATTTTTTTTCATCCCGGAGCAGATTTACGGCTTCGGTATTTTTCCGGACGGCCTGAAAATTTACCCGGTCCCGGTGATAGGCACTCAGGTCCTTGATAAAACGGATTAAATATCCTTTTTTATTAATTTTACCTATGCCCCACATTCTCCGCCGGGCTTTCCGCAGCGCAAGCAGGCAGATGGGTTTGCCGTGAAAGCGGTTCAGTTTCCGCACGCGGTGATGCAGACTCCGGCGCATACGGAAAGAGATAAAATACTGCAAAATCAGTTGGGGAACCAGGGGAGGGCAGTATTCCCGATATACCGGCTGCATTTCATATGCCGCAATAATCCGCTTCATCAGCCCGGCTTTCCTGAATTTCCGGTACAGTCGCTGCAGGTTTTTCCGCTGTTTTTCCGCCTGCTGCTTCAGGATGCTGTTATCCGCTCCTTTTTTTTTCAGTACCCGGCACTGATGCTGTGTCTGGAAACAATTAAAAAGCACATCCACATTATCTTTGTGTTTCAGCCAGTCTCCGGCACTGTCCCGCACCGCTTCCCCCGCTTCCGCTTCGCACGCGGAACCGCCGCCCCAATCCGGCTGCCGATCCGGAAATAAGCGGAATTCTTCCTGAAAAAAAGCAATCAGATTATCATATTTATCCGGATCTTCCACCCTGTGCCCCAGAATGATACTGTATTCCTTCAGCATAAAAATATCATCGGAGGGATTGGCCGCGCAGATCATGGGATTGCGCCAGAAATCTTCCGGAATCACGGCCCTGTTTCCGAAATTGATCCGCCGCATTTCATTTACATCCGGATGCTGGGCCTCTGCCATATATGCAAAGAGTGTTTTTCCGGTATCGGAAATAATATCTCCCCGGTGCAGTTCCGCATTTCCCAGTTTTTTCTTCGCAGCCGACGCGTCTTCCGTCCGGTTTGCCGTTTCATATTTTCGGATCGTATTTCGGAAGACATCCGAAATTTTTTCATACTGCCTGCTGATTTCTTTCTGCACCAGTTTGATAATCGCTGCCTGGGCCAGAAAATCTATCTGCATTTCATTTTCCTGCTTTGCCTTGTTCACCGCGCTGAGCATAATTTCCCGGCACATGCGGATAAACTCCTCTTTTTCTAAGATATTCTCTTTTATTTCTTCTTCACGCAGCAATGCTTCCCCTTCCATCCTGTGCAGCATAAAACGGAAAATAAAATCCCCCAGGGCCTTGGAAAATATTTCACTCAGCCGGACATCATAACGGATATTATCAATTCCGGTCCGCAGGCAGTTTATGCAAAAAGTAAAAGGATAATATTTCAGGGGAATCTCTCCTGAAACAGATAGTTCGTCTTTTGTTCCGACAGTGACCTCCATAAAGATTAAATGGCAGTGGGGCAAATCCGCTGATTTTTCTGCAGGGGCGTACTGCATAGACCCCCGGACACCCCGCTGACGGGCGTATGCAGTACACCCTTACAATGGGAAATCCCGTTCATCAGCGGATTTGACCCACTACCGATTAAATAATTGATATATATAATTTTAAAAGTGAAGATAAAAAAATGTTTACAAATATCGGCTGATTATTTATTATTTCAAAGTTTGTGCTTATCATTTAATTTTTTTGAACTGTTTATTATACGCTAAAACGATTATGAATTCAAAGAGGTTTTTATGGCAAAAAAGACAACGGTGAAATCAGGTTCAAAAAAGAAAACCGCAGCCAAAAAAAAGACAGCAATAACGAAAAAAAATGCTGCCAGGGCTACGGCCAAAAGCAAAAAAACGGCTGCTGCCTCCAAAACCGGAAGCGGGAAAAAGGTAAAAAAGGACACCGGGATAAAACTTTCTGCAAAAGACCTGATAATGAAAAAGTTCGATGCATGGAAACCCAAAGAACTTTTCATTCCGGCATCAGTTCCGGCCCATGGGAAAAATTACCGGGCAACCCCTTTCAGCAAAGATATCAGCAAAGATATTCTGCTGCGGAAATTTGATTTCGACTTTGCCGATGTGGCCTGTGCGCCGCCTCCGCCGCGGGAAGAACTGATCCGGAAACAGTTTACCCCGTGGAAACCCGGCACACTTTTTGTGCCCCCTGCGGACACGGCATGGGAAAAAGGTTTTGCCGCCCCCGCTTTCGGAGACGGAATTGACAAAGGCATCCTGCTGCGGAAATTTGATTTCGACTTTGCCGATGTGGCCTGTGCGCC
Source organism: Desulfobacteraceae bacterium (assembly GCA_011390755.1). Classification (GTDB taxonomy): domain Bacteria; phylum Desulfobacterota; class Desulfobacteria; order Desulfobacterales; family Desulfococcaceae; genus JAABRU01. The sequence goes on along the minus strand of JAABRU010000215.1, from coordinate 4,520 downwards.
GCCTCCGCCGCGGGAAGAACTGATCCGGAAACAGTTTACCCCGTGGAAACCCGGCACACTTTTTGTGCCCCCTGCGGACACGGCATGGGAAAAAGGTTTTGCCGCCCCCGCTTTCGGAGACGGAATTGACAAAGGCATCCTGCTGCGGAAATTTGATTTCGACTTTGCGGAAGAGGCCGCAAAAGCCGAAGCAAAACGCAAAGCAGCCGAAGAGACCGCCAGAATCGAAACCGAGAAAAAGGCCGCGGAAGAGGCTGCAAAAGCAAAAGCCGAAGCCGAAAGAAAGGAAGCCGAAGAGGCCGCCAGAATCGAAGCCGAGAAAAAGGCCGCAAAAGCAAAAGCCGAAGCCGAAAGGAAAGCAGCGGAAGAGGCCGCCAAAGCCGAAGCCGAAAGAAAGGAGGCCGAACGCAAAGCAGCCGAAGAGGCCGCCAGAATCGAAACCGAGAAAAAGGCCGCGGAAGAGGCCGCAAAAGCCAAAGCCGAAGCCGAAAGAAAGGAAGCCGAGAGAATTGCCGCCAAACCGGAAGACCCGCTTATCAGAATGATAAAATTTGCCGCAGCTGCGGGTATCGTTCTTTTTTCTCTTATCATTGCCGCAAGTTATTCCAATTCATCCAAATATTATCTGGAACCCACGGATATCGGAATCCAGATATGGAAGGGCCGTTTTGCCCCGATGGGGGAAGAACTGCTCGTTACCCTCAAAGGCCGTGAAACACCGGAAACCATCAAAGATGCATACAGCAGAGAAGAAATATCTGCAATGGCCTTTGCCTATTTTATGGAAGAAAGCAATACACTGATGAAGGAAATATCATACCCGCCTCTGGATAATGTGAAAGCAATACTGGATCAGGCACTTGCTTTTGCTGTCAGCAATGATCAGCAGGATGCTGTGAAAACGCAACTGAATACCTTGCAACTGACGGAACTGCTGTACCGGTCCGACATGGCCGCCAGCAGAGGCAGTCTGGAAGAATCGCTTGTTTTCCTGAACAAAGCCGCACAGATGAAACTGGATGCCGGGCAGACCGGACTGATTGCCGCAAAACAGGAAAGTATCCGCAAGCTCATTACAGACGGAAAAAACGCAGCAGAAACAAAAGACGATTAAGTTTTACAGCACAAACTGAAACAGGATATGTAAAGGATCCGGACAGACAGAATGCGGATTACAGAAAATTTTCTGTAATCCGCATTTTTTTATTCTTCCGCCTCTTTCTCTTTCTGCCATTTTTCCGTCTGCCGGGAAAAATATATATGCACGTTGGCGGAAGGGAAGAAACAGGGCAGTCCGGCCCGCATAGATTCTTCTGCTTTTTTCAGTATTCCCTCTTTTACGGCCGCGCGGCGAAGGGTGTTTTTGGCCCGCAGCAGCAGTGTGGTGTGAAGATCCGGGGGAATACTGCCCTGAATGTCATAATAACGGTAATCCGGCTCCACCGAAATGATTTCCGCGGGAGGCAGTGTAATATACACATCGGCCCGGGGATGCAGTGCGGAACTCTCCACCCGGATCTGTATGCCTTTGTCCAGATCAAAACCCGCCAGCACTTTGGCCTTTGCAATAATCAGCACCCGTTTGTCCAGAATATTCAGAAAATCATTGAATAAGGGGATAAGGCGATCATCCCTGTATTCAATAACATCAGACATATGATATTCCACACTGATAAATTTGGCGGCTTTGCGGATGCGTTCCACGGCCACTTCTTCACGAATTACAGTCTCTCTTCCAATTTCAAGCCCCGGCACCCCTGTTTTTTTCCCTAAAAAATAGAACGAACCTGCCAGCGAGCTCATAAGAAATGCAAGAAAAAAAGACAGAAAAATGATTTTCCAAAACCCGGATTTGTCCCTGTCCCTTTCTTCCGCTGCAAAGGATTCACGCGTCTGTGTCTCCGGGTGATTCCGGTTTTGATTGTCCGCAGTCATTTTTTTCTCCCCTGCTGATTTTTGTATAGGTTTTCAGATTTTCATATCACTGCCCTTTCTGTCAAGAAATACAAAAAAATATTTCAAAAAGAGATTTTCCGTCTTATATTGTAGTATCAGCAGATCGAAAAGTTTCCGGAGGAGTGCGGAAACTGTATTTCTGCACGGGGCAAGCGGGAGATGCGGCGGAGCAGAAATACAGTTTCTTACACTCCGGGACAGCCCTAAAACCGTATCCGGGGGAAACTTTTCGATCTGCTGAGTGTAACATACCTGCTGGAAAAAAATACCGGAACCTCTGAAAACCGCAGATGAACACAGAGCTACACGGATTAGGGAATCCGGTTCATCCGTGTGAATCTGCGGTTCATTTTTCCGCTGGTGGGTCAAATCCGCTGATGAATGGGATTTCCCATTGTAAGGGCGTACTGCACAGGCCCGTCAGCGGGGTGTCCGGGGCGATGCTGCTGCCGTAAGCCTTTTTCTCCTCCCCCCCCGGCGGGGGGAGGCCGGGAGGGGGGAGAAAACAGCATCCTGAAAATAATGACAGTTTCCACCCTCCCCCCGCCCCTCGAGGGAGGGGAGTCTTAAGGCAACAGCATTGGGTGTCCGGGGGGACCTATGCAGTACGCCCTTACAGAAAAATCAGCGGATCTGCCCCACTGCCGTTTTTCCGAACCCGGATTTTTCTCAAAAGGGATATTACATTACAGATTCAGCTGTTTGCAGACTCATATTCATAAGGAGGCGGGAATGAAGAAATATAAAAAAGATACGGATATTGTTCACGGAGTGCATCAGACCTATATCACTTCTCAGGATCTGGTTCCTCCCATCCATATGACATCCACTTATCATTTCAGCAATGCAGAGCACGGGGCCGACCTGTTTGCGGGCAGGGGCAGCGGATTTATATATTCCCGCATATCCAATCCCTCACTGGAACTGTTACAGGATAAAGTAGCCCTTCTGGAAGGCGGGGAAACCGCTATTGCCACTGCATCGGGGATGTCCGCTGTGGCTTCGGCAGCCATGACGCTGGCAGGGCCCGGAGATAATTTTCTGTCCTGCACCACAATATACGGGGGAAGTTATGCCCTGTTTCAGAAGCATCTGCCCAAATACAATATACTGCCCCGTTTTATCTCTCCTTCTGCTGCGACGGATCCCGCGGCCATAGAAAACATGACGGACAGTAAAACCCGATTTCTCTATCTGGAAACTCCGGCCAATCCCACACTGGATATTCTGGACATCCGCGTTTGGGCGGATATTGCCCGGGGCAGGAAAATTCCCCTCATTGTTGACAATACATTTGCATCTCCTTATCTGCAGCGTCCTCTGGAACTGGGGGCGGATATTGTCATTCATTCGGCCACCAAATATCTCAACGGTCACGGCGATGTGGTGGGCGGCATCATTGTGGCAGATCGGGAAATATGCACGGCAGTCCGGGAGCATTATTTTAACCATTTCGGTCCGGTAATGAGCCCCTTCAATGCCTGGCTGATTTCCAGGGGAATCAAAACCCTTGCGGTGCGGATGGAAAAACATTGTGACAGTGCCATGCAGATTGCCCAGTGGCTGGAAGCACATCCCAATGTATCCAGGGTATGGTATCCGGGCCTGACATCCCATCCGGGCCATGAAACCGCCGGGCGGCAGATGGAAAAATTCGGAGGAATGATTGCTTTTGAGGTAAAGGGGGGGATAAAAGCCGGGCGGAAAGTAATGAATACTGTAAAACTGTGCATTTTGGCCGTAAGTCTGGGAGACTGCGAAAGTCTGATTCAGCATCCGGCCTCCATGACACATGGAACCTATTCTGCGGAAGAAAGAAAAAAAGCCGGTATCAGCGACGGTCTGATTCGCCTTTCAGTAGGACTGGAAGATCCCGCGGATATTATGGCAGACCTGGATCAGGCCATGAAACAGTCTGCTTCAGAGTGAGTATCAGCAGATCGAAAAGTTTTCCCCGGATACGGTTTTACGGCTGTCCCGGAGTGCAGAAACTGTATTTCTGCACCGCCGCATCTCCCGGTTGCCCCATGCAGAAATACAGTTTCTGCACTCCTCAGTAAACTTTCCCCGGAATACCTCTGAAAGGGCCCGTACCGGAAAGAGAAATTTCTTTCCGTGCTTTTTCTCTTTCCATACCCCGTCTTCGGTGAGTCCCCCGGCTGTGATAATAATATGGATATGAATATGGGGGGTGAGGGTCTGCGACCATGTGTGCAGGATGCCGTAAAATCCGGGTTCGGCGCCCAAATGCTTCGGGTCTTTTCCGAAGCACAGCAGGGTCTGTGCGACGACCTGAAAGAGCAGATCGTATATCACCTTCTGACTGTACAGACTGAGCATGGAAATATACGAAGGAACGGTGAACACAACGTGATGATACGGTACGGGCAGCAGTTCACGGATGCGTCTGTTCACCCACCGGCGTTTCGCAGTTCCCTGACACTGCGGGCAGTGACGGTTCCGGCAGGAGTTGTATGCAACTTCGGTGAAACCGCATTCATCACAGACATCCGCATGGTATCCGTAAACCTCCGTGCGGCAGTGCATGATGCTGTAAACGGCCT
>JAABRU010000214.1 GCA_011390755.1 Desulfobacteraceae bacterium | reverse complement strand
TTGGAGGAAGAACCGCAGGCCGAAGCCCCCGCGGAAGATTCCGGTGACGAACTCTCCCTTGATCTGGATATGGAATCCGAAGAAGACATGGGAGACATGGAACTGGGTCTGGACATGGAGGCCGAAGCTTCCGAAGACTTTGAACTGGATCTGGATTTGGAGGAAGAACCGCAGGCCGAAGCCCCCGCGGAAGATTCCGGTGACGAACTCTCCCTTGATCTGGATATGGAATCCGAAGAAGATATGGGAGACATGGAACTGGGTCTGGACATGGAGGCCGAAGACGGACAGACCGAAGCCTCCGAAGACTTTGAACTGGATCTGGATCAGGCCCCTACTGTAGAAGCATCTGAAGATTTATCAATGGACATTGATCTGGAAATGGATTCGGATGATGCAGACCAACCGGGGCGAGATGATAAAACAGAATTTTTTGATATGGATCTGGATGAGTCTGCGAACGAGGGAAAATCCGACGACTTTGATCTGGAAATGGACCTGGACGGGGCACCGGATGACGGAAAAGTCGAAGATTTTGATCTGGAAATGGACCTGGACGGGGCACCGGATGACGGAAAAGTCGAAGATTTTGATCTGGAAATGGACCTGGACGGGGCACCGGATGACGGAAAAGCCGAAGACTTCGATCTGGAAATGGACCTGGACGGGGCACCGGATGACGGAAAAGCCGAAGACTTCGATCTGGATTTGAACCTGGATGATGCACCGGATGACGGAAAAGCCGAAGACTTTGATCTGGAAATGGACCTGGACGGGGCACCGGATGACGGAAAAGCCGAAGACTTCGATCTGGATTTGAACCTGGATGATGCACCGGATGACGGAAAAGCCGAAGACTTCGATCTGGAAATGGACCTGGACGGGGCAGGCAGCGAAAAGAACTTAAAGCAGAAATCCGAGAAAGAATCTTTTGAACTGGAAATGGAATCTGCGGAAGCATCAGAAAAAAAAGCAGAAGATGATGATTTTGAATTTGATCTGGATATAGATTCATCTGAAGAAGCGGATGCTCCGCCGGAGGCTTCCGAAGCTTTTGATTTCGGAGAAACCGATGAACCCTCTGTGGATATGTCATCCATCGGAGATGTGGAAACCGAGCGGAAAGAGGATGATGTATTTTCCGATGCTTTTGATATGGGCATTCCCACAGACGATCTGGCAGATATTTCTTCTGAAGACGAACTATCAGACGATGCGGAGAAGAAAAAACCGAAAATATCCAAAGTGCCGCGGCCGACCAGTGCAACACTTATCGGCTTACTTATATTTACAGCAATCACAGGCGGCGGATACTATGCATATAGAAATGGTATGCTGCCCGAAGATCCGACCACAATTCCCTATGCAGGGCCTTATATTGCCAAAATCATCGGTCAGCAGAAACCTATGGGTGAAATTGTCCCCATTGCAGGTTCTACCAGTGAACGCTTTGTAGAAAATGCCAATGCCGGTTATCTGCTGGTCATCAGCGGAAAAGTGCGCAATGAATTCTCGCAAAACCGGAATCATATCAGGGTAATAGGAAAACTTTACAATGCTGCCAAAAAAGAAGTCAAAAAAACCCTGGTTTACTGCGGCAATATGCTGAGCGATGAAGAACTGGCAACAATGACTCCGGAAGAAATCAAAAAACAGATGTCAGACAAACAGGGAAAAAATAAAAGCAATATCAATATCACCCCCGGTAAAACAGTATCTTATATGCTGGTATTCACTGATGTACCGGATGATGTGGACGAATTTGCAGTGGAGGTGTTCAGTTCCGACGGCCCGCAGAAAGAATAAAAAAAGGAATAATTCCAATTGAGGTTTTTCCAGGCATGAAATTTGCTTCAACTGTCAACCGCAACTGTCCGGCGGACAGTTTATAAAATTTTGTATCTGTTTTTGGAAAAACCAAAATTGATGAATCGGTAAAAAGTCCAAATTTCAAAAATTACTATTAATAAAATCAGAGTGTTCATATGTACCAAAACCTGATTTTCCGACTTTTTACGAGACCATCAAGATTGGATCAGTATACAGATAAATATTATTTCCGCTTTATTTTGGGCTTGACTTATGCTGCATCTGATGTTACTTACGGATTTTACTGAATTGGGGAGATTGCGCTTCAGTGATAAAAAGGCGATGTAGCTCAGTTGGTCAGAGCATGCGGCTCATATCCGCAGCGTCCGGGGTTCAAATCCCTGCATCGCCACCAAATGAAATTGGAAAGGCCGCTTCTGCATATGGACAGGGCGGCCTTTTTTTGTTATACAGTTTATATTTTGCTAGCGGATCATTTTTGTGGTGGGTCGAAAAGGTTAGCTCTGCAGGGTGTATTGCATACGCCCCTGCGGTTTAAGTGCCTATCCGAAAACCTGTTTTCCGGTGTTTTAAACCCTTACTTCCACCGGGTTTAAAAATCTGTTTCGGAGGTTTTCGGATAGGTTCTAAGCAGATATTCCGGATAGGTTCTAACCTGCATTATTCACACATTTTAGCCCCTTGCAGATAAGCTGCTGATTAATTTACTTATACGAAAATACGGCTTCAAAACTCAGTTTTTGTGTCTTTCTGTATTTACTGCAAAAAACTGATTTGTGAATAATTCAGGCTAAGCAGATGTTCCGGATAACCGCCATTTTAACCCTGACGATACACTGCATCATTCACACGTTGTAGTCCATGGAATATAAGCTGCTGATTATTTTGCTTATACGAAAATACGGCTTCAAAGTTCAGTTTTTTGTGTCTTCCTGTATTTACTGCAAAAACTGATTTGTGAACAATTCAGGCTGAACTCCCATAATATCTTATATTCCTGAGGAAATACCTTTTTTGATAATCCGGAGACTTTTTATGATAAACGGATTTGGAAAAATTGTGGAAGAGCGTATCCGCCTGGCGCAGTTGAAAGGCGATTTCAATAATCTGCCCGGTTCCGGCAAACCCCTGGAATATCAGGATGACGTTCATGTTCCGGAAGACCTTCGTCTGGCATATAAAATACTGAAAAATGCGGACTGCCTCCCCCCGGAAATTGAACTGAAAAAAGAAATTGTCCGCACAGAAGAGCTCATTGCCGGGATGGAGGATACACCGGAAAAATACCGTGCCATAAAAAAACTGAATTTTCTGATTATGAAATTCAATACAATACGGAATACTTCCGCCCATTTTGAACTTCCGCAGAAGTATATGGAAAAAGTGGTGGATCGTATTGAAAAATAGAAAATAAGGTTGAAAAATAGAAAATAAGGATTCCGATAATGAAAACTTTTCAAAAAAAGAAAGAAAGCAGCGGTCTGATGAGCGGGGTTTTTACAGCCTACTTTATCCTGCTGCTTCATGTGCTGCTTTTGGCTGTACTGGGCTGTCTGGTACTTTTCTTCCGCGGTTTTGTTCAGTATATGCTGTGGATATTCCTCGGTGGTGCTGTTCTGATTGGTTATTCCGGATACCGGCTTGTCAGACGGATGAAAGAAGAAAACAAAAATCTTCAGGAACTCCTGCATCTTCCCGTGTTCAGCGGCAGAGATGTGGAAGTCAGTCTGCTGGGAGGTCTGGCCTCCCTGAGAGTCGGCAACCCGGGTGAAAGAGAAATTCCCATGATTCCCCTTGAAACGGAAATCCTGCCGCAGGTGGAAAATATCTCCAATGACTGTGTAAGAGAATTGGGCGAACTGGCCCGTCTTTATGAAAACAAACTGATTACACGGGAAGAATTCAATCAGGCCAAACATCAACTATTAAACCGGTAAACAGGGGAAATATGAAAAAACTGCGCATTGCACTGCTTTCCGGGGGAATATCCTCTGAGCGGGAAGTATCCATCAAAAGCGGGAACCAGGTATATGAAGCGCTGGATAAAGAAAAATACCATATCCGGCGTTATGATCCGAAAAGCGACCTGAAACAACTGGTCACAGATGCGGCAGAGATTGATGCTGCCCTGATTATTCTGCACGGCCCTTACGGTGAAGACGGCACAATACAGGGGCTTCTGGAACTGCTGGATATTCCCTACCAGGGGGCCGGTGTTCTGGGCAGTGCGCTTGCCATGAACAAACTGGCCGCCAAACAGCTTTATGAAAAAGCCGGATTGCCGGTACCGCCTTACCGTGTAATCCGCAAAGGGGAGGATATCAATCCGGAGGAATTCAAAAATGTTCCCAACTATCCCCTTGTTGTCAAACCGGTCAGCGGCGGTTCCAGCATCGGCATGAGCATTGTCCCTTCTCCCGATAAAATGAAAGAGGCTGTCGCGAATGCTTTCCGGTATGACCATACTGTTCTGGCCGAAGCCTATATCAAAGGAACGGAACTGACCGGCGGTGTGATCGGCAATGAAGAAACCCATGCCCTGCCCATTATTGAAATCATTCCGGGGGAAGGGTATGATTTTTTTGACTATGAAGCCAAATACAAACCCGGTGCCACAAAGGAAATCTGTCCCGCCCGCATCAGTGAAACCCTGACAGAAACAGCACAGGATTATGCTGTCACAGCACATCACGCCCTTTTCTGCCGGGGATACAGCCGCACGGACTTTATCCTTGAGAACGGAAATATGTATGTGCTGGAAACCAATACCATCCCCGGCATGACCCAGACCAGTCTGCTGCCCCAGGCCGCCAAAGCCGCGGGAATCGGTTTTTCCCAACTGCTGGACAGATTGATAAATCTGAGTCTTGAAGAGCATCAGAAAAGAAGGGGATAGGGAATAGAGGCATCATCCGGTTATCGCAAAGACTTCCGAAGTTTCTGAAACTTCGGAAGTCTTTATATCTGAAAATTTCCGGTAGGTTACTTAAAAACGGTTCGTTGGAGCGAATATGCTTGCGATAAACAAATATTATCTCTATGATGAAAGTCATAAGCCTGTGGCTGTTCAGATACCGATCAGTGATTTTGAACATCTTGAAGAAATAATTGAAAATTACGGTTTATCCCGGTTGATGGATGAAACTCGGACAGATGAACGGCTGTCAGGAGAATCTGCACTTGCCTATTATAAGGCTTTCAAAAATGAAATGGAAAGTTGAATATACCAAAACATTTCTGAAAGAACTTGCTCAGTTGCCGAAAGAGATTCGATTACGGGGCGAGGAAATCGCATTCAGTGAGTTATCTTCAGGAAATCCTTTTGTTAAAGGCTATGTTGAACAGATGACAGGATATCAGGATAAATATAAGATACGTATTGGCAGCTATCGGATGGGTATTACAATTGTCAAAAAGGAAAAACTCATTATTTGTCAGCGGATTGCTCATCGAAAAGATATTTACAGGATATTTCCATAACGCAAATTGCTGGCAGGGAAACGGATAGTCCGATCCTTTGCTTATTTTATCATTTACGGATTAAATTTTGGAGAAATGGAGGACAAAATGAAATTTTTAAAAACATTGCTTGCAACAATTTTGATTTTTGTCTCCTGCCTTTTTATCAGTGCATGTGGAACTACCGGAAGTGGGGGAGTCCGCCATGTGTGGGAGAGAATTGTGATGAAGATAGTGATGGAGGCAGTGGTACTGGTACATAAATTGATACCCGGCTTTTTAAAAAAGCAGCAATCCATTCTCTCCTCGTCATTCCGGCTTTTGCCGGTTTGACGAAACATTGAGAGATGAAATTTCTTACTGATTTATCAGTTAATTCTTATCATATAATCTTTTTTATTTGATACTTGGACTTTATCAAGGCATACAATGGAAAATTACCATATCACATATGAAAATTTACTTATTAAAGAAATACAGGCAACACCGGAAGAATATATACCTGCCTTATTAAATATTATTCGTCTCTTCCGTGAAAGTGTGATGTTAAAACCGGCCGAGGACAGTTTCATGACAGGTTGGAAAGAGGCTATGTCCGGTGAAACTATGCCATTGGAAGACTTGTGGGAAGGAATTGATGCAGACTGAGGGAAAATCAACGGTAACTATCAGATTTACACCTGAATTTAAAAGAAATTTACATGCATTGGCAAAAAAAATACCGACATATACGCTCAGATATTCAGCCTGTCATAAGTGAAATTGAAAAAGGTAACTTTGATGAATCGGTAAAAAGTCCGAATTTCAAAAATCACTATTAATAAAATCAGAGCGTTAATATGTATCAAAACCTGATTTTCGGACTTTTTACGAGACCATCAACTTTATCGGTGATCAGATTCCCGGAACAAAAGGATATACCCTTTTTAAAGTACGGGTCAGAAATTCAGACATCCGAAATGGTAAGCGATCCGGGTACCGGTTTATTTATTATTTGAAAACACATAACGATGTTATTCTGATTACGATTTATTCAAAAAATGAGCAATCTGGTGTTTCATCTGAACAGGTCCGCATGATATTGAAAAAATATGACAATGAACATGATACAAAAAAATTGGGCAAGCCTGCGAAAGCATAAATTTTTTTCGATATGAAAATATTCAACCGGAGTCATAGTAAAAATGAAATACTGAAACAGGAAAGAGGCATATCGTTTGAAGAAATTGTTTTTTGTGAGGTGAAGCTATGAAAGACCCTTTCAAATATTTGGATGAGGAAGAAAAAGATATGATGGAATCCGTTGAGCGGGGTGAATGGAGACGGATTGCCAATTTTGATGCGGAAAAGAAAAAAGCTGAAGCAGCGGCAAAAGCAACATTTTCCGGAATCGAAAAGATCAATATAAGTATATCAAAACAGGATATTGACCGATTGAAAAACAGGGCATTGGAACAGGGCATACCTTATGAATCGCTGGTTTCCGGTATTATTCATAAATACCTTGAGGAACAGCAGATTTAAATAAACAGCATTGCAATCGTATGAAACAGACACTCAGTAGTTCCCAATTGTAATCCTGAATCCTGATACACGGAGGATAAAATGAAAATACTGGTCATCGGCGGCGGGGGCAGAGAACATGCCCTGATCTGGAAAATCCGCCAAAGTCCCAAAGTAAAGAAAATTTACTGCGCGTCCGGAAACGGCGGTATTGCGGAAATGGCCGAATGCGTTCCCATTGATGCGGAAAACGTCAAAGAACTGCTGGCATTTGCCAAAAAAGAGAATATTGATCTCACGGTTGTCGGCCCGGAAGGCCCGCTTTCCGCAGGCATCACGGATATGTTTGAAAAAGAGGGACTGCGCATTTTCGGAGCCTCTCAGAAAGCCGCACAGATTGAATCCAGCAAATCCTTTGCCAAAAACCTGATGCGCAAATACGGCATTCCCACTGCAAAGGGAGAAGCATTCACTTCCTATAAAAAAGCCGAAGCCTGTATCCGGAAAATGGGGGTTCCCATTGTCGTCAAAGCCGACGGACTGGCCGCGGGCAAAGGCGTTATTGTCTGCGCCACCGAAGCGGAAGCCCTGAAAGCCCTGGATCAGATAATGAAAGAAAAAGCCTTCGGCGATGCCGGAAGCAAAGTGGTGATTGAAGAATGCCTGGTAGGGGAAGAAGCCTCCTTTCTGGCCTATACCGATGGAAAAACCGTACTGCCCCTTCCCTCCTCCCAGGATCACAAACCCGTATATGATGATGACAAAGGCCCAAATACCGGCGGCATGGGAGCCTATTCCCCCGCGCCGGTGATTGACCGTTATATGCACAAGCGGATCATGCAGGAAATCATGATTCCCACGGTAAAAGGCATGGCAGCCGAGGGATGTCCCTATAAAGGGGTTCTCTATGCCGGTCTCATGATAGATAAGGACCGTATCCGGGTGCTGGAATTCAACGGCCGATTCGGAGATCCCGAAGCCCAGCCCCTGCTCATGCGCATGAAAAACGATATTGTCCCGATCATGGAAGCCATTATTGACGGGAAACTCCATGAATGCAGCCTGGAGATTGATGAACGGGCCACCGTATGCGTGGTCATGGCCGCAGGCGGATATCCCGGATCCTATAAAAAAGGAATCCCCATCACCGGGCTGGATCAGGCCGCAAAAATGAAGGATGTCTTTGTCTTCCACGCGGGAACCGCCGCGACAGAGAAAGGTATTGTGACCAGCGGAGGACGGGTGCTGGGTGTGACGGCCCTGGGCGATACTGTGGAAAAAGCCATAAAAAAAGCCTATCAGGCAGTGGAGAAAATCACCTGGAAGGATGTGCATTTCCGCAAAGATATTGGCAGAAAAGCCCTGAAACGCTTTGAACAGAAGCCCCTGGTGGGCATTGTCATGGGCAGTGATTCCGATCTCAAAGTCATGCAGGAGACCGAAGGCATTCTCAAAAAATTCGGCATTCCCTATGAAATCACCGTGGCCTCGGCCCACCGCAGCCCGGAAAGGGCCGCAAAATTTGCATCTGAGGCAGCCGACCGAGGCATGAAAATCATTATAGCGGGAGCCGGACATGCGGCCCATCTGGCCGGTGTGATTGCCGCGCATACCACTTTGCCGGTCATCGGGGTTCCCATTGATTCCTCCTGTCTGCAGGGACTGGATTCCCTGCTTTCCACCGTGCAGATGCCGCCCGGCATTCCCGTGGCCACGGTAGCTCTGGGAAAACCCGGAGCGAGGAACGCGGCCATTCTGGCCGTCCAGATCCTGGCACTGTCTGATCCGGAACTTGCAAAAATGCTGGCAATGTTCAAAGCAGATATGGCCAAAGAGGTGGAGCGCAAAGCAGAAAAAATGAACTGTATCTGTTGAATAATCGCCCGAATATAAAAAAGACAGAACCGGATATCCCGCGGCCCGAAGTCATAGCGGAAGCAGCGGGGATTATCCGAAAGGGCGGTCTGACCGTTTTCCCCACTTCCGCACTTTACGGAATCGGGGTCAATGCCCTGGATCCGGAAGCCGTGGATAAAATTTTCCGGATCAAAGGCCGTTCCTCCGGAAAAGCGATTCTGGTCTTAATCGGAAACCGCAAAGAACTGGATCGGCTGGCCCGGTCAGTTCCGCAGCCCGCTTTTGCCATCATGGAATATTTCTGGCCCGGTGGCCTGACCATTGTATTGGAGGCAAGGCCGGAAATTCCCCAGAACCTGACTGCGGGAAGCGGAAAAATCGGTATCCGTCTTTGCCGTCATCCGGTGGCAGTCGCTCTGATCCGCGCCGCAGGCTGTCCCATCACCGGAACCAGCGCCAACCTTTCCGGTCTGCCGGGATGTGACCGGATTTCCGAACTGGACAGCAGCATTGCCCAAAATGCAGATCTGATAATTGATGCCGGAACACTCAAAGGCGGAAGCGGTTCAACAGTCGTGGATATGACCCCCGGTTTTCCGGAAATATTACGGGAAGGTACTGTGCCTGCAAAGGATATTCTGAAAATTGCCGACAGATATTCCCGCAATTTTGTTGACAGGACAGTATAATTTCAATATAAAGAAGCACAAATCAGGCCGGGGTGGTGAAACTGGTAGACGCAGAGGACTCAAAATCCTCCGACCGCAAGGTCATGCGGGTTCGATTCCCGCCCCCGGCACCAACAGAAAATCAGGGAGTCAGGCATTTTGCCTGGCTCCTTTTTTTGTGGGGAAATTCCGGTTCTAAAACAGTCTGTTTTGAAAAGGGATAAAAATTTATTGATTGGGGTGGAGAGGATGTGGTATTAAAAAATATTCCAAAAAATTAAATTTTGTTCAGTTATGGTTTGATAATATTTTCAGAATGTGAGACGGTATATGCTTATACTCCCTTGATAATATATTATTAATCTGTGGAAAACGCAGTATAAAAAAGTGAATCATAATGACAGGCTCAGATTTAATAAAACAGCTTTTTATTTGCTTCAGCAAAAGAGACAATGAAGCTTTTGAAGAAGTAGTCAGGGAATATATTGAAAGGGAAAGGGTCGTAAATAATTTTTTGCAGATGCTTGATAACTTCAGGGGAGAAAGCATTCTGCTTGCTGCCACGAATCATCAGAATATACTTGATCCTGCCATATGGCGCAGATTTGATGATGTTATCTATTATGAATTGCCTGATGAAAAAGCCAGAAAAGCTCTTTTTGAATTATATATGAAATCCATAAAGAGGGAATCCGGTATGGATTTACAGGCCATTTCACAAAAGTCTGAAAATCTCTCCCCCGCAGATATTAAAATGATTACCCAGGAAGCCATGAAAACTGCCATAATAAATTCAAGAAACAAACTTAAATTGGAAGACCTGGAAAGATCGGTTGATAAATTTATACGCAGAGAAAAAGTAAAACAGAAAGCAGTTTCGGTATCCTATGAGAATGACACAGCAGCAGCTTGAGGCCCATCTGTGGGGGGCGGCGAATATTCTGCGGGGCAAGACTGCCGGGCAGGATTATAAGAATTATATTTTATCCCTGATGTTTTACAAGCGTCTTTGTGACCAGTGGGAGCATGAGGCCGATGAGGCCATTGCGAGACTGGAAAAGCAGCAGGGGAAAAAGTTCAGTGAAAAGCAGAAAGCCGTGTTCCGTGCCCGCGGGGAGCACCGTTTTTCCATTCCGGACGGTTCCCGCTGGGGGGATGTGCTGGAAGTTTCGGAAAATATCGGGGAAAAACTGACTTATATCAGCATATCAGATTATAAAACGGTTGCAATCTTTTTTCGCATAATTGTTCTGTCTGTTATTTTTTACGTTTATCAGAAAGCAGGTATAAACCGTAAAAAAAATATTCGGCAGAAAACAGGCGGAGACAGTACTGCGCTGTTTTGCAGAACACCAT
>JAABRU010000213.1 GCA_011390755.1 Desulfobacteraceae bacterium | reverse complement strand
GTCTGCGAAAAACCGGCTTCGGCCTTATTTTTCGCACTCCGCGCAGCTCTGACCCGTTCCCGGGCGGCCGTTAAGTTAAGAAATTTTTGGAGTGCCAAAATGAAGTGAAACGGAATTCTGGCCGGATTTTCCCAGTCATTTCAGTGTCCCAAACTTTCAGTTCGGGACTCCTCCGCCCTTAACCTAATGCCATTGGGGCGGAGCGCGGGAACGGGAAAACTTTCATGCTTCGCTGTGACTCCTTCAGAAGCGATACACTGATATTTGGAAATCACCTTAGGGCTCCCCATCCTCTTTTTCAAAGAGGGAAACATTCAGTTCCCCTTTGTAAAGGGAAATTTTGTTCTTTCAATTCATTATAAAAATTTCAGCATCATAAGTTCGTCATAAGGGAGGGAAAAATATGAACACATTTGATAATATCAAACAAACCCCGAAACGTTTCCGGCAATATACCGACCGTCTGTCAGATCTTATGAAAATGCATAAAATCACAAATATAAAAGATCTGATTTCATCTTACCGGAAAAATAATGATTTCCGAAAACAATGGTCTCAGATATGGGAAGACCTGGCCAAAGCCGAGGGAGGCAAGCTCAGTCTGACCACAATCGGGGTTGTTATGGGTGCATCCCTGGGCGGAGTCGGCATAGCCGCCCTGGGAGGTGCTGTCGGATTACCGCTCTTTGCCGTTTTGGGTCTGGCCGGTCTGGCAGGCGGATCAAAATTTGATGCATCCGGTTATTTTTACAATAATAAAATTACGATGCTGAAAATTCCCAAAGCACTTTACCGGCAAATCGAAGAAGCCGCAAAAAATTCTTCTCTTTCCCCCAATGAACTGATGATTATGATATTGGAAGAATCCTTCGCGGCCAAAATCAAAAAAATTGAAAACGGAAAGGAAGAGATATGAAAATACAGCATTACAGTAATATACCGGCCCGGCACTTTGACAGCGGGGCTGTAAAAGGGGTCAGCGGACGGGTTGCCATAGGAAAAGACGACGGCGCGCCCAATTTCTGTATGCGGATATTTGAAATTGCATCCGGGGGATTTACCCCCCGGCACTCCCATGACTGGGAGCATGAAATATTTTTCCATTCCGGCACAGGCGAAGTTTTTTCCAATGGTGACTGCTTTCCTGTAAAAGCCGGATATACAGTTTTTATCCCCGGAAATGAGGAACATCAGATCCGGAACAAAGGAAATGAAACACTGGTGTTTGCCTGCCTGATTCCGGCAGGAGTGACGGAGCTGTAATCATGGAAACAAAATACAGAAATCCCCTGCTTACAGTGGATATTATCATCGAAACCGCACAGGGAATTCTGCTCATTGAACGGCGCAATCCCCCATACGGATGGGCACTGCCCGGCGGTTTTGTGGATTACGGAGAATCCCTGGAAAAAGCTGCGCGGCGTGAGGCAGAAGAAGAAACATCCCTGCATGTAAAACTGAAAGAACAGTTTTACAGCTATTCAGACCCGGATCGTGATCCCCGGCATCACACGGTAACAACTGTATTTATTGCCGGGGGGGAAGGGGAACCCGGGGCAAATGATGATGCGGTCCGTGTGGCTTTTTTCAGGGAAGATACCCTTCCTTCCCCTGTTGTATTTGATCACAGACGTATTCTCCGCGATTATTTCCGCTACAGAAAAGGAGAAAGCAAAAAAAACATTTTCCCTTTGGATTACTGAATGATGATTCCGGGCGGTGCGCCAATGTCATTGTGGTGAGCGGAAAATCCCCCTCCCCCGGCGGGCAATGCTGCTGACTGAAGGAATATTCCCCCGTTACCGGACGCTGCCCGGTAAATGTGCTATGCTGATCTTACAGAACTTCAGATGAGGTATTTGTTTTTTACCCTTGAGTTTCAGACTGACAGAAAAGCAGGGAGGTGCGGCATGAAAGAGAAAAAAAAACATGGGGAGAAATCCATGCATAAACCTTTTGAGATGCTTGGGAAAATGCTGAAAAAAAGAAATATCCGCCTCCCGGAACATTCCCCGACTTCCGCACGGCAAAGGATTCCGGAATCCTATGCTTCGGTCTGCAGCAGCAAAGATGAAGATCGCATCTTTGCAGAGGCCATGTCGGATGTCGTGCCCCTCTCGTGGAATAATTGCATCATCCGGAATCAGCGACCCCTGCGGGCAGAGCGGGATACTCCCGCGGATGACAGTCACCCGGACACACTTGCCAGACTCCGGAATCTTATCCGTTCCGGGGAGGGATTTATTGTTTCGGATACGCCCGAATATATGGAAGGGAGGGGCTGCAATGTCAGTCCGCTCATACTCCGCCGTCTGCGCAGAGGGGATTTTTCGGTACAGGATTATGTTGATCTGCACGGCCTGAATGTTTTTGAGGCCCGTGAAGTTTTGGATAATTTTCTGAAACGTTCCCTTTCTTCCGGAAAAAGACTTGTGCTGATTGTACATGGCCGGGGGCTTTCCTCTCCGCTTATGCCGGTACTGAAAACAAAAGTATGCGGCTGGCTTTCCACAGGATTATGGCGGAAATGGGTGATGGCGTTCTGCAGTGCCCGCTCCTGCGACGGCGGGGCAGGGGCAAGTTATGTACTGCTCCGGCAGCGGCCCCTCAGCAAGGGGCAGCGCAGGCGGAAAAAAGGCGGCTTTTATTCCTGATCCAGCACCCTGCGGATGGCCCTGGCCAGATCTTTTTTTACCAGGGGTTTGAGTAAAAATTCACGGATACCGATTCTTCGGGCATCTTCTGCGGAAAAAGTTTCGCTGAAACCGGTGCAGAGAATAATGGGAATTTCGGGACGGATCTGCATCAGCATTTCGGCCAGTCGGGAACCGGCCATATGGGGCATGGCCTGATCGCTGATTATCAGATCAAATGCATGGGGTTGCTGCCGAAAACATTCCAGGGCCTCCCGGCTGCCTGCCTTTGCCGTGACATGATAACCCAGGTTTTCCAGCATTTTCTTTTCCATCTTAATAATCTGCTGTTCATCATCCACCAGCAGAATCCGCTCTGTGCCGCGGGGAACAGTTTGGGATTCTTCGGGAATTCTTTCATCGGCAGTACCTGATGCACGGGGCAGGTATACAGAAAATGTCGAACCGATGCCCGGTTTGCTGTACACTGTAATTTCACCACCGGAGCTTTTTACAATACCGAAAACAACGGCCAGGCCCAGCCCGGTTCCCTTTCCGGGTTCTTTGGTACTGAAATATGGATCAAATATATTTTTCATAACGCCCGGCTCCATGCCGCATCCGGTATCACTGACCATAAGGCGGAGATACATTCCGGGCCGGGTATGCAGATTTCCGATATGATCTTCGGAAGAAATCCGGACTTCCTTTAAAGAAACCTGCAGTTCTCCCCCTTTTTCCTGCATGGCATGATAGGCATTGGTGCACAGATTCATGATAATCTGATGAATCTGCGTGGGATCGGCCAGCACCGGCCCGCAGTTATTGTCAATATCCTGCCGGATGCCGATGGTTTTGGGGATAGTGGCGGAAATCAGTTTGAGGGCCTCTTTGATAATTACCTGCAGAAGAAGCGGTTTTCTCTCCTCTTCCGTACTCCGGCTGAAAGTCAGAATGTGCTGCACCAGCTGTGTTGCCCGGTTGGCGGCTTTCAGCACTTCCAGCAGATTTTTATACGCCAGGCTGTCCGGGGGGACATCATCCATTGTCATTTCGGTATAGCCGATAATCGGGAAAAGAATATTGTTGAAATCATGGGCAATTCCGCCTGCCAGGGTTCCGATGGCTTCGTGACGCTGGGCCTGCTGCAGCTGCGCGTGCAGACGGTTCTTTTCTTTTTCGGCCTGTTTCCGTTCCGAAATATCTCTGGAAATAGCCATGACAATCAGTGTATCATCATATTCCATCAGACGGCAGCCGGATTCAACAGGAATTACAGTACCATCCCGCCGTTTATGGGCCGATTCAAAAATCAGATTTCCCTTTTCCCTGAGTATCCGGGTACGTTCCGGAAGAAGTTGTGCATTTTCCTGTGTCAGAATATCGTTCATGTGCATTTTCAGAAGTTCTTTCCGCGTGTATCCCAGGCGTTCACATGCCACCTGGTTTACATCCAGAATTTTTCCTTCAAAACTGCGGACAATAATGGCATCATTGGCATTATCAAAAAGCATCTGATACCGTTTTTCAATCTTTGCCAGCTGCTGACTGCGTTCATTCACAGCAAGCAGCAGACCTTCTTTTTCCCGGCGCAGAATATCCTCTGCTTTTTTTATCCGCAGCATTACCCGGATACGGGCCGCAAGTTCAAAACCTTCCACTGGTTTGGAGATAAAATCATCGGCTCCGGCCTCCAGTCCCGTTACTTTCAGGGAAGTTGTGGCAGCGTGTGCTGTCAGTAAAATCAGGGGGATATGCCGGGTACGGGGAGATGCTTTGAGTTTCCGGCACATTTCTATACCGTCCATATCCGGCATCTGTACATCAATCAGTGCCATATCAGGTAAGGATTCTGCTGCAACTGCCAGTCCTTTTACTGCATTCGGGGCGGTAATAATCCTGCACTCGGCACAGTAATGCCGAATCAGTTCCCGGATGACAATAAGATTATCGGGATCGTCGTCAACTGCCAAAATAATTGATGACTGCATTTGATACCTTTGATTTCTGGATTCAAAAAAATGTACTTGTGAATGATAAATTTTTCTGTAATCATTAAATAAAATACATCACCACCTTTGCAGCAGTACTGCTGCCTTAAGGAATTTTTTCCATAGGGGTGTATTGCATACGCCCCCCGACCTGTGCAGCGGGCGTATGCAGTACACCCTTACAGACCGGCTTTTTAGGACTTTGCCATTATTGTACTGTCTGAAATCATGAATATCAAGGATAAACATAGCGATGTTCTTTTTTGTGCGTTTGCAAATGCCCGTGCATATCTTTTTTCATCCCCGCTTCATTGATTATACTGTCTGGCTGCCGAATAAAAAAAAGGATATTTTACAGGAAAAAGTCGGCAGAATGATTATATTGCGGATGGAGGATAATCATTCGGAAGCAGCTCATTTCCCCGGATATCTTTTTTCAATTTCTCTCCCCCTTTGGAAAAGAGGGGGCAGGGGAATCTTCATCAGGGGATTTACCCCTTTATCAATAGACATTATCGGAAATAACATTCGGTATTTCTTAACCCCGCAGGGGTGTCAGATAATAGCCCGGCATTTTAATGCCGGGATACAGTGAACCAATACACAGAAGTCCCGTAGGGACGGCAGAAAAATAAGCATATTCAGGAAGTTCTGCCGTCCCTGCGGGACTGATTCAGATATGGAATCCCGATCCCGGCAGTAAACTGCCGGGCTGTTTTCTGTTGTCCCTACGGGACATAAAGGTTGCTGAGGCATCATTTCTTATTTCCGATAATGTCTAATACATTCATTACCGGCAGATTGAAAAGTTTCCGGGGCAGTTGCAAAACCGTATCCGGGGAAAATTTTTCGATCTGCTGATTATGATTCAGGAGACGGATATGATAACTGCAGGACTGACCGGCGGCATTGCCAGCGGAAAATCAACAGTATCTGCCTGTCTGCAAAAAGCCGGGGCGATTATTATAGATGCGGATGGGATTGCCCGTGATGCAGTGCGGAAAGGGCTTCCGGCATGGGAAAACATCCGGGAGGAATTCGGGCCGGAAATTCTGCTTCCGGACGGTGAAATCAACCGGGATGCCCTGGGGAATATCATCTTCCGGGATCGTGAAAAAAGAGAACGGCTCAATGCCATTGTCCATCCCCATGTTTTTGCGGAAATGGAAAAACAGCGGCACCGGGCAGAAAAAAAACAGCCGGATGCCGTGGTGATTCAGGATATTCCCCTGCTGTTTGAATCCGGTATGCAGAAAGAAATATTTCCTGTCATTCTTGTCTGGATCCCGGAGGATTTGCAGCAGAAACGCCTGATGAAACGCAATTTACTTTCCGCAGAAGCCGCGCTGGCCCGGATTCGCTCCCAGATACCCGCTGAAGAGAAGAAAAAACAGGCCGATATTCTGCTGGATAACAGCGGCAGCCCGGAAGAAACAGAAAAAAAATGCCTGGCCCTGTTCCGCTTTTTGCAGAATGCGGATCATTGTTTCTTCCGGACAAAACACCGCCGCGCAAAACCATCTCTTTGCTTCTGAAAATGTATTCAGTGGAACCCAGTGGTGCAGAAAGTTATCCGGGGGATTTTGCCGCCCTGTTTTTCGTGAACTCCTGAAAGTCGGAATCCGGGCCATTTGCACTCTTTTGGTTACACTCCAATTTATTCCGTCTGCCCCATACCTGCCAGAATCATCTGGAGCGCCTCTTTCTGAATCTGGGATGCATCCACTTTTTCCCCCAGTTCTGTTTCATCATAACGGCCTTCAAAAGCATCAAAAGATGCTTTGCGCAAAGCCATTTTCCAGGATTCCCGGATAACTTCCTCCAGTGCCGTTTTGTCCAGATAAAAACTGCCGGACTCCCTCCGGCGGTTGACGCGCAGAATCATATCCACCGCATTCCGTGCCGTGGCTTCGCCGGAGCGGGTCAGACGTCTTTCGGCATATTTGACAATCAGATAATGCAGCAGCACATCGGTATAATTCAGAATTTTGCAGATTTTGCCGTCACGTCCCATTTCTTCCATTTCCCCGATCAGTATCAGCGCTTCTGCTTTATGATTCTGCTCAATATATGTCCGCAGGCGGAAAAGTTCTTCCATGCATGACCTCTTTTATCATTCTCTTTATCCCGCCAGGATTGCAGAAAAGGGATAAAACCGGAACAGGATAAAGGAAGACGGTTTGCATCAGATATTTTTCATTTGGGCGATGATTGCATCCGCAAATTCCGAACATTTTACTTCAGTGGAACCTTTGATCTGACGGGCCAGATCATAGGTGACGGTTCCGGCCTGCACGGCCGCGGCAATACCGGAACGTATCCGTTCCGCGGCTTCGTTCCAACCCATATAATCCAGCATCATCGCGCCCGAAAGGATCAGGGAGCCGGGGTTTACCTTGTCCAGCCCGGCATATTTCGGGGCCGTGCCGTGGGTGGCTTCAAACACTGCGCATTCATCCCCGATATTGGCTCCCGGAGCCATTCCCAGACCGCCGATCTGCGCGGCCAGGGCATCGGAAAGATAATCCCCGTTCAGGTTCGGTGTGGCGATTACATGATATTCATCCGGACGCAGCAGCACCTGCTGGAAAAGCATGTCGGCAATCCGATCTTTGATAAGAACCTTGCCTTCGGGCTGTTTCCCGTTGTATTTGTCATAGAGTTCGGTCTCCGTGAGGGTTTTATCTCCGAACTGCTCTTTGGCCGCTTCATAGCCCCATTTGGCAAATGCCCCTTCGGTAAATTTCATGATATTGCCTTTATGCATCAGGGTTACGGAAGGATAGCCCCGGTCTATGGCATAGGAAATCGCGCTGGCAACCAGCCGTTTTGTATTTTGGGGACTGATGGGTTTGATACCGATACCGGATTCCGGCAGCACTTCGGTATTCATTTTTTCTTTGAGGAAGGTGATAAGTGTTTTTACTTCTTCGGAACCGGATTCCCATTCAATCCCCGCATAAAGGTCTTCCGTATTTTCCCGGAAAATGACCATATTCACTTTTTCCGGAGATTTCATGGGGCTGGGAACTGCGTTAATATAACGGACCGGCCGGACACAGGCATAGAGATCCAGTTTCTGGCGGATGGCCACATTCAGGCTGCGGATGCCCTTACCGACGGGTGTCGTCATGGGGCCTTTGATGGCAACCACATATTCCCGGATGGTATCCAGTGTTTTATCAGGCAGCCATTCCCCGCAGCGTTCAAAACCTTTTTCCCCGGCATCGGTTTCCAGCCATTGGATTTTTTTCTTCCCGGAATAAGCGGTTTCCACTGCACTGTCAATTACATTCCGGGTGGCCCGCCAGATGTCGGGGCCGATGCCGTCTCCTTCAATAAAAGGAATGACCGGCTGATCCGGTACCTGCAGGGAACCGTCACTGTTTTTGATAATTTTCTGCGTCATTATTCTATCCTTTCTCTGTAATTTTATATGAAAATTCGGAAAATTTTCGGTGCAGACGATGAGTTACTGCTTTGCAGATGAGAAAGGTTTATATGAAAAAATAGCAAATTTGTAAAGAACATATTGAAATATACATAAATACAGATGGCAGTCTGACGGTGAGTCAGATCGGCTGATGAAAAAAGCAGGTTCATCAGGTGATTCAGGTATAAAGCGGAAATAAACAATTCTTTCGGGGGCAGGAAACCTTCTCCTGAAATACGCCATAAAAATGATGAACCGGTAAAAAGTCAAAACTCCGTCACTCCGGCGAACGCCGGAGTACAGAACATGCTGAAAATACTGTATTTCGGCTTTCAACGGAATGGCGCAGAATCAGGAATCCGGACTTTTTACATATTCATCAAAAACAGCTTGTAAAACCGTTTTTCTGAACTCTTCTATTTATCCGTAACATATCCTGATTTTGGCGGGACGTATGAATAATGCAGGTAGTGTTCTGTCAACATTTATCTGACGGGTTATATCAAAAATTATCGGAAATAAGGTTTTTCTGTCATTTTTTTATTTCCGGCAAAGTCTGCTGTAACACGGTTTTGAAAACCGTGCGTGCC
>JAABRU010000212.1 GCA_011390755.1 Desulfobacteraceae bacterium | reverse complement strand
TTTGATGAACCCGTAAAAAGTCCTTCGATAAAAATTTTGCTACATTATATAGCGATTACCGGAGCAATTATACACAACATATTGCGCTGAAAATTTTAGGTTTTGACTTTTTACGAAACCATCAATTTTAGGGTAAACAGATTTTAATTTATAATTGTGCAAATAGATTATGCGATACCCAACCCTAATTTTTAGCCCTGACAAAGCAGTAGATATTTTTTCCTTTCTTTCCCAATAAATATCTGAAACCCTGTATCCCTGAATTATTCATAAATCAGTTTTTTGCAGTAAATGCAGGAAGACACAAAAAACTGAGTTTTGAAGCCGTATTTCCGTATAAGCAAATTAATCAGCAGTTTATCTGCCAGGGACTAGTGTTCCGTCAAGGTTTAAATGACGGGTTGAATTTTTTGCAGGGTGGGCACATGTTTTTCCGTGCCCACCTGAATCGGTGGGCATCGCTGCGCTTTTGCCCACCCTACAAAAAAAATTCAATATGTTACATACCCGTCAGATTAACCTTGACAGAGCACTAGATGGACTGTCAAATATATTTCTGCACACTCAGAAAAGCTGCGGAGGAGTGCCAGACTGAAAGTTTGGGCTCCTCGGTCCGGACTTTTAAAAGGGCAAAAAATTTATTTGACAGAACACTAAAACGTGTGAATAATGCAGGTATCATAGATTTCCCACAAGTTCCATAAAAATCAGAACTGCAATTCCAGTCAGGGCAGAAACAGTCCATATGCGGTCTGTCCGGCTAAAGGTGAATTCCTGCAGGCAGTAGAATTTCCCATGAAATCCCCGGCACTTCATGGCCTGGTACACCCTTTCCGCCCGTGCGGAAGCCCGGACAAAAAGCATCCCGACGAGATAAGCATAGGTTTTATAGGTATGCAGACTGCTTTTGGGGTGAAAGCTGCGGATCCTGGCTGCCCGGAGAAGCCGGTGGTATTCCTGCTCTATGACAAATATATAACGGTAGGTCAGCAGGAGCAGATGCACCAGTTTTTCCGGAATACGGAAAAAATTGAGCACATAACCCAGGGTGCTGAAATTCATGGTGGTGACCAGGGCAATAAATATCAGCAAAATGCTATTGGATTTGAGACTGATGCGCGCACAAAGAAGAAACCCCTCCCGGCTCAGATTCAGTTTGCCGATCCGGTACAGACTTTCTCCTTCAAAGGTCAGGGGCAGGATGATCCATAAGAAAATCAGAACCCCCCACAGGATAAGCACCCTTTTCATCACTTCCCGCAGATGCAGTCGGGCCATGAGAAGCAGTATGAGTGAATAGGCCAGTCCAAGCCAAAGGGCCGGAAACTGTTCGGAAACAGCGATCACAAAAGAAAGCAGGGTGGCAAATGCCACCCTGCTTCTGGGATCGCATCTGTGCAGCGGAGAATCTCCTGTTGCAAAAATTTCTTCGATCATAATTGATGCATCGGTGAAAAGTCCCTATTGTTTTGTCAGGGATAAACTGACGGGTATGCAAGACCCTGAAATTTTATCTGCGACTCTGTAGTGCTCTGTCAATTTTGAAATTATGACCTGAAGACAGCGGTTCCGCGCTCCCCTTCCTCACGGTTCGGGACTCGGAAGTCATAAAATCAAAACTGACTATGCAGCAGGGGCGTATTGCATACGCCCCTATGAACGGCTTCGGGGCATATGCAATACGCCTTTACAGGAGTAACATAAACCGTCATTCTGTAATGTAACACCCCGATTGAGAAAATCAGTTACCATCTGAATATATTCAGAATAACGATCTGACCCCTGTGCAGACCGACCGGACTGACGACAGCGGAATCCGCCCCGGAACCGTGTCCGGCCGGGCCGGAAGTCGGGAGCATCCGATTTTCTCAAAGGGTATGTTACATTACACCGTCATTCAAAACCTGACAGAGCACTATATCATTCCTGCGAAAGCCCGGCATACTCTGCTTTTGAAAACGTTGCGGATTCCGGGGGAATGACGTATTTTCTGAACTTTCAGAGGAAGTTATAACTGAAAAATCAATATTTATTCTGCCGGGATTTGAAATATAAAACCACTCCCATAAGGCCGAAAATATAGCCGATTCCCCCAAAAATTTCGCTAAGGCCCGGGCCTTTCTAGATC
>JAABRU010000068.1 GCA_011390755.1 Desulfobacteraceae bacterium | reverse complement strand
ACCGAACACCGAACACCTGACACCGAACACCGAACACCGAACACCTGACACCGAACACCGAACACCGAACACCGAACCCCTGACACCGAACACCGAACACCGAACACCGAACACCGAACACCGAACACCGAACACCGAACCCCTGACACCGAACACCGAACCCCTGACACCGAACACCGAACACCGAACACCGAACCCCTGACACCGAACACCGAACACCTGACCCCTGACACCGAACCCCGAACCCCTGACCCCGAACCCCTGACACCGAACCCCGAACCCCTGACCCCGAACCCCTGACACCGAACACCGAACACCGAACCCCTGACACCGAACACCGAACACCGAACACCGAACCCCTGACACCGAACACCGAACACCGAACACCGGACCCCTGACACCGAACACCTGACACCGAACACCGAACACCGAACACCTGACCCCTGACACCGAACCCCGAACCCCTGACACCGAACCCCTGACACCCTCCCTGAAATTACTGCCTCCGCTTCAGTTCTTCTTTTATGGCCTTTCCCAGTTTTTCCATGGTATAGGGCTTTCTCAGATAAGCTCCCGCCCCCAGTTTCCGGGCCGCCGCAACCCGTTCATTTTCCGGAAAGCCGCTTGTAATAACGGCTTTCTGCCCCGGCCGGATGGCAATAATCTGCTGATAGGTTTCCAGTCCGTCCATGCGGGGATCCATAATCATATCCAGCAGCAGAATGTCTGCGCTGTTTTTTGTCAGCCATTCCACGGCAGCATTTCCGTCCGCAACCGTATGCACCCGGTAATTCAGTTTTTGCAGCATCAGTGAGGCAATTTCCCGCTGATCCTCCATATCATCTGCCACCAGAACCGTTTCGCCGTTTCCGCTGAAGTCTTTCAGAGTGATTTCTGTGTGGGTTTCCTTTTCTCTGCTGGCATAAAAATAGAGTTCAAAGACATTCCCCCCTTCATCGGGACTGTCAATATGGATATATCCGCCGTGATCGTGGACTGTTCCCCACACCACCGCCATGCCCAGGCCGGTTCCGCTGCGCCCCATAACTTTTTTGCTGTAAAAGGGTTCAAATATTTTTTCTTTGTCTTCCGGGGAAATGCCGGGGCCATCATCCTCCACTCTCAGTACACAGTAATCACCTTCCCGGATAGTATCATATCCGCTGAAAGGTCTGTCCATATAACGGTTTTCCGTCGCGATGGTGACAGTCCCTTTTGTTTTCACAGTTTCGGCAGCATTGAATATCAGATTTGCCACTGCTTTTTCCAGATGATCCGGAGAACCGCAGATATGCAGCAGATCTTCCGCAGGCAGAAAAGGGATCCGGATATCGGGATAAGTGCTGCGGAGCTGCTCATGCGCCGGGCTTTTCAGATATTTCCGGATAATCCGGTTGAGACTGACAATTTCCTTTCGGGGAATTCCGCTGCGGGCAAGAGAGAGGAGATCCTGCAAAATGGCAGTGGCCCGCTGACCGGATGTTTTTATGCTGAGAAGCGGTCCCCGGATGGAACTGTCTTCCGGAAGTTCCATGAGAATCATTTCCGGATAACTGACCGCCGCGGCCAGCACATTGTTCAGATCATGTGCCACGCCGCCCGCCAGTCTTCCCAGAGATTCCATTTTCTGGGCCCGCTGCAGCTCTTCTTCCATTTTCCGGACTTCCTCTCTGCTCCGATCCCGTTCTTCGGTCATCCGGTTGGCGGTAAATGCCAGTTCCCGGAATTCGGAAAAAAAAAGTGCTTCCTCCTCAACCGGATGGGATTCGGTAACAGATTTTTTGAAAAAATCTGAAAAAATCTGGAAGTTTTTCATAATTTTTCCGGAAATAAAACCGGAAACCGCGGCAATGAAGAGAATCAGCCCGGCAAGAACGGCCAGAGAAATCAGCATATCTTTTATTATCTCATTTTGGGCAGTCGCATTTTTCTGTGCCAGTATGGATTCGATTTCATCGGTATATACCCCGGTTCCCACCATCCATTGCCAGTCCGGAACCGCCTTTGCATAACTCAGTTTATACGCGGGTTCTCCGGTGCTGGGACGGATGCTTCCCACATACCGCAGATATCCGCCTTCCTCATTTTGGGAAATGCGGATGAGTTCCTGTAAAACCTTTACCCCGTGCGGATCAGTGAAATGCCACTGATTGATGCCGATGTTCTGCGGTTTGTAATGGGCCAGGGTATTGGCCGCAAAATCATAGACAAAAATATAACCGTCTTTTCCGTAGCGGATATTGTTGATCCAGACCAGGCATTCCTGCTGTATGTCTTTTTCCGCATCTTCCGTATATTCCCCGGTTCCGATCCACCAGTCCAGAGGGGCAAAATATTTTGCAAAACCGATTTTTTCAGCCATGTTTTGCGTATTCCCCGGCTTATACCAGTGCCAGTGCAGACAGCCTTCCCCTTTTTCTTTGATCATGGAAACAAAACGCCGGATGGTAAACAGCCCCTTGCTGTCCTGCAAATCCCAGAGGTTTTTGCCTTCCAGGTTTGGGGAAAAGGGCATCAGGATGCTGATGCCTTTCATGTCGTAAATAAAAAAATATCCCCTGCCCTGATGAAAACGCAGGGGACGAAGGGCCTCTCTGATCATGTCTCCGATTTCATCGGAACTTTTCTTTTCTTTGTATTTTTCATACAGATTTCCGGACAGTGCGAGGGCCTCATTTACCCGCAGACGGATATTTTCTTTCAGTTTTTTTTCTGTCGTGCTGCGTTTATACTGAATATAGGCCAGCACTTTTTCCACTTCATCCCGGCTCTGTTCTTTGCGCGCGGATACATAATTTTTTTTGAGCATACTGATATCTTTGCGGTATTCCCCGTATTCCCGCAGGCCGCGGAATACAGCCATTCCGCCTACAGCCAGAAAGGCCGTAAGCATCATGCTCCATAACAGTGTTCTGTGCAGGCTGAAGTTTTTTTTCATAAGTATTTATGCACTGTAATGCTGACGGATCCAGGAAAGATATTCGCCGGAGCGGACCCGGTGAACCCATTCTGTATTTTCCATATACCATGCAAGGGTTTTACGGATACCGCTTTCAAAGGATTCTGCCGGATGCCAGTCCAGTTCCCTTTCTATTTTTGAACAGTCAATGGCATAGCGCAGATCATGACCGGGGCGATCTTTGACAAAAGTTATCAGCTCCCGCCGACGGACTACTGTTTCCGGGGCTTTGATTTCATCCAGCAGATCGCAGACAGTCTGCACGACTTCCAGGTTCTGTTTTTCGCAGTGCCCGCCCACATTATAGGTTTCCCCGCTGCTGCCCTTTTCCATAATCATCCGGATGGCACGGCAGTGATCTGTTACATACAGCCAGTCCCGCACATTGAGTCCCTGCCCATAAACCGGAAGGGACTTTTCTTCCAGCGCGTTGAGTATCATCAGGGGAATGAGTTTTTCCGGAAACTGATAAGGGCCGTAATTATTGGAACAGTTGGAGATGGTAACCGGGATGCCGTAGGTTGTATGATAGGCACGGACCAGATGGTCGGAGGCCGCTTTGGACGCGGAATAGGGACTGCTGGGATCATAGGGGCTGTCTTCCCGGAAAAGACCCTGGGCACCGAGACTGCCGTAAACCTCATCGGTACTGACATGGTGAAAACGTTTTAACTGATTTGCATATTTTCTGCAAAGTTCCAGCAGGCGGAAAGTGCCCACAATATTGGTCTGAATAAAGGCATCCGGCCCGGCAATGGACCTGTCCACATGGGATTCTGCCGCAAAATGGCAGATTGTATCAATGCCGTATTCCCGGATAATGTTTTCCATAGCTTTTATATCGCAAATATCCGCGCGCACAAAATGGTAGCAATCCGCATAAATTTCCGCAATATCTGCCAGACTTTCGGGGTTGCCCGCATATGTCAGGCTGTCCGCATTGATAATCCGCCCCTGAAAATCATCTTCCGCCAGTATTCCGCGGATAAAATTGGCCCCGATAAAACCGCAGCCGCCTGTTACCAGAATATTTTCCATCAGTTTTTTTCCTTATGTGAAATCCATGGTGCTTTGTCAATTTTTTATAATGACGGGTTGCATTATTCCTGCCGGTGCCCAGTGTTTTGTCAAAGTTACGTTTACGGTTATGCGGAACATCTCCGGAACGGTGGGGGGCGTATTGCATACGCCCCGGTTCTGCCGTATGAAGGGCGTATGCAATACGCCCCTGCGAAATTTCAGGGTACTGCATACCCGTCATTTTAATGCTGACAAAGCACTACGGGGGGACGAACTTTCAACGTCGTGTAATAGACCCCGGATGCTCCCCGTCTCTGTGCCTGAATCAGAGGATAACGGGTATTTCTTCAATACCTCATTTTTACAATCACGACAACCGGAATTACAAAAGAATTTTGTCCGTTTTTTTATTTTTGAAATAAAAGATGCTTTTTGCTATACTGATCCAATTTTGGTTTTTTCGGGCATGATTTTTGTCTTCACTCCGGACTTTAGAAAAAAGGCCGTTTCCGGTTCGGAAATCTGCCAAAACAGGTCAGTATAAGGTATGCTTTCGGATTTAAGCAATTTATGTGCCATAAAAAACCAAAATTGGATCAGTATATAAACAGTGCTCTGTTTCATTTAAAACTGCAGGTCGGGTTAGCGAAGCGTAACCCGGCATTCGGATATTCTGCTCCGAAACAGTCAATGCCGTTTCCTTACGCAGAAAATCCTCCTCCCCCGGCGGGCAATGCTGTTGACTTAGAACCTATCCGAAAACCTTTGAAACCGGTTTTTAAACCCGGTAAAAACAGGAGTTCCGAACATCGGGAAACAGGTTTTCGGATAGACTCTTAAGAAAAACCGGAGTGCTGAACTTACAGTTTAGCACGTCTTTTTCTGAATAATTTCAGCCTGCCAAACTTTCAGTTCGGCACTCCTCCGACCTTGCGTCAACAGTATTGCCTGAGGGAGGGGAGTCTTTAAGGAAACGGCATTGGGACTGTTTTTACAAATTTCAGTAGATCGAAAACTTTTCGGAGGAGTGCAAAAATTGCATTTTTGCACCGCTGAACAGGGGGGTAAAACGGAGCGTTTTCTGCCGGGCATTCATGCAAAAATACAATTTTTGCACTCCGGGAACAGTTCTGAAACCGGTCTGCGGAAAACTTTTCGATCTACTGAATTTGTCTCGCTGAACAGAAAGACATTTTTTTAAAAGAAAAGATAAAGATAAGGGGCAAAAAATGCAAAAAACTGCAGATGCGCAGAAAAGCATGTATGAAGATGCGGATATGTTTTTCATGAAAAAGGCAGTGGAGGAAGCCCGGAAGGCACTGGATCGGAAAGAATTTCCTGTGGGCTGCGTGCTGGTATCGCAAGGACGGATAATCAGTTCCGGTTCCCGGCAGGGAACGGCCCGGGGCGGCAAAAATGAAACCGGTCATGCGGAAATGATTGCCCTGCGCCGTATGGAAGAAGAATATCCGGATACAGACAAAAGCGGGGTTTCCCTTTACTGCACAATGGAACCCTGCCTTATGTGCTACGGAGCGGCCCTTATCAGCGGCATTGGCAGAATTGTCTATGCCTATGAGGATGCAATGGGCGGCGGGACATCCTGTGATCTTTCCCGTCTTCCCCCGCTGTACCGGGACAGCCCTATTGCAGTCCGGCCCGGCATTCTGCGGCAGGAAAGTCTGGCACTGTTTCAGGCCTTTTTCAAAGATCCGGAAAATGATTACTGGAAGGACAGTCTGCTGGCACACTATACACTGGAACAAAAATGCGTACAGTTTTCCGGATAATTATCGGTCAGCGGGGCAAATCCCTTGATTTTTGCCGTAAGGGCGCTGCATACGTCCCGGACAGGGGCAATGTTGCTGCCTTAAGAAAAACCGGAATGCCAAACTTACAGTTTGGCAGATATTTTTCTAAACAATTTCGGCATGTCGGACTGTAAGTCTGACACTCCTCCGACCTTAGGGACCCGGTAAGAAATAAATCCTCCGGAAATATTCTGCGGATAAACAGAAACTGTGCATTCCGTCCCCCAATCAGATGAAACGGGGCAGTTATTTTTTGCTGAGTGCCTTAAAAGGCAGCAGCATTGGGATATGGGGGGAGGGCGCTCAGGGCGGGCGTATGCAATACGCCCTTACAGTGAGGAACAAATCCGGTTCATCAGCGGATTGACCCATTATCAAAAATTCTTCCATCCAAACTTCCGCAGGTTCCGAAACTTCGGAAGTCTTTATACCGGAAAACTTCTGATTCTTTACTGAATCTGCCATCAGAATCATTGACCTGATGAAAAGAATCTGCTATTCTTGAAAACAGGGGTTTAATTCATACATAATGAAAAGGAGATATGATTATGAACAAAGTGAAAGAAATACTTTCAGCGATGGTGAAAGCCCTGCTGAGAGCTGTGCTTGTGCGGAAAAAAATTGCCGTCCGTTTTCTTTTT
Source organism: Desulfobacteraceae bacterium (assembly GCA_011390755.1). Lineage (GTDB taxonomy): Bacteria > Desulfobacterota > Desulfobacteria > Desulfobacterales > Desulfococcaceae > JAABRU01. The sequence goes on along the minus strand of JAABRU010000068.1, from coordinate 27,536 downwards.
GCCTTTCTGTTTACAGCAATATGGGGCATCGCGAATATTTTTATTCTCTTTCTGATTTTTTTCCAGTACATTTGGCTTTTTATCACAACCCGGCAGAGCGGGGCCATTAAAGGACTGTCCCATAAAATCATTGTATATACTTATAAAATTCTCCGTTATATATCGCTGAATGAAACTGCCGCCCCCTATCCCTTTAGTAAATTCCCGAAAGAAATCGAAGATCCCGAAGAAGTGGATCTGTCTGTGGAACTGCCGGAAGAACCGCCTGCCGCGGACAGCGGAAAAGCGGATACGCAGAAATCCGAAGACAAAGCTGCGGCATCTGCGCAGACATCAGAAAAATCAGATTCAGATAATGATGTGCAGGAGGCCATTATACCGGATCACAAAAACGAATCCTGAACAGTTGCCAGTGAGCACTAAGGTCATTATACCGGATCACAAAGCGAATCCTGAGGTCGTATCCCGAAAAACAGCAGGGGCGGTCGGCAGACCGCCCCTGTATATATGCTGATATTTTTATCCGAACAGAAGTTACGCGGTTGAAACATAAGACACAGTTTTTATTGACTGTGATTTTTTGACATGCATAGTAAATTCAAACAGTTAAAATTCAACTGCGTAAGTCCTGCCGGATTTATTTTTTCTGCTCCATGGCTTTCCGCAGTTTTTCTCCCAGAGATCCCAGGGAGGTATTCTGACTGTTTCCTGAAAATTTCCGCCAGTCTCCGGCCGCATCTGTTTTTTCCGAAACCCTGCCGCCTTCGGGGCTAAGGCTGATTCTGCGGGCATCTTCCTGAATTTCCGCAATGGTCACCCGCAGTGTATCTCCGATTTTCAGATTGGCAATTTCATCTTTTTTGCCGGATTCACTGATTTTTGATTTGGGCATCAGCCCGGTGATACCCGGTTCCAGGGAAATAAAATATCCGAATTTTTCCTTTTTTTCCAAAGTTCCCTGCATTTGCTGACCGGCAGCATAACGCTCTGTGATACCGATCCAGGGATCACCTGCCGCGTCTTTGATGCTTAGGGAAATCCGCTTTTTCTCCATGTCAATTTCTTTGACCATCACATCCACGGTTTCCCCTTCGCTGACCACATCTTCAGGGCGGTTTATCCGTCTGGCATAGCTCATTTCACTGATATGCACCAGACCTTCCAGTCCCGGTTCAATTTCCACAAACGCGCCGAAGGGGGCCAGACGGGTCACTTTCCCTTTTATCTTATCCCCGGGTTTGAAGAGATGATCGGCCTGTTCCCAGGGATCAGTGCCGGCCTGTTTTATGGAAAGAGAAATTTTCAGTTCCCCTTCTTTTTTGCCGGGTTCCATGCGCAGAATTTTTACTTTGACCGCATCATCCGGCTGCACCGCATCTTCGGTTTTTTCCACGCGGGACCAGCTCAGTTCGGAAATATGCACCATGCCTTCCACACCGGGGAAAAGTTCCACAAACGCGCCAAAGGGGGCCAGATGGGTGACCCGTCCCTCCGCAATATCACCGGTATTTACATTTTCCATAAATTCGGCCCTGCTTTTCTGCAGATCCTCTTCCAGTAACTGCCGCCGGGATACAACAATATTTTTGCCTTTTTCTTCCAACCGGGTAATCAGAAAGTGATGAACTGCCCCCACATATTCTTCGGGATTTTCCACATATTTCACATCCACCTGACTGATGGGACAGAACGCGCGGCGTTTCATGATTTCGATTTCAAAACCGCCTTTGCACTGCCCTTTGATTTTCCCTTCCACCGGCAGTTTATTTTCAAACGCGTCCATCAGCAGATTCAGTCCGCCGACTCCGGAAAGGGCTTTGGACAGCCGGATTTCATTTTCATCCATTGCAACAACATAAAGTTCCAGGGAGTCTCCTGTCTGAAAAGGCAGTTCTCCGTTTTCATCCAGCAATTCGTTTTTGTCCGCGGCCCCGTCAATTTTGGTGCCTGTGTTAACAAATACGGTATCCCTGCCGATGGAGATAATCTCGCCTTTGACTTTATCTCCTATCTGCAAATCATCTTTCATGCCGGTATCGTAAGATGCAAAAAGTTCGGCAAAGCTCTGGCCGTTTTCATTTTCCAAATGTTCTGACATTGTTTTTTTATCTCCGAATATTTTATTCAAGGCATCCCCTGCTTTCCGTATACAGACTTTCAGAAAATTATCCGGGTGCGTTACCGGCCGGAGATCGGTTTCGGGTACTGTCCCCGCCCTGCTGCGACCGCGCCCATGCCCAGACCTTCCCGGAATTCTTTTCCGAAAGTTCTGCAAAACCGGACAGATGCTGTTTGGTAGCGGGTCAAATCCGTTGATGAATGGGATTTCCCACTGTAAGGGCCTATTGCATACGCCCGTCAGCGGGGTGTCCGGGGGCGTATGCAGTACGCCCTTACAGAAAAATCAGGGGATTTGCCCCACTACCATGCTGTTTTCTGTTTCATATGATGACATTGGGATTATGTCAATGAATTTTCAGAAAAATATAAATGAGGGGAGCCGGTCCGGGATATAAGCACAGAAAAAAGCAGCAGACAAAAAAATCATCTCTTTTATTTATACCCTGCATTTCGCTTGTCTTTGCAACACTTTGAAAATTAAACTGAATTTTCCAGAATTTTTTGCATACCCAAAGAATCGGATTCAATAAATTCAGATTGCTGGATCGCAAAGAGCGAAATGTGGGTTATACATGCCCATTCCCCTTTTGTTCCCTTTCTTCATTTATCATGGGCAGCCATACTGTAAAAACGGTTTTTCCGGGCTGACTTTCAAACTGAATATTTCCCTGATGCTTCTGTATAATTTTTCTGCAAATGTCCAGACCAAGCCCGCTGCCTTCTCCGATATTCTTTGTGGTGAAAAAGGGTTCAAATACTTTTTCCTGAATTTCGGGCGGGATGCCTTCCCCGTCATCTGCTATGGAAATCAGCAGAAAATCCTTTCCGCCCGAAACCCGGATTTCCAGACTGCCTTTGTATACCATGGCCTGGAGAGCATTGTGAATCAGATTGGTCCATACCTGGTTCAGCTCATCCCGGTAGCAGAAAATCTGCGGCACGTCTTCATAATGCCGTATGATTTCAATGCCATGGCGGATCCGGTTATGATAAAGTGTCAGCACGGTTTCAATGCAGTCCGGAATATCCGTGAGGATTTTTCTGCCTTTGGGATCATGATGGGAATATTTCTTCAGGGCAAAGACAATTTTGGAAGCCCTTTCCACTGCCGTCAGAATATTCTGACCGTCTTCTTTGAGACTGTAAATGGAATACAGGGTTTTGAGTACATCTGCCGCACCCTGCCATCGCAGCAGGGGCATATAACTTATTTCTATATTTGACAACCCCATATCCGTCATCATTTCTGACAGAACTTCGGCCTGTGCAATACCGTTTTTTTTCAGATGCGCTGTCATTGCCCGGCGCATTTTCCGGCTTTCTCTGGTCGAAAAGTTTTTTTCTTTCCCGATAATCTGCTGAAGCAGTCCGGACAGACAGGGATGCAGTTCATCGGGAAGATGCTGGAAAATAAGGGGAAGTCCGGAAAATGAAGCATCCAGCGCCAGAAAAATATTCTGGGCTGCCCCGCGCACCACTCCCAGGGGATTATTGATTTCATGGGCAATTCCTGCGATCAGCTGTCCCAGGGCGGCCATTTTTTCCGACTGAATCAGCTGGGTCTGGCTTTCCTGCAGTTTTTTCAGGGTCTGTTCCAGTTTTCTGTTTACCTGGGACAGGGCAGCATTTTTATGCCGGAGTTCTATGGTTCTGTCAGTGACTCTCTGTTCCAGGGTCTGGTTGTATTCGGCCAGTTTCTGATAGGATGCCTCCAGTTTAAGGGTCATATCCCTGAAAGCATCCGCCAGCATACCGACTTCATCTTTGGTAGGGACGGCAATCTGCTCTGTGAGGGAAAAGTCACCGTTGGAGATTCGGCGGGCCGAGGCCGTCAGGCGGCGCAGAGGGGTGGTAAACTGCCGGGAAAAAAGAAAGATTCCCAGAAAACAGATGAAAATCAGCGCGCAGGATGTCAGCAGACTTCGCATCACCATTGTGCGGATGGTTCCCGCGATCTGTTTTTCAGAATAGCGGATTTCCGCGTTCAGATAATTCTGCGTATAAACAACGCGTAAACATCCCCAGGGTTCTGTACTGATCTGAACAGGGACAACAATTTCCGTTACCAATCCCTCTTTTTCCGGATATTCAAATACCGCCATTCTGTGCTGATTCAGGGCTTTCAGATTTCTCTGATCCGTCAGGGTTTTCCGGATATAATCAGGATACAGGGTATGAACAAAAACAGTGCCGGAGGCGGAAATCAGTACAGCATATTTAATATCTTTATATTTTTTCACCCCTTCAGTCACCGATTCTGTTACCCCCGAAAAATTATAGGCGGCAATGTCTTTTTCCACCTGTATGCCCAGATTTACGGCAAAACTTTTCCCCTGTTCTGTCATAAACTGTTTCATTATTACCGAACGTTTCCGGAGTTCTTCCTCCATCATTTTTTTCTGTACACTGATGTGCATCCAGGTCAGCAGAGACACCACCGCAATGAGAATCAGACTGATTATGCCTGTCAGTTTCCAGCGGATACTCCGGAATGCCGACTGCGGTTTTTTTTTATTATTTTTTCGGAGTGAAATTTTCAAAAATGCTTTTCCGCTAATATGTTCCTTCCTGTTTTTATGCCGCCGCCGCATAAAAACAGAATAAGTACCTCATCACAAGTTCTGCCGTCAAAATATGATGAACCGGTAATAAGTCCAAATCTCAAAAATCGCTGTTATTAAAATCAGCAGATGAATATGTATCAAAACCTGATTTTCCGAATTTTTACGAGATCGTCAGATATACAGTATTTTTTCCCTTTCGGAAAGTTCTTTGTTGCCGTGTTCTGTTCCGGACTGCCGGATCAGTGTTCTTCATATATACTCAAAAACGGCACCCTGATGCCATTTTGGAAACTCGGCATCTGTAATTTCAATAAGTTAAAGCTGATATAATATGCGGCTGCTATTTTTTACTGAACAAAAGTATGGGGGTGGCCCCAATATTATGTAACAACAATATTTCAAATAAAATCAGGTGGAAATATTAAATTATGTTCAAATTTATAACAATTCAGCAAATTGTATAGCTTTGAAATATAACCACCAAAAATATTACAATATTATTGTAGTTGCCAATTATTGATGTTAACATCATATTGAGGCCCTACCCAAAAGCATTAGCTTTAACTATTTAAATTTATTTGTTTTTATCTGAATCAATGTCAGACATCTGTCATTTTTGAGTATATAGACTTTATGGAAATAACTTTGGGGTTTCCTGCAGGTTGGGGTGAGGTACGAACCCCGGCAGATTCAGGATCTTGGGGTTCACTGGGTTCACCCCGACCTGCCCCAAAATAATTATCTTAAATATTATAGACTTTATGAAAATAGTTTTGGGGTTTTCTCTGGGTTGGGCTGAGGAACGAACAACAACAAATTCAAAGAGTTGAGTTTCATTCCTCCCCCCAGCCCGGCCAAAAAATAATATCTGAAAACCTATAATCCGGATTATACATAATGCTCTTTTTCATTTAAAATTGCAGGTCGTGTTAGCGAAGCGTAACCCGGCATTCGGATGTTCTGCTCCGAAATACCTGCACAATTTTAAGGGAAACAAAGCAACAGATTTGGACAGATTCCCGAATTCGCAGTGCTTCCGCTGAAACCTGCCTTGCAAAGCCGCTTTTGAGTACCCTCCTTATTTTCAGACAGTTAAGTGGAATGTCAAATAAATTTTTTACCCTTTTAAAAAGTCCGGACCGGGGAGTCCAAACTGAAAGTTTGGAAGTCGCCAGCCTTTCAGTCCGGCACTCCTCCGCAACTTTTCTGAGCATACAGAAATATATTTGACATTCCATTAAAAGCCTATCCGAAAACCTCCGAAACCGACTTTTGGAACCGGTGAAAACAGGGGTTCAGAATACTGAAAGACAGGTTTTCGGATAGGTTCTAACCTGCATTATTCACACGTCCCGCCAAAATCAGGATATATTACTGATAAATAAAAGAATTCAGAAAAACGGTTTTACAACCCGTCTTTTTGCCATATCCTGAATTTACAGCAAAAAGTGAATTTATGAATAATTCAGGCTAAGTAGCCCGTCAATAATTCTGTAACATTTTTTGCGTTGAAAGCCTTTGAAACTGAAGTGTGACGATCTCGTAAAAAGTCGGAAAATCAGGTTTTGATACATATTAATCTGCTGATTTTATTAACAGTGTTTTTTGAAATTTGGACTTTTTACCGGTTCATCAAGTGTCATAAGTCAGAATTATGTTACAGAACTTTTGCCGAGGTACTTATCAGAATTTGTGAATCATGCAGGAAAAAATTTTTGTTTTTCCCTCAGATTATGTATAAAACCGGGAAAGGCCTGAAAAATCTGATTCACTGCAAAGGATTTACAGCCGGAAAGGATATGTATTATGGAAAAACAGCGGGATATCTGCTGTAAGGAAAGAGGCTGGAACGGTATATGCCTCCGAACCCCCGAAAACTGGGAAACCGGGAAAATTGCCCGGCAGTATCTGCTTTTTGAAAAAAATGCCTGCCCTGTAATGGACATCCGCTGGGAAAAGATAAAAGGGAAATTTTCCATACAGAAGCAGTTCCTGGATCTGAAAAAAAAAGGATGCATACGGGAATGCCCAATGCCCGAAGAATGGAAAGAGGGACTTGCCGTATTTCGCAGCCAAAACGGCCCCTGCGAATCTCTGCCCTTTCAATGGCAGGGAGGCCGAAGAAAAGACCGGGGAATGCTTTTTTTTCTCCCTGATACCCGGCAGCTGATTCTGCTGCGTTTTTTTTGTGAAAAATCAGAACGGTCAGAAAATATCTCTTCTTCCATTCTTGCATCCCTGCAATCTGTTCCGGTAAATAAGCAGTATCTCTGGGCCCTTTTTGACATCCGTTTTCTGCTGTCCGCAGACTGGCAGCTTGGGCAGTACGGTTTTAGCCCCGGAGAATTCCGCCTTTTTTTTACAAAAAAATCACAATCCCTGCATTTTTTCCGATGGGGACCTGCTGATTTTCTTCTCCGCCGGGGCGGTCTGCCGGAATTTATCCGCAGCCGTTTTTGCATTTCACCGGAAAAACTGTTTTCGGCAGATATTCAGGGATATAAAGGAATGGGATGGCAGCAGCAAAGGAGAAAAAAGGGTATTCCTTTATTTTTTTCAAAAAAATATGATACGGAACAGGGCTTTTTATGGCATATTCCGGCAGCAAACCGCATTATGGGAATAAAAAGCCGGAATATGCCGCACTGTGAAGGGGAAATTGAGGAAATATGTAATAATTATATGATAATACCGATTAAGGTGAACCCCTAAAAAATCCGGATTTCATATTTTCCCTCACTCCGGGGGAAGTCGTACTCCGGCGGGGAGAGGAGAGAAATGCTTAAGGGACCCGGTAAGAAATAAATCCTCCGGAAATATTCTGCGGATAAACAGAAACTGTGCATTCCGTCCCCTAATCAGATGAAACGGGGCAGTTATTTTTTGCTGAGTGCCTAAGTCAGCAGCATTGTCCTCTGGAGGGAGGGGAATTTTAAGGAAACGGCATTGTCCTTATACTCGACCATCAAGTTTTTAAAATTTGTAAAATGGAAAAATCTCTCGTTCCCGCGCTCCGCGCGGGAATGCCTGGGGGACGCTCCGCATCCCGTGTGAAAAGGACACTCCGCGTCAATGCCATTAAGTTAACACATTTTTATGACTTTGCTTTAACAACCTGATTTATATTGTAAATATACTGATTTCATCCGAAGGCTTTTATTTGAAAAAGTCTGTGAAGCCCTGCTGCAAAAGGCTTTGCAGCGGTCTTCAACTTTTGTTCCCTTAAAACCGGGCATCGGGAAAAACCGTTTCCCGAAAAAACATACCGCAAAGCATAAGAACGCATCTGTTCCGGTCCGAAATTATGCAGTCCTGTTTTCGTATCCGTTTAACAGTCTGAAATTATGCGTTATAAAGTTGAAGATCCCTGCAAACCCATGAATTTCAACGGTTCACATAAAATTCCGGCAAAAAGTCCGCGAATGAAAAACCATCAAATGTCTTTTTAAATCAGAATTTTATATAACTATCTTAAAAATGTGTTAAGAACTGCCCTCCCTTGAGGGAGGGCAGGGGAGGGTGAAAACTGTTTTTAATTACAGATATTTTTATCCCCCTCCCCTACCCCATCCCACCGGGGGAGGGGAATTTTTTCCTTAACTTAACGGCATTGACGCAGAGCGTGGGAACGAGGGAAAAGCAGTTGGGAGATTTGTAACTGTTGAAATGGCAAAGTCATTGCAAATTCATTCAGCATACATCCATCTTCCTGACAATCCCGCAAAAGAAATCCGGATTCCGTAAATCCGGTTCCTGCCGGTCTTTGATAAAGGGGCTGACATCCTGCCTGGCTGCGTCGAAATCCACCTGCCGGAAGCGGGAATCCAGCAAGTCTAATAGGATTTCCCGATCCAGCACCCGCTTTGCTTCCCAATGCCCGGTCTGAATCATTCTTTCTCTCAGATGTTCCGGATGGCAGGGAATTTTTTTTCCCAGATACCAGAGCAGATCGTAATAATCTCTTCCTTTGATGCGGTTTTTCCATTCCCTGCAAAGCACCGCATGGAGTTTTCCGGCAAAAAGATCGGGCAGGGTGAAAAGTTTTAGTTTCCGGAGCATATTCGGATAAAAGATTTTCCAGACCGGTCAGCATTTTTCCTCCTTATACCCTCCCCCTGCCTCAGGGGAGGGGAGTTTTAAGGAAACGGCATTATCCTTATACCATCGGACAAAAGCAGTCACCGACTTTTTTTTATATACTTTTTCAATATGTTCCAGCAAAGGGATATCCAGTTGCAGGTCTTCGGTATCTGCTCTCAGGTCTTTTTCCAGGTAATCCGGAACATCTTTCAGATTACGGATTTCTTTCACATTTGCCAGTTTGTCACAGAGAGTTTTTTCTTTTGATGCAATGAGAAAAGCGGTCTGGCTGTTATGGAAATCTCTTTGACCTGAAGTTTCTGATTTTTCCAATAATACGCCCGGATAATATTTTGACGGATGCAGATACCGGTAAGAGAAGATTCCGAAGGGAGTGTGATAGAATTTATTCCTTTTATTACTGATGCTGGTGACAGCCTCCACCCGTTCGGGAATCAGTCCCCAGTACTGAAGGGCAGAATCCAGCGAAATATAGGAAGGACCGTAGATCAGGTTGGCCATGATTTTTCTGTCTGCCCTGCCCCCGTAATCCGGGGAACGCAGATAGAGTCCTTTCTTTATCTGTATGATTTCACTGTTTTTTATCATCCGGCTGATTTTGTCACGGGGAGACCGGTAGGAGCGGAGCCTCCACATGAGATAATTATAATCAAAAGGGAAATCCGGGAGGGATAACAGGATATATTTTCTGCCGGTATGCAGTGTTTTATTCGACATAGCGGTTATATTTCACAGGTCTGAGAATTCGTCAATATAAATGCTTTCTTCTACTCCCCGCTTGCAATGAACACCGGTTTCACCGTCACCCCGCTGTTTTCATCCCGGTATTCCTTCTCATATTTTTCCCGGTATCCGTCGGGGATATAATCCACAAACTCCACCAGCCATATGACATCCAGTTTCAGTGTCTTTGCATACCGGGCGGCCTGTTCCAGGGAGTTGCGGAAGTCGCTGTCATCCGTATAACTTTTGAGTTCCAGTCCGTAGAGGTTTCCGGCATAGCGGATCATCAGGTCAATCTTGCCGTTTCCCGTGGGGAATTCCGGCCAGACCTGTGCTTTTTTGTTGGCCAGGAAACTGTTGAGGAATTCGTAGAGATTGAAATGGAACACGGCCTCGTAAATGCGTAAGTCCTTGCGCCGGGGCGCATCCTGAAACATCCATTCCCGGTTTTTTTTCAGATGCCTTTCATAGCGGCGGAGCAGGTTGGTGATATGCAGTTCCGTTTCCGTGATGGTATCTGTTATATCCTCAAAAGGTTCGAGAAGCTGGCCCATATAGCGGAAAAGTTCAAAGGAGAAATAATTGAAAAGGCGTTTCTGGACAAAGGGACAGGAAAAGCGGATGGTATAATGATTTTCCGATTCCTCTCTGTCAATGGCACCGTTCATATATAAAAAATTAATACGGGGTTCATCATAGCGGAAAGAAATCTTTTCCTTTGTTTTGAAAAGTTCTATGGTAAACTCCCGATAAGATTCCAGTTTTACTTTACTGATGATATTCAGGATATTATTGTTGGGCAGAATCTGCACCGCGGCCGCATACACCTTTTCAAACTGTTTCATATCAACAGGGCCGCTTTTATCCGGAATATATCCGTCAAATCCCTCGGTCAGCAGTTCCCCGAACCAGGAAACCAGCCCCGGCTGCCCCTGTGTTTCGTAAAAAACCCGGTCAATGACCGCCTGTTCCACCTTCTGACCGCTTTCCTGCTCATACTGCCGGAACATGGATTCGGTTTCCGCAAAGGTGAGTCCGGGAATATGCAGACTTCGCTGCACATTGAAAGGGGAACCTTTGGCGTTTTCAATGCCCAGCACACTGCGGACCCCGATCAGGGCTACAGCGTGCAGAAGGTATTCTTTTCTATGGGTGGGATTGGGATCGTTCCGTCTCTGGTTGTAGATATTCCGGAAAGCCCCGGCCAGCCCGCTGATGGCCTCCTCGCACAGGGCATCAAATTCATCCAGGATGAGGATGAGCGGTTTACTCATCACGGTTTTACGGAAAAGCAGCTGGAACTCTTTTATATTCCGGACTGCGGTGTTTTTCAGGCCCAGATATCTGATAATATCTCCCCCGATACCCGCGGCGATTTCATCCGCATCTTTCACTGTTTTCAGATTTTCCAGTTCCAGTTTGAGCACATGAAAGCGTTTGTCTTCCGCCAGACGCCACATGGTACGGTTCATCACCCAGCTTTTCCCGCACTGCCGGGGTGCCCAGACCGTGATATAATGCCCGCCTTCGTCAAAGTTTTCCCCCGTAAGCTGAAAACAGCCTTTTCCAATCAGTTCCTCTCTGGGAACATGATAATGAAGTTTCGGAATTACCGGCCCGTAGGATGAAAATTTTCGCATGGGTTGCCTCCGTTGTTCTGATCCGTAATGCGGATAAAGGAAAAAAACAATGCCGTTCTCTCTGTATAATAGATTATCCTCCGGAAAAATCAAAGTGAAAAATACCGGGGAATTTCAAAAGCAGTCAGCAAGAGCATTTCCGCAAAAAAACTTGACCCGGAAGAATGTGAAAGGGTATAGATAAGAAAATTATCTGAAAAACAACTGAATCCGAAAGCATTTATCATGAAAACAGACAGCATAGACAGCATACAGGAAGACAGGGAACTGGCAGAAAAGGTCTGCAAAGAGATCCGCAGGGGAAACCGGGAGGCAATTGTGGAAATCTATCAAGGCTTTCACCCGTTTTTCCGGAGAGTTGTCCAAAAACAGATGGGAAGTGAGGGACAGACAGATGATCTGCTGGCAGATTTCTGGCTGGAACTGCTCAACGGCAATGCCATCTGCGCGTATGAGGGAATCAATAATGCGGCGCTGCGGACTTATCTGACCAAAATTCTGCTTCTGCGAATCATTGATCTGCAAAGGAAAATCGGAAGACAGGAAAAACGCTTTGTTTCCCCCTTTGTGCAGGAAGATGATGGGGAAGAAGATTATTTGTCCAAAGTTGCAGCGGATTCCGAATCCTCTCCTGACGATCTGATGATACAGAAACAGCGATCCCGCATATTTCAGAATGCTCTTCTGCTCCTCCATGAACTGTCTCCCCCGGATGCAAAATATATCCGAATGCGCATGGAAGGTCTGACATATGCGGAGATGGCGGAGCAGGACTCGGATACAGACAAAACGGATATTCAGGCGGTGGGCAGAAAAGCCGATGCCATAAAAAAGCAGTACACCCGGAAGAAAACCGGATCATTGGCAAAATTCCGAATCATTCTGGAAAATCTGATGACAGAAAGCAGGATGGAAAAAAAGGATCTGCTGTAAAAAGCATGTCACTTTTTCCGGACTTCATACGACCTATACGCAGGGGCCATGTTCATGCACCTCTGCTTTGCGGAGAGGATGAAAAATGGCGAAGAAATACAAACGCTTTCATGAAATACCGATGCAGAAATGCAATGGGGAATGCCCCGGAAAAGGGGAAGAAGTTCTGAAAATCACATTGTTCCATCAATATGCCAAACTCAGAAGTCATGCGGTGAAACATCTGGCAAACAAAAAAGAACCTTACTGGACCGAAAAACTGGAAGCAGATACAGAAATCATTGACCGGAGCATTGCAGATTTGCAGAATATCGCTTGCCGGTATTTTACAGCAAAAATGCTCAAACCACCATGCAAAGGATGTGCTTTGTCTCAGAAATGCAATGTCTGCGTGGTAAAACTGGAAAATGAGTACCTGCGGATTATCCGGAAGGTACTGGAAGAAGGCTGTACCAGACCCCGTTATGCCTGTTTTCATTCAAAAAAAATAAATAACAGTTTGTTCCTGACTATGCCGGATAAACCTGTTATTACGAAATCCGCCCTGCTGGATAATGACGATGCTGTCTATAACCTGATGACCGTTTATACTGCAAATGCAGGAATTACTTTCAGTGAAATGCTGAAAAAACAGCGGGAAAAAATTGCCAACGAAGCCAAAACAAACAGCATCCACTGGTGCAATCCTGTTCAGTGGGGATTTGTCCCCTTTCAACCGTCCAAAACAGTAAAAGGGGACTGGAGAGAAGCTCTGAAAAAAATGGGTGAAGAATTATGATAAGCGCAGAATACACATACAATCTTTCATGGGAAGACATGTTTGCACAGGCCACAGAGGATGTCAGCACATTTGTCCGTGCAGTGAAAGACTGGCCTGAATCTTCGGAAGGATATCCGCCGGATTATCTTCTGATGATGATTCTCAGTTGCCGGGCAAGAACCGCAAGGGCTTTGCAGATAATGGATAATGCTGAACTTCCGGAGGAATATCTGCCCTATGCCGAACAGATGGAAAACCTGTTTCAGAAAGGGGAGAAAATCCTGGGGGAAATTTCTGCCTCAGATGCGGAGCTGATGGAAAAGATTGTCAGCAAAGAACTGAAAAAACGGGCAGAAAATCTGCTACAGTCTTTGCAGCAAATCCGCAGCCTTGTGCAGCAGGGCTGGCTGACGGAAGATGAGCAGTGGGTGGAAGATGATCTCCGGGAGACAGCGCATGATTTTCTGCTGGATTTTCAGGAACTGAATCTGTGCAGAAAGGAACTGGAAAATCCGGTTTTCCGAAATGCCGTGAATGCCCAGTCTTTCACTGATGCCATGAAATCAGCGGAGAATAAATTCAGGCAGTATTTCGGATATTTCCATGCAATTCAGGATATAACAGCCGCTGTAAGAGAAAGGGAATACAATCCCGAAGATTGGTGGTTTACGGAAATTCCGGATGAGGACAATGTGCCGGAACCCGGAATCTCCCCTGAAACCGCAGAAACGCTCTTTCAGGCATATAAAAATTCTCCGGATATACCGGAAAAATGCCCTGATCCCGAAGAACTCATCGCCTATGCCTTTGATGAACTGACTGCGGAAAACAATCCCAGAATTCGCAGTCATCTGAGTGAATGTCACAACTGCCTGAATTTGGTTATGGATTTGCGGGAAGCGGACAGGGAGACTCCGGATATGGAAAAAGCAGAGGTGATGCCGGTGCTGGCCGCAGCGATTCAGAGAAAGCCGGTTTTTGAAAAAATAGCAGCAGATACCCTGTCTTCCCTTTCCCAAAAGGCAAAAACAATAATGGAACACACGCTTTCTGCCACACTGGAACTGTTTCAATGGGAACCTTCATTGGCATCAATGACTGTCAGAGGCGGAAGTTCCCATGAAGAAATACCGGTCAAAAACCGGGATGTTCTGCATTCAGGAGATCGGTTTTCAATCACTTTCAGAGCGGATCAGGATTCTTATGTGTATCTTCTGTTTAGGGACAGTGCAGGGGAAATTGTCAGACTGTTTGAGGGAAAAACCGCATCTAAGGAAAGCCAGAAACTCGGCCCCTTTCAACTGGATGACAATACCGGGGATGAAAGCATTCTCATGCTCACATCGGCATTTCCGATTGAAAATCCGGAGGAACGCATTAAACAGATAAAACTGGCATATCAGCAGAATACCGAAATACAAACACTGTTTTCAGATATTGCTGTAAACATAATTTCTTTTCAGCATGAGTAAAACATAATCCGGTAGTTCCAAATGAATATGCAAACAATTAAAATGATTTGTCATCGTTGCGGCAGTGAGCAGATGGAAGAACAGATTACTGATCTTCCCTTCAAACTTGATATTCATAAAATTCTGATTGTCAAACATACCCCTGCATTTGTCTGCGAATCCTGCGGTGAAATTATGCTCAGTGACAGTGTTATGGAAAGTATTGACGCCATAATCCGAAAAATTGAAAAGACAGATTATGAACTGGAAGTGATGCGTTTTGCTGCTTAACATTGTCTGAACCGGGATTCACAGGATTAAGGGATTTTCAGGATTTTTTTACAGCAGATGATTGTTCTGAGAGGAGAGCAGTATGAGAGTATATAATTTTGAGGCAGTAGTCAAAGACAGGAGTATTATTGTGCTGCCTGAGAACATGAGATTATACAACAGAAGGGATAACTGACTGTGGATACAATATTTCAGGATTGTTTCGGAAAGGAAATTTCCCTGTCTGAATCGGTATGGGAGCATATTAAAATTTATCATCCTGAAATCACACATGAAATTATTTTAAAAGTATTGGATATGCCGGAGGTGATTGTAAGAAGCGGATGGGATTTCCATAGTATGCTCTATTACAGAAAAATGGATAAATATTATAAAGTTGTAGTTACAGAAATGAGTGAGATGCGAATAAAAACCGCTCTGACAACCGATAAAATCAAAAAAGGAGATATAATATGGAAAAGAATCTGATAGCACTCTCTTATGATAAAGAATCCGATGTGTTATATATGAGTTTCGGTACGCCCCGGTTTGGGATTGATGAGGAAACAGAAGACGGCATTTTTGTCAGGAGAGATGAAAACGATCATAACATCATCGGTCTGACAATCATGGATTTTGAAAAACGTTTTTCACATAAATTCATGCAAATATTACCTGTTGCCATGGAAACCGGCAAAGAGGGAATACGGATTTGTGCATAACTCCTGAACCCTGCCACCCCGCTTTTTTGGGGATTGAAAATCTGCTGTTCACAATACAGCAAGGGGCCTGCCTGCCATCATGAAAAATATCGAAAAAGAAATTGAAAAACTGGAAAAAGAGTTTGCTGATTTGAAAGAGAAATATCGTCTTGATGAGGCTCTTGAACTGGGTGAAAAGCTGCTTGAATTAAAAATACGTCATTTTGGTTCCGAGCATTTGATTATTTCAGATACATATCTCGAACTGGGAAAAACGTGCTACAAAGCAGGCAGATACAGCAATGCGGAAATCCAATATTTTGAATCTTTAAACATAAGTGAAAAAATACTAGGTCAAAACCATCCTGACACAGCCGAACTATTCAACTGTATTGGTGAAATTTATAAGGCTTTGGGATTTTATGAAAAAGCAGAAGAATATTCTGTAACAGCTTTAAATTTAATTAAAAATCATTATGGACACAATAGTGAAAAATTATGTCCGATATTAAGAAATCTTGGTTCCGTATGTATTATCAAAGCTAACTATACACAAGCAGAGTTATATCTTGAAAATTCATTACATATTGCAAAAACTACTTTAACAGATGATCATCCGGATTATGCAGCATCTTTGTCACAATTGGCAAATCTTTATGAAAAGAAAGGTAATCCGGTTCAGGCAGAACCGTTACACAAAAAAGCCATTGAAATATCAGGGGGAAATTTTGAATTAAAATATCCTGATATTGCTGCTGATATTCTGGATAATTATGCAGGTTATTATTATATTCTTGGAGATTTAGATCAGGCCGAAATTCTATGCAGAAAATCTCTTAAAATATATGAACAGATTTATGGTTGCAATCACCCTAATGTAGCTCATATATTATGCAATATAAGCATTTTATATCATAGTAAAAGAAAATTTGATGAAGCTATGCATTTATGCAAGAAATCATTAAGTATAAGAGAAAGGACTTTAGGGCAGGACCATCCGAATATAGCATACAGTATGAGTATTTTGGCAGAGATTTATGAAAGTATTGGAGATTATTTTCATGCTGAACAGTTTTATGAAAGAGCAATAGCTATACGGGAAAAAGTATTTGGTATGGAACATCCTCGAATAGCAACCGATCTGGATGATCTTGCAGGTCTTTATACCATTACAGGTAATTATGGCAAGGCTGAATTACTTTATCAAAAAGCACTGGCAATAATGGAAAAAACATTAGGCTCTCAAAATCCTTATGTATCAAAACCGTTAGATGGTTTAGCAAAGATTTATGCGGATTTGGGCAATTATCGTAAAGCCGAATATTTTTACAAAAGATCATTGGAAATAAGAGAGAAAGCATTCGGATTGGAACATCCGATTGTAGCTTTTAGCATGAATTGTATTGCCAGTTTATATATAACACTAGGTTATTATAAAAAATCAGAATCATTTTTTATGAGAGCATTACATATAAAAGAAAAAATTTTTGGACATACTCATCCAAATGTGGCTTCCAGTCTAAGCAATATGGCGGTTCTTTATGAATATCTTGGGGATTATGATAAGGCGAAATCGTTTTATAAAAGTGCATTGCAGATACATGAGGATGCTTATAGTCTCCAAGACTCTGATATTCAAACCGTATTGTGCCATATGGCGAATCTTTATGAAACACTTGGTGATTATGAAAAAGCAGAATTGTTTCTCAAAAGAGCATTGCAGATAAGAGAGAAAGTTTTTGGAGCGGAGCATCCTGATGTGGCTTCAAGTCTAAGCAGCCTATCATATCTATATAAAACACTTGGTAAGTATGACAAAGCAGAATTGTTTCTCAATAGAGCATTGCAGATAAGAGAGAAAGTTTTTGGAGCGGAGCATCCTGATGTGGCCTCAAGTCTAAGCAGCCTATCTGATCTATATGAAACACTTGGTGAGTATGACAAAGCAGAATTGTTTCTCAAAAGAGCATTGCAGATAAGAGAGAAAGTTTTTGGTTCTGTACATCCTAACGTGGCATTAGATTTGCTCAGTCTGGCAGTTTTTTATGAAAACCTTGATGAATATGAAAAAGCAGAATCTCTTTATAACAAAACATTGCAGATTACTGAACAGTTATTTGGCCCGGTACATCCAGATATGGCTTCATACCAAGATACCATAGCACATTTTTATTATACGCTCGGCGATTATGAAAAAGCAGAGTTTTTTTATACAAAATCATTGCAGATAAGAGAAAAAATATTTGGCACAGAGCATCCGGATGTAGCTGCAAGTTTCAGCAATATGGCTGATATTTATACAGAACTCGGTGAGTATGAGAATGCAGAATCGTTTTATATCAAAGCATTGCAAATTAGAGAAAAAATATTTGGTGGCGAGCATTCGGTCGTAGCTGCAAGTCTCAGTGAACTGGCGAATATGTATTATACGAACGAAAATTATCAACAAGCCGAATCTTGTTATATCAGAGCCTTGCAAATAAGAGAAAAAATATTCGGCACTGAGCATCCGGTTGTAGCTACAACTTTCAGTAATCTGGCTGATATTTATAAAGAACTCGGTGAGTATGAGAATGCAGAATCTTTTTATATCAAAGCCTTGCAAATAAGAGAAAAAATATTTGGTCAGAAACACCCGGTTGTGGCAGGAATCATTTTTGACATATCAGGATATTATTTTGAAATCGGGGATTATGCACAAGCGGATTTGTTCTGTCATAAAGCATTTGAAATGATTAAAAAATATAGAAAAACCATCTTGGATATACCATTATCATATCATCTTGGTATGGCATTTGTGAACTTAGCTCAAAATAAGTATGATATGGCTTTAACGCATTTAATCAATACACAAAAGTCGGTTGAAAAAATTGTCAAACAGATAATGGGATTTACTTCTGATGATCAGAAGATGAAATTTATTGCATCAAAAAATCATTTTCTGGAAGTATTATTCAGTTTTGTCATTCAGCATTTCTCACAACAGCAATCCGTCAGAAAACAAACCCTTGATTTCTGGCTCCGCCGCAAAGGAATCATTCTGGAAGCACAGAAACGCTACCAGGAAGCCATGCTGTATTCCGATGATCCGGAAGCGGTTGCCACCTTTCAGGAACTCTCCCGATGCCGGTCACGGCTTTCCAACCTCACCTTTGCAGGCCCCGGAAACCATGAACCTGAAATATACCAACGGAATCTGAAAATTCTGGATGAAAAAATTGAGGAATTGCAGGCAAAACTCAGCAGAATCAGCCATGCCTATGCGGTAAAACAGAAAATTGCCAAAGCAGACTGTGAAAAAGTGGCGCAAAAACTCCCGCAGAATACAGCATTAATCGAATTTGCAAAGATTAACCTGTTCAACTTCAACACAAAAAAACAAGAAGAACAATGGCAGCCGCCCCATTATCTTGCTTTTATTCTCCCATCCGGCAAGGCAGACAATGTCAGCCTGATTGACCTCGGTGATGCACAGACCATTGACAATGCCATTGCTGCATACAAAACTCTTTTAAATCCCAAATGCCCGGAATCAACCGCAGAGGCAATGAATGCCCATGACCTGATATTTGCCCCCCTGAAAAAAGAACTGGGAAATATCAGGGAAATCTTCCTCTCCCCGGACGGCAACCTGAACCTGATTCCCTTTGAAATCCTTATGGGGCCGGATCAGCGTTATCTGATGGAAGATTACACCTTCAATTACCTGGCATCGGGCAGGGAAATCATGGGATTCGGGGAACTGAAAGAACAAAGCGGAAAATCCCTGCTCATGGGTGATCCGGATTATAATATGGATGCTGACCGGAGAAATGACATGCTGCAACAGTTTTCCCTGTCCCGGCAGGATTCAGATAAAACATCAGGCCGGGATTTGGAACTGCACAAACTGAATTTCACAAGGCTGAAATGGACAAAAGAGGAAGTCACTGCCATTCAGACCCTGCTGGGCAAAGAAAATGCCGAAGTCTATACAGACAAAACCGCTTTGGAAAAAATCCTGATGCAGAAAAAAGCCCCTCGATTTCTGCACCTGGCAACTCACGGATTTTTCCTCAAAGATACGGAAATCGAACTTCCCGACCTTTCCAGAGGGATTGTCAAGCAGGATTTTCAGCCTGTAATGTCCAGTCCGGTTAAAATAATGCCCAGACCGGTCAAAAGAATCAAGGTGGAAAATCCGCTGCTGCGTTCCGGAATCGCTTTGGCCGGGGCAAATACGGCATTGAAGTCAGACAGTCCGGAAAACGCTACAGGGCTGGTAACAGCGGAAAAAATCCTCGGCCTGAACCTGCACGGAACCGAAATGGCGGTACTGTCCGCATGTGAAACAGGGCTGGGGGAAATCCGCACCGGAGAAGGTGTTTTCGGTCTGCGCCGTGCCTTCAGCCAGGCCGGAGCCAAAAGCCTTGTCATGAGCATGTGGTCAGTTCCGGATCAGGAAACCAAAGAACTCATGCTGGAATTTTACAAAAATATCACCATCGGGAAAATGAATCGGTGTCAGGCATTGCGTCAGGCCATGCGCACGCAGATGCAGACTGTGAAAGAGAGATACGGTCATACGAATCCCTTATTTTGGGGGGCATTTGTATTTGCCGGGGAACCGTGATTCCGGAATCCGAAAAAAATTCCCTCTTTCCTGTCACCTTTTCCGATCTTCCTTCGTCATAGCCTCATACAGTATATCGCATCGTTGAAAAAAAAATGATTTTTCCGGTCACTTTTTTCTGAAACCTGACGACTTACTGTCAGACAATTCAAATCATCCATAAACCAACACAGACAAGGAGGATTTATGAAACAGTTTATAACCATTATTATCATTCTTATTCTTTCCTGCTCTTCCGCATTTGCAGAAAACGGTGTCAGAAAAACTCTCCAATATACCGCCAATGCGGCTCAGGCCGGGCAGTATATTTCTGATAATCCCTATGTGGAAAAAATCGGCACTGCCAGTGATGTCGTGGAAGTTGCCACAGTTGCCACAACTGTTTCCACAGTGGCGGGAGCATCCGGTTCCGGCATTATGAGCACAATGGCGGCTACAGGTGCCGCTGTTGGAGGTGGGGTTGTCGCAGGCACTGCACTTACAGCCGGAGGCGGCGGTTTTGCAGCAGCCTCATTAATGAACAAATACATTTATGACGGTAATACCGAAGCGGATGAGGCTGCCCGTGTAGGAACACAGGTAGGTGCCGGAATCGGAACCGCCGCATCTGTAGGGGCTTTGACAGTTGCAGGTGCAGGCCCGGCAGGATTGGCAACCATCGGAGCCGCAGTGGGAGGAGGCATGGCCGCCGGAGCCGCAACGGTTATCGCAGCACCGGTTGTCATAGCCGTAGGAGTGGGGGCAGCGGTTTACTGGCTTTTCAGTGATGATGAAGACTGAGAATATTCCGCTGTCCAAATAAAAACCCCGGAGTGCCGAACTGAAAGTTTGGCACTTATTCCGTAATCATTTTACAGTCCCAGACTTTCATTAGGAGAAAAACCATACTGCCGACCCAATTTCAGAATCTGGAATCCATCCGCAAAGAATGCAAAGCAATGGTAACAAAAAGGGCGGTTGTCTCCGGTGCCGCCAGTCTGATTCCCGTTCCGGGAGCGGATATCGCAGCCGATGTCGGCATACTCATAAAACTCCTCTCTTCTGTCAACAGAAAATTCGGGCTGTCCAAAGAGCAGATTGACACCTATGATTACCGCATAAAAATGCTCATCTTCAGTCTTATCACAAAAGCCGGTTCCGAAGTCATCGGCCGCGCTGTCACCAAAGAGATCATCCTCACGGTGCTGAAACGGATCGGCGTCAGAGTCACGGCAAAGGAAATCGCAAAATACATCCCGGTCATCGGTCAGGTCTGTGCCGTATCCGTCAGCGTCGGAGCCATGAAATATATCGGAAATTCGCATGTGGAAGACTGCTACCGGATTGCAAAACAGATTGCCGGTTCAAAAGAACTGACTCTGAATTATTACGAAGCAGGTTAGCAGAAAAGACATCCGCTCTATTCTGCTGAACGGCTCCGGATAATATTCTCCAGTGCCGAAACCGTATTGGCTGAATTTTCCTCAATTTTAATCAGGATGGGAATGATCAGAAAAATGATGAACAGCAGCAGGGATGCGGCAATGGACCCCAGAATCGCCATTTTCCGTTCGGAAATCTCCTGATTTTTTTCTTTCATCTCACCGAGGGCACTGAAAAACATTTCCTGGTAGGTATTGGCGGCCTCATGGTACTGAAGATGTTTTTCATTGTTCTTTTTCGCCCATTTTTCCGTATCTTTCAGAAAATCCTCCATACCGTCCATGAACTGTTCCTGAAATTTTTCCGGAACATTCATCATCCATTTCAGCATAACATCATAGGTTCCTTCGGAAAAACCGTAGGCAACAATCAGTTTTTTGATACTGTCCCCGTATGTGTTTTCCACTTTTCTCTTTCTGTCAATTTCAGAAAAATCATGGGAGGAATATGATTTCCCGTCCTCTTCCAGCATGGGCCGGACATCCTCAAACCGGGGCTGCCGGAAGCCCGCATTTCCGGCTATGAAATAGTAGGCAATGCCGGAGATAAAAAGCAGGAAAAAGATAAAAATAAAAAAAGCCGACACCAGTTTGCCGAAGCGGAAGGAAAAACGCAGCAACCGGTCAATCTTTCCGGAATGCCGGGATGTAATTTCGGATGTGCGCTTTGCCAGTTCTTTCAACTGCTCTTTGTCCATATGTTTTACGGCATCTTTGCTTATTTCCCCCAGAGAACCGGCTTTTTCCTTTGCTGATTCCCCGATTTCCCCCACCTGTTTTTTCACTTTGTCAAAGATTCCGGGTTTTACTCTGACTCCGCAGTGGGGGCAGGTTTTGGCCTGAAAACTGATTTCTTTTCCGCATTCCCTGCATTCTGTCAGACGGGTTTCAGTAAGAATATCTTCTCCTCTGTTTTCAGAATGCTGTCTGTCTTTGGCAATATGAAGGGATTTGCCGCATTTTTTGCATACTGTGTCAATCCCCTGCTCCGGGATTCTGTCATCACTGATATTGTAAACAGCCCTGCAGTCCGCACATGTGATTTTCATTATTGATCTCCGATTTATTTAGATATGGCAATCTGTTGCTGCCGCGAATATCTCCCGGCAAACAGATATTAATTTGAAATACATCATAATACCCTGTCAGTCTTGAATCTGTGAGCTGCAAAAAAAACGGACTTTTCCCAAAAAATCCGGTTTTTATGAACAGTTAAACGCACAAAATCAAACCTGACAAAGCAATAATGTGAAATCCGGAAAGTATGCTGCAATCCGAAAATCTCAGCACTGGTGAAAAAGCAGATTTTTTCATAAGACTTATCCTTTCTTTCCAGGTTTGAATTTTTATGATAAAGGGAAAAATACAGAAAAACCATGCAGAAAACAACCAGCATAAATCAGACATAAACCGGACACGGACCGGACATGAAACATGGCAAGAAAAAAGGAAATATGCAGTCTTATTGCCGGAAAACGCCTGAAAACCGCAAGATATGATGTTTTTGGCCTGACGCAGACCGAACTGGTGGAAGGCGGTTCGGGACTTCCGGAAAACAAACGCGGGATTGCGGAAAAATGGATTTCGGTTTTCGGAAAACAGCAGTCTGTCAGAACTGTCAGCCGATGGGAAAATCAGGGAATTCCCGAAAGCAGAATCGGAGATGCGGCCTTCTGTTTTCATGCGGATGCGGAACTGTTTACCGATCCGGATATTCCGGATGAACAGTTCAAAGAAATCATCCGGCAGGCAAACTGTCCTGCAAACGATCCCCCGGTCTGCCCGGAAACAAATATCCTGCAACTGTCCGAAGAGCTTGGCATCACCCGGACCGCCCTGAACAATTTTTTCCGGATTCTGGATATACAGAAAGTGCCTCTGGAAAACCTGGATGCGGCCCTGCGGAAATTTGCCGGGGAATACAGGGAAATGCTGGCAAAATTTGAAACATTCCGTTCCGATGATCCGGAAATTATGCGCCTGAAAAGAAAAGCAAAAGCCGAACTGGACGCGGGCAGTTTTGACCGGGCGGATTTCTTTCTGGAAAGCGCAGTAAAACGGGATACGGAAATCGCAGAACAGTTTCGGGAAAACCTTCACCGTCGGCTCTTATCCGCAGCAGAAACCAATGCGGAAAGAGGGAACCTGGAATATGCCCGTCTCAACTACAGAAAATCGGCCTGCCATTATAAAGCAGCAGCGGATACCGTGCCCGAAGGGGAGCAATGGGAAGTCATTCTAGCGGGTTATCTCATCCGGCAGGGCAGTGCATACCGCCTGGCCGGAGACTACAGGGAGGCCCGGCCCCCGCTGGAAAAATCCCTTGAAATCCTGAAAAAATACCGGGAAAAATTTCCCTATGATCCTGCCGCTGCCTTACTGGAAATCGGCTGGCTCTACAAATGTATCGGGGAATATGAAAAATGTGAAAGCCTGTTTGAAAGAGCCCTGGAGATATGCGAAACAGAAAGAGAGGAAGGCCGCACAGCATCCGTGCTCAAAGACCTGGGGCTGATCTGTGAAATCCGTGGAAAATACAGAAAAGCAGAGCAATATCTGAAAAGGGCTTTGGCAATCCGGGAAAAACGGTTCGGAGAAAATGACAATGATGTCATCCACATCTGTGAATTTCTCGGCAGGCTGTATAAATACCAGGGAAGATTCGGAGAATCCGAACAACTGCTGGTACAGAGTCTGGAAAAGATGAGAAAGGTGCTGGGCCCTTCCCATCCCTCCACCCTGGTGTGCATGAATGTTGTAGGGAAACTGTACTGCGACCTGGGCCGCTATGAAGAGGCCGAACCCCTTCTCAGAGAAAGTCTGGATAAAGTCAGAAGCATATTCGGAAGGGGACATCCGGGAATGGTCATCAGTCTCGGAAAACTGGGAGAACTCTGCACTTACCAGGGCAGATACCGGGAGGCCGAAACCCTTCTGTATGAAAGTCTGGAGATCAACCGCAGACTGATGGGAAAAGAACATCTTTCCACTGCCATCACCCTGGAAAGACTGGGCACACTGGAGCTGTTCCGGGGCAGATATGCGGAGGCAGAGGCATTTTTCCGTGAATCTTTTTCTCTGTTTACCGGAATTTTGGGAAATCAGCATTACCGCTCCCTTTCCTGCCTGGCAAAACTGTGTGAAACCTGCGTTCATCTGGGCAGTCTGACCAAAGCCGAAGAGATGATCCGCCGGTTCCTGCTGCCTGTAAAATCAGAATTCAGCGATGAACATCCTTTCATGGCTGCCGCTCTGATGAATCAGGGGCTGGTGTGTAAAGCACGGGGGCAGTATGAGGAAAGTATCGGATACTTCAGAACATCCCTGGCGATCATGGAAAAGCATTTCGCGCCGGGTCACAGAAGGCTGCAGTCGTGCAGAAAAAATCTTGTTACGCTGATGCGGCCGGGGAATGCCGTATGACCGGCTGTTTTCACAGAAAAACAGCGGGACTGTATCCGAAATGTTTGCCTAAGGCCATTATCTGATAACGGTTCAGTTTCCGGTTTCCGCACAGAATTTCGGCAATTGTGTCAGCATATCCGATTTCAGGCAGGTCTTCCGGGTGCAGTCCGTGTTCTTCCGTCATGCGGTTATTCTTTTCATTGATAAAAAATATGCCCCCGGCAACTGCCCGGTGGAGTTTGTTTCTCCGAACCGACTGATCCGCCTGTACCTGCCCGACTGCCTCAAAACAGTGCAGGACAAAGCTTCTCCCCTGACCGTGCTGAAACCTCCTGTTTTCCCAAAAAAGGAAAAGCTGCCGGAAGCCGTTCCCGTCTGGAAATCGGAAATTGATTCTCTGAAACTGCCGGAATGCACAAACAAAACCCTGACAGAACTTCTGGAAACCGCCATTCTGAACCGGTTTCCCAAACTGACAGGAAAGGAGATCGAAAAAATGATACAACTGACACCTCTGGACAAAACCGTTGCCGGTCAGGAACTGATACAGATGGGTATTGAAAAAGGCCGCAGGGAAGGGCCTGAGAAAGGGCTTGAAAAAGGATGCACAGAAGGTATTGAAAAAAGTGAACTTATCGGCAAGATTCATACCATGCAGAAATTCCTGAAAAGACGTGTCACACCGAAAAAAACGCTCCTTGCCCAAAGCCCGAAGGAACTCAGATATATCCTGAAAAACTGGAGGCGGAACTGAAGATTGTCTGAACCGGGATTCACAGGAGCAGAAGGACTTGCATCTGCTGCGGGAAAATGGAAAAATTTTGATGAAATTGCGGATATTCCGGCGGATATTTCCTCAATAATGCGAACCCGAAGTCCCGTAGGTCATGTGCATCAGGCTAAGTGGTCTGTCAAATAAATCTTTTACCCTTTTAAAAAGTCCGGACCGAGGAATCCAAACTGAAAGTTTAACCTGAATTGAGCGGTTTTTTTTCAGATAAACCGACTGAATGTCCGGTAAGCGGAACTTTGCATGTTTTACGCTTTTCACCCGGCGGGTGAAGAGCCGGAAACCGCTGAGCCCCTGATATTTCCGGCCGGAAATCATTTTCAGGTCTGAGAACCGCTCAATTTATATTTAAGTGTCTGCGAAAAACCGGCCTCCGGTCTTCATTTTCGCACTCCGCTGTGACTGTCCGATGGCCCTTTATTGAAGTTTATTGACGTTTATTAAAAAGGGGGGTTCGGATATGTCCGTATCCGGAGAACCGGAAAGCGGTTTCCGGATACGGAATATTTTGGAAATAATGACAGGATATTTTTATTTAAAAGGCGGGGCGTACATCAGGCCGCCGTTGGTCCACAGCGCATTCAGGCCGCGTTTCAGACCGAGGGATGTGTTTACACCCACATTGCGTTCAAACATTTCCCCGTAATTTCCGACCTGTTTTACAATATTGTAGGCAAATTTTTCATCCAGTCCCAGTGCCGCACCGTTTCCTTCATTTACTCCCAGAAAACGCTGGATGGACGGATTTGTGCTTTTCAGCATTTCGTCCGCATTTTCAGAGCTGATACCGAGTTCTTCGGCCTGAATCATTGCCAGCACCGCATAATCCACGATGTCTCTCCACTGATCGTCTCCGTGACGCACCGCGGGGGCAAGGGGTTCTTTGGAGATAATTTCCGGAAGAATGATATAGTCTGCCGGATTCGGGGCCACGGCACGGGTCCCGGCCAGTTGGGATGCATCGGAAGTAAGACAGTCACAGCGGCCCGCAAAAAAAGTTTTTGCCAGTTCCGCAGTCTGCTCAATGACAACCGGTTTCCATTTCATGTTATTGGCACGGAAAAAATCTGCGGCGTTCTGTTCTGTTGTTGTGCCGGGCAGTACGCAGACAGTAGCGCCTTCCAGTTCTTTGGCACTTTTTATCCCCAGTTTTTTGGAAATCATGAATGCCTGGCCGTCATAATAATTGACCGTGACAAAATTCAGTCCCAGCGCGGTATCCCGGCTCAGGGTGCGGGTGGCGTTACGGCAAAGTACATCAATTTCACCCGATTGCAGGGCAGTGAAGCGCTGCACAGCTGTCAGGGGAACAAATTTGACTTTTTCCGCATCTCCGAACACAGCCGCGGCAACGGCCCGGCCCGTATCCACATCCAGTCCTTTCCAGGCGCCTTTTTCATCGGGCTGGCCGAATCCGAAAAGACTGCCGTTGACACCGACTGTCACAAATCCTTTCTTTTTTACCCCATCCAGTGTTTCCCCGGCAAAAAGCGAAACCGGCAGTGCAATCATCAGGGCAAGAGATACAAGCATTACTGTTTTCATCATTCCGAACGGCATTTTTTTCATTGTAACAAGTCCTCCTTCGTGATACGGGCATTGTCTGCCCTGTACGTTAATAAATAAAATCCGAAAAACGGCTGATAATAGCATATGTGATATGTTTTTTGCAAGTACCGCTTTCTGAAATCTTTCCGGATTTTTTATCCCGGATTATTCACAAATGTAAGCAGGTCTCCGAATCATAACGCTTTCCTGAAAGGCCTTAAGACTCCCCTCCCTCAGGGAGGGGCAGGGGGAGGGTGGAAACTGTCATTATTTTCAGGATGCTGCTTTCTCCCCCGCCCGGCCTCCCCCCGCCGGGGGGAGGAGAAAAATTCTTACGTCAACAGCATTGGGGTGCAGGGGAGGGGGATTCAACCGATTTGACCCACTAGTGTTCTGTCAACATTTATCTGACGGGTTATATCAAAAATTATCGGAAATAAGGTTTTCACCGCAAAGACGCAGGGGACGCAGGGAAAAAACCTTTGCATCTCTGCGT
>JAABRU010000067.1 GCA_011390755.1 Desulfobacteraceae bacterium | reverse complement strand
AATCCGGTCAATTTCCTCCACTTTCGCTGTAAGCATGATAATGGGAACCTTTGAAAATTTCCTGACTTCCCGGCATATTTCTGTGCCGTCGGTACCGGGCAGCAGGATATCCAGCAGGATCAGGGCCGGAGGACTTTTTTTAATATGGGGAATCACGGCATCCCCGTTCTCCAGCCAGCTTACGGTATAACCTTCATTAAAAAGGTAATCCCGCAGCAGATCCGCGATCTCTTCCTCATCTTCCACAATCAGAATATGTCCTTTGGGCATTTCTTCCCCTTTCCTGTGTCCGCGGCAGTGTAATAAGGTTCATTAAACATTATCGGAAATAAGGTTTTCACCGCGTCTTTGCGGTGAAATTTTCTGTCATTTTTTTATTTCCGATAAAGTCTATTTTTCAGATCAGCGGAAATTCCACCCGGATGCACAGCCCCCCCAGGGAGGAATGCGCGGCCCGGATTGTCCCCCGGTGACTTTCCGTAATCTGTCTGCAGATGGCAAGTCCCAGACCGCTTCCCCCGAGTTTCCGGCTGCGGGATTTATCCACCCGGTAAAGGCGGTCAAAAATCCGTGCCAGTGCCTCATCCGGCACACCCGGTGCGGAATCGTCAAAACAGATGCACAGTCTGCTGTCTTTGCGGATGCTGCTGATTTTCAGCACACCCGGAGAATCCGTATAACGGAGAACATTTTCCAGCAGATTGGAAAAAAGCTGACGCAGGCGGTCTCTGTCCCCTTCCATAACAGCCGGTTTGGAGACATCCGTATATACCTGCACCAGCATCCGGTGCTGATCCAGTATGGTCCGGAAATCCCGGAGGGTGGCTTCCAGGCATTCCAGGGGATCCAGTTTTTCTTTTTTCATATGCAGATTGCGGGAATCTGCCAAAGACAGCAGATGAAGATCATTCACCAGTTTGCCGAAGCGGATCACATCCGAATGCAGGGAAAGCAGGGCATCCCGGTTCAGTTCCCGGATACCGTCCAGCAGGGCCTCGATTTTTCCCCGCATAATGGTCAGGGGGGTTCTCAGTTCATGGGAAATGTCCGAAATCCACTGCCGACGGATTTCCTCATATTTCTTCAGTGTTTCCGCCATCCGGTTGAAATCGTCTGCCAGTTCCCCCAGTTCATCTTTGCTGCGGATATCAATTTTCATATTAAATCCGGAAGAAGTCAGATTTCTTGTTCCTTTTGTGAGCAGCCGGACCGGCCGGAGCAGATGAGCGGATATGAAAAAGGACAGAAAGGCCGACAGCAGCAGTATTCCGGATACAATAACAGTAAAAGCGGGAATCTGACTTTTAATGTATTCCATTGCCAGGGGATGGTATACTTCTTCTGTAATATCCAGTCCCATCCGTCCGATTGTACTGCCATGAAGCTGTATCTCCCGAAAGGTATAATTTCCGTCATGGGCCCGCGGACCTGCGATCAGCCGATGCTGTGCATCAAAAAGGACAAGTCGTCTGCCGATCTGCAGGGGATCCACAGGATGAAGACGCGGCGGTCTGTGCGGAAGATTACCGAGCGGTTTCCGCCTTTGGATTCCGTGATCCTTTGCCAGATTCAAATGCACTGTATTCATCCAGTGTCCGGGGCTGTTTCTGAATGCCTCCCATCTGTTTTTCAGATATTCATCCTCAAGGGCCGCGGCAAGATGATCCAGTTTGTGAAGTTCCACCCGGTTTACATAATCCGCAAAATTCCGGTAAATAAAAAGCTGCATGGTTCCGATGAACAGAACCAGAATCAGCACCGAATTGAGCAGGAAGAGTGTGAAAAATTTTTTATGAAGTTTCAATCCGAAATTTTACCTTTCCGGCATTCTGTGATTTTTCCGAAAATTAAACCTTTTGCCCCGTCTTTTCAAGTTATTTTTCAGATTCACAGAATTTTCACACCATTCCCTCATATTTTCCTCACATTTTTATGATACATGATTTCCCTATATCCGGAAAATTTTTCTCTTTCCCCGGCAGGGGCAGGATTCTGTAAACCTTTTCCGGTCTGAAAACCGGAAATGAAAAAACGGAGGTGAAAAATGAGCAGACAGTTATACAAAATGCGGCAAAGTGGCGCGGGGCATATTCTTATGCTTTTTATTTTTATGCTTCTTCCCTCTGCGGCGGCAGCAGCGGGCCTTTCCATCCAAAGTGTGTCTCCGTCCAGTGCCGTGGCCGGGGAAACACTCAGTGTTACCATCACCCTGCAGGGCGACAGTTATCCGCCCCCGAATCCGGACAGCATCACCATCGGCGGTATTTCCGGAACCCTGGTCAGTTGGACTGCGCCGGACATTGTCGCAAATTTTACCATTCCCGGCACGGCATCCGCGGGAACGCAGGATGTTGCCGTGGTGTTTCCTTCTCCGGAAGGAGGCATGACGGTCAGCAAATCCGACGGCTTTTCCATCCTGCCCGAAGGCGGCTCCCTCAGCATTGTTTATGTAAATGCTGCCGGTACCGCAGGCAGCCCGGACGGAAAATCATGGGAGACGGCCTATGTTTCACTGCAGGACGGCATTGACCTTGCTGCTTTGTACGGCGCGCAGGTGTGGGTGGTCAAAGGAACCTACAGACCGACTGCCGGAACAGACAGGACCGTTTCTTTTGAACTGAAATCCGGTGTGAAAATCTATGGCGGATTTGCCGGAACGGAAACGGATATCGCGCAGCGCAATTATACCGTCAATGAAACCATCCTGAGCGGTGAAATCGGTACCTCCGCGGCAACAGACAATTCCTACCATGTTCTCACCGGTGCAGACAACACGACACTGGACGGATTCACCGTGACCCGCGGCTATGCGGACGGTGAAAAACGGAACCGTCTGGGCGGCGGCATGTACAACGGCGGAGATTCCTACGAGACCCCTATTGTACCGGTCATCCGCAACTGCACCTTCAGCGATAATTATGCCGAATCGGGCGGGGCTGTGTACAACCATTCCGCAGCACCGGAGATATCCGACTGCACCTTCTCCGGCAACAATGCAAATTACGGCGGTGCCCTTCTCTTCCGTGTCGGGGCCGACGCGACAGTGAGCAATTGTCAGTTTTCAGAAAACACAGCCGTCTGGCGGGGCGGCGCGGTCTATATTGATTACGGAGCGGACCCGCAGGTATCCGGCTGCACATTTACAGGCAATACCACAGAAGGAAACGGCGGCGCGGTCTATGTGGATGACCGGGCCTCCCAGCTGGGCGGCACTTATCCGGTCTTTACCTCATGCACATTCACCGGGAATCAGGCTGCTTTCCGGGGCGGCGCATTCGGCGCATACAATTCCTCCTGCGAACCGGCTATCAGCAGTTCAACCTTCTCAAACAACACCGCAACGGCCGGAGGCGGTGCGATTGCCTGCAATTATTCCGTCAGACTGACCCTGTCCGGCATCAGCTTCAGCGGCAATACCGGAGGTACCGGCAGTGCGGATCTGGATTATGACAATACCTGCACGGTTATTCAGAATTAAGGAGGGATGAAAATGAAAAAATCCATAATATATGCTTTGTTCGGACTGACGGTTTTCTTTTTGCAGACCGGGGCCCAGGCCGCGGTGCATTATGTGAATGTCGGCAATTCTGTTTCCGGAAACGGAACATCCTGGAGCAGCGCGTATAAAACGATTCAGGAGGGCATTGACGCTGCTGCATCCGTGGGCGGAGGAGATGTCTGGGTTGCGGGGGGAACTTATTATATTTACAGCACTTCCTCCAATGATACCCTGCGGATGAAAAGCGGGGTGAATCTGTACGGCGGATTTGCCGGAAACGAAACCGCAAGGGAGCAGCGGAACTGGAACACAAACAAAAGCATTATTGACGGTCATCAGTCATCAGGCAGTGTGAATCAGGTGCAGCATGTTGTTACCGGTTCGGATAATGCTGTCATTGACGGATTCACCATTACGGGCGGAAAATCCGGCGGGGGCGGCCCCGGCAGAGCGGGAACGCCCCGTTCCTCGACTTCCGCGGATGCCATCATTTCCGGCGGCGGCGCGGGATGCGGCGCGGGAATGCTGATTTTCCAGACCAGCCCCACGGTCAGCAACTGCACATTCAGCGGAAATTCCGCGTCCAAGGGCGGCGGTGTCTATGTCATGGTCGGCACCGAATTCCCCACCCAGACACCCAATGCGGCCCCGACCTTTACCGACTGCATTTTTTCCGACAACACAGCCGGCATGAGAGGCGGCGGCGTTGCCAATGATGTGGCTTCTCATCCGACTTTTATCCGCTGCAGGTTCATCAATAACAGCTGCGATGCCAAGGGCGGCGCGATGTACAATGATTTCGGCTGCTCGCCCACCCTTATCAACTGCCTGATCGCCCAAAATACCGCAGAACGGGCATCGGCCCTGGGATGCGACGGCACATCCTCGCCGAAACTCATCAACTGCACGGTAACAGACAATGATGCCAATGATGTGGGTGCAGGAATCTATACCGGCAGTTATCTGGCGGGAGCGAATGAACCCATACTGGTCAACTGCATTGTATGGGGAAATAAAAATCAGTGGGGCGGGCCCACGGATTTCAATGTATGGCATGAGAACCATTTCTATATCTCCTACAGTCTCATCGGCAAAGGATTCACCGGTTACGGGGAAGGTGTGATTCAGACAGATACCGCAGATCCCCTGTTTGCGGATCCGGAAAACGGCGATTACCGTCTGCAGTCCGGCTCCCCCTGCATCAACAGCGGAACCGCTTCGGACAGTGATATTCCGGATACGGATCTGAACGGTGAAACACGGGACAGCATACCCGACATGGGGGCCTATGAATATACCGGAACGATTAACACCGGAACCCTTACGGTAAACACAGAACCTTCGGGAATCGGGGGGCAGTGGAGCCCGGACGGCGGCAGCACATGGTACGGCAGCGGGGCCGCAGTCACAATGGCGGAGGGAACCTACACCGTCATCTTCAGCACTGTCAGCGGATATGATTCCCCGGCAGCCCAGTCTGTTACCGTCACAGCCGGAGCTACGGAAGTCCGGACAGGAACCTATGTCCTTCAAATTAACACCGGAACCCTTACGGTAAACACAGAACCTTCGGGAATCGGGGGTCAGTGGAGTCCGGACGGCGGCAGCACATGGTACGGCAGCGGGGCCGCAGTCACAATGGCGGAGGGAACCTACACCGTCATCTTCAGCACTGTCAGCGGTTATGATTCCCCGGCAGCCCAGTCTGCTACCGTCACAGCCGGAGGTACGGAAGTCCGGACAGGAACCTATGTCCTTCAGAACACCCCGGAACCTTATCCGGGATATACCCTGTTTATGCCCATCAATGCAGCAAATGCCTATCTCATTGACAATAATGGTAATACTGTTCATACATGGGAAAGCGGTTTCAATCCCGGACTTTCTGTCTATCTTCTGGAAAACGGAAATCTGCTCCGTACCGCCAAAACCGCCAACACCCGCTTTGATATTGCCGGAAGAGGCGGCAAAGTGATGGAAATCGCGCCAGACGGCGGTACGGTATGGGAATACGCTTATTCGGACGATCAGGCCGTGCTCCATCATGATATTGAATATATGCCCAACGGCAATATCCTGATGATAGCCTGGGAATACAAATCCGATACAGAGGCAATCGCAGCCGGAAGAAATCCGGACAATGTCGGCACCGGGGGACTGTATCCGGATATGATTATCGAGGTGAATCCCCTGACAAATACCATTGTCTGGGAATGGCATGTCTGGGATCATCTGATTCAGGATTATGATGCCCAGAAAACCGATTACGGAAGTGTTGCGGCCCATCCTGAACGGATTGACCTGAATTTTGTGCAGATGAGTCCGGACTGGACCCATTTCAATTCCATCGCCTATCATGAGGAATTTGATCAGATCATGGTCAGTGTCCATGAATTCAGCGAAATCTGGATCATTGACCACAGCACCACGACAGAAGAAGCCGCAGGTCATACGGGCGGAAATTCCGGAAAAGGCGGAGATCTGCTCTACCGCTGGGGAAATCCACAGGCTTATGATGCGGGCAGTGCGTCGGATCAGAAACTCTTCAGACAGCACGATGCCGCATGGATTGACGCGGGATATCCGGGCGCGGGCAATATTCTGATTTTCAATAACGGCATGGGCCGGCCCGGCGGCAATTCTTCTTCGGTGGAGGAAATTACACCGCCCGTGGACGGAAACGGGAACTA
This sequence comes from Desulfobacteraceae bacterium, assembly GCA_011390755.1. Lineage (GTDB taxonomy): Bacteria > Desulfobacterota > Desulfobacteria > Desulfobacterales > Desulfococcaceae > JAABRU01. Next base: position 28,025 of record JAABRU010000067.1, on the reverse strand, counting down.
CACCATGAGCAATTCGGTTTACGGCCCGGAATCCGCTGCCTGGACCTATGATCTGCCGGTATCATATTATTCTTCCAATATTTCCGGCGCGCAGCGTCTGCCCAACGGCAATACCCTGATCTGCAGCGGCGCAAACGGCTATTTTCTTGAAGTGACAGCCGATAAGGAAAGAGCGTGGGATTATACATGGTCCGGCGGCGATGTTTTTAAAGTCCGGCGTTACGGGGAAAATGATCCGGGAATGTCGGAAATCCTCAATCCATCAGGAACCGGTTCCCTGCAGGTAAGCCTGGAACCGGCCGATGCGGTGACAGCAGGCGCGCAATGGCAGATGGACGGCGGTTCATGGCAAAACAGCGGGGTGACAGTATCCGGAATCAGCGCGGGAACCCATATGATCACTTACAAAGCCCCTGAGGGCTGGACGGCTCCGGCAGGCGCTTATGTGAGCATCACCGCGGGGCAGACAGCAACGGCAACGGGCACTTATACCCAAACCTGCATTGCCGGGGATATTGACGGAAACGGTATCAGTCTCAGCGATGCGGTTGCCGCATTACAGATTCTGACCGGGATAAGTCCTGCCGCGGAGATACGGCTCTGCGCGGATGTGAACAGTGATGAAAAAATCGGTATGCAGGAAACGGTTTACATTCTTCAGGAAATCGCCGAAATCAGATAATACTCCCTCAACTTTGAAAATACCAGCAGATCGGAAAGTTTCCGGAGGAGTGTAAAAATTATATTTTTGCACGGGGTGCCCGGAAGCTGCGACCGTGCAAGAAATACCGTTTTTGCACTCCGGGACAGCCCTGAAACCGCATCCGGGGAAAACTTTCCGATCTGCTGAAAATATCATTTTCCCCCATCAGACAGTATTTGCCCATAATCATGATTTACATCTTTTGCAGATTCGTTTATGATAAACAGCGGATAGGATGGCAGGTGCCATAATACGGAAGAGGAGTCTGTCGGATGATGGAAAAGCGGAAAATGAACAAAATGATGATAAAAGAATTACTGGAAAAAGCGGAAAAATCCCCGAAGGGTTCTCTCAATGAAGCGGATGCCAAAGCATTTCTGACACAATACGGGATTCCCTGTGTACGGGATATCATCGTCAAAGAAAAAAGGGAACTGGGAAAAGCTGCGGAAGAACTCGGTTTCCCCCTGGTTCTCAAAGGCATGGGGGCAGAACTTCTGCATAAAACAGAACAGGGACTGGTGCATCTGAATATCGGAGATAAGGATGCACTGCAAAAAGCCGCAGATGCGGTATCTGCTGCGGCCGGAGAACAGCTGGAAGCCTTTCTCCTGCAGCCGCAGCTGAAAGGAAAAAGAGAATTTGCTGCGGGAATCTTCCGGGATGAACAGTTCGGCCCGGTTGTCATGTTCGGTCTGGGCGGCATTTTTACCGAAGCATTTTCTGATGTCAGTTTCCGGCTGGCTCCCCTCAGTCAGGGGGATGCGGAAGACATGATCCATGAAATTTCCGCGCGGAAACTGCTGGGAACTTTCCGGGGAGAAGATGCCCTGAACCCTTCCCTGCTGATTCATACCCTCACGGCACTTTCCCGCATTGCAGAAGAACATCCTGATGTGGCTGAAATTGACATCAACCCGATCATTGCCGATCCTTCGGGGAATATCTGCGCGGCCGATGCCCTGGTCATTGTCCGCAGACCGGAAACGGAAAAAAATTTTCTGCCTCCGGTGGATTCGGACCGACTGGGCAGATTTTTTCATCCCCGTTCCATTGTTTTTGTGGGGGCTTCTGCACAGCTGGGCAAATGGGGGCACACACTTACCACCATTACCCTTTCCAGAGGATACAAAGGGGAGGTCTGGCTGGTGAATCCCAAAGGGGGCAGTATTGCCGGACGTTCTGTTTATACTTCGGTTGCGGAACTCCCGGGCCCCGCGGATCTGGCCGTGGTGACCATTCCGGCAGCGGGCGTTGCCCGGCTCATTCCCCAGTTTGCAGAAAAAGGGATCCGGAACATGCTGCTCATTACTTCGGGTTTTGCAGAAACCGGAGAAGAAGGAAGAAAACTGGAAAAAGATTTGGTGGAAAAGGCAGGGGCCGCGGGAATTCTGATGCTCGGCCCCAATACCATGGGAATCTGCAATCCCCACATACGGCTCTACTGCACCGGCAGTCATGTCTGGCCCGAACCCGGGGATACGGCGGTTGTGGCACAGTCCGGCAATATGGGAACCCAGCTGCTGGCCTATGCGGAAACACAGGGAATCGGTATCCGCTGCTTTGCCGGTTCCGGCAATGAAGGCATGATCACCATAGAAGATTATCTGGAAGCCTTTGAAAATGATAAAAGTACCCGGAATGTCATGCTCTATATCGAAAGCATCAAAAACGGACGGCGTTTTTTTGAAAGTGCCCGGCGCATGGGCAAAACAAAACCCCTGGTGCTGCTCAAAGGCGGCCGCACGCAGGCAGGCAGCCGGGCTGCTTCCAGTCATACCGGGGCCATGAGTTCCGATGCAAAGATTTTTGATGCCATGTGCCGTCAGACCGGTATTGTAAAAGCCGAATACCCCATGGATATGCTGGATCTGTCCGCTGCTTTTTCCTCCCTGCCTCTGCCGTCGGGAAAACGGGCGGCCATTATGACTCTGGGCGGCGGATGGGGTGTGGTGACGGCTGATCTCTGCGATGAATATCAGATGGATGTGCCGGAGCTCAGCCCGGAAATCATCCGGAAAATTGATCCCTTCCTTCCCCCTTACTGGAGCCGTTCCAATCCGGTGGATGTGGTCGGGGAATTTGCTGATGAAATGGCAAGGGGTATTCTGGAAGAACTGATGGCATGGGAAGGCTGCGATGCGGTCATCAATCTGGGACTGATCGGCAGAAAAGCCCTGCTGGAAAGGCTGGCGGATTCCACCCTGAAAGCCGATCCTTCCTATACTGCCCAATTCCTGGACGAAGCCGTGAAAACGGTCACGGATATGGAAACGCGGTACCTGGCATTTATGTGCGAACTTATGGAAAAATACCGGAAACCTGTTTACGGTGTCAGTATTTCCTTCCGTCAGGCGGAACAGACTGTGCACCGGACAGAAAACAGTCCCTATAATGCGGTCTTATATCCCTCGCCCGAAAGAGCCGTAAAGGTTTTTGCCAAAATGTATGAATACAGGTGTTTTGTAAACCGCTGAACTGCGAATCCGTCAGAACTTCTGCAAAACCAGAATTTCCCATAACTAATATCAGCAGATCCAAAAAATTCTGTTTCCAATCGGCAGTGCCTCCGCTTTCAGACTCCCCTCCCTGAGGGAGGGGCGGGGGGCAACAGCATTGAGTCCAGACTGAAAGTTTGGAAGTCTGCCAAACTTTCAGTTTGGCACTCCTCCGCAGCTTTTCTGAGTATACAGAAATATAATTGACAGTCCACTTATACCGGTCCCAACGAATTTTCCTTTTTTGCATAAGCAAAACATCTTGAAATCATGACCGGAATATTGTATCACCGTTCCATGAAAGAAAAGGGACAAATATTACTGCCGTTTCTCCGGAGAGAGACCTTTTTTACCCGCAGGATACACATACAGATCGGAATTCCCTTTCCGCTGACCTGTAAAGATATGACGGGAGTTTTTCATCAGCAGTATCTTTTCGCGGAAAAGCGGGAAAAGAATACGTTTTTTGATAAGGCATCCGGATGCAGCATAGTCTGTGCGCCTGCCATTTCTGCAGACGGATATAAACGGCAGACAGAATCTGAAAGGAAAAAACATGCAGATTAAAGAACCTGACATTACAAAAGAAGAAATACTGGTACTCAATGATGAAAATTTCTGCCCGGACAATGTCTGTATTGTCAGCGGCTGCGCAACAGGGATCGGCCGGGCTGTGGCAATTGCGGCCGCGGTAAACGGTCTGAAGGTGGCCGGGCTGGATGTCAATGAGCAGGAAGCCGGGCAGACCGTAGAAATTATTGAAAAAATGGGGGGAAAGATGTATTTCATCCCCACGGATCTGTGCAAAGACAGTGATATGGATCGGGCCGTGGCAGAAGCCGCCCGGATGGGAACGGTGAAATATCTTGCCAATATTGCAGGCATTCAGCATATTGATTCCGTGGAAGATTTCCCTATGGAAAAATACGACCTCATGCAGCGGATTATGCTGCGGGCCCCCTTTTATCTTTCCAAATTATGTATTCCCCTCATGAAAAAAAGTGCGGACGGCAAAGGTGTGATCGCGCACATGGCCTCCGTACACGCCCATATCTGCACAATGAGAAAACCGGTGTACAATATCACCAAATTCGGATTAAAGGCCTTGGCCCAGTCCATTTCCGCTGAAGGCGATGGAAAAATCCGCTCCTTCACCGTAAGCACGGGCTTTGTGCAGACCCCCCTTGCCCTGAACCAGATTCCGGCTCAGGCTGCCCAAAGAGGGATTACCGCTGAGCAGGTGGTAACAGATGTCATGATGGGCAAATCCCGCATCAAGGAAATGATGAAACCCGTGGATGCGGCCAATCTTTTTATCCACGGTTTTTCTTCCTATGCCAAATACCTGATTGGCGGCGATCTGCTTTTTGACGGCGGCATGGTGCTGACGTACTGATTTTCTGCCGGGAAAGATTTCCGCAGACCGGGTCAGCGGAAATGCCCTGCACAGAATCACCGGAAAAATATCAATTAAAATATCAATTGACATTTCCGCTTTCTTTTGCATAGATTGCAAATTTATGTATAAACCGATTTCATTGACTTAAGAAAATGCGGAGTGCCGAACTGAAAGACTTTGGCGAACTCAGTCGGGTCGTTTGGCAGTATTTTTCCGAATTATTTCAGAGTCCCAAACTTTCAGTTCGGGGCTCCGGAAAACTGTTTCTGCCTTAAGAGTCTATCCGAAAACCTCCGAAACCGATTTTTAAACCCGGTAAAAGCAGGGGGTAGTGGGTCAAATCCGTTGAAAATCCCCCTCCCCTGCGGGAGGGGTTAGGGGAGGGATAAAAATAAGGCTTTGTAATTCATTGTGTTTTCACCCTCCCCCTGCCCCTCCCTCAGGGGAGGGGAGACCGTCATCAACGGATTTGACCCACTACCAGGCAGGGGTTCCGAACATCGGGAAACAGGTTTTCGGATAGGCTCTAAGGCTGTAATGTAACATACCCTTTGAGAAAATTGTTTCATGCTGATTATATCCGGTATTTTATTCAGAGAAACCCGGGGTGCGAAAGTTGGGCGGAGCGGTCTTTCGCCCGCGCTCCTTCGGAGCGCGGGCGAAAAATAATTTTCGCACTCCTCTCTCAAAGACAATGTTACATTACACTCTAAGGCGATTTCCAAATATGAATGTACCGCTTCCGCAGGAGTCACAGACGGAAAGTCTGTAACCGGGCTGCCGTCTGTCAGGCACTGCCGGACTTTCAGTCCGGCACTCCTTCGCTACATTTTTTTCAGGAAATCACCTAAGTCAATGACGCTGATGTATAAACAATTCATTCAGGAATGAGTATGAAATAAGTTTCTCTTTTCCCGGAATCTCCGGAACCGGCATCCTGCCGGTTCTGTAAGGTGGTGACGGGAGACCGCTGTTAGGGTATGGGGAAGTTATGTCAGACTCATTTCTTAACAATTTTATATCATACGGAGGACAAAATGAAGGAAAACAGAATTTACAATTTCAATCCCGGGCCCGCTGCGCTGCCCCTGCCCGTGTTGGAGGAAATCCAGGCCGGTTTTCTCAACTTTGCCGGGTCCGGGATGTCGGTTACAGAAATCAGCCACCGATCCAAATGGTTTGACGAAGTGGCGGAAGATGCCATTGCCAGATGCAAACGTCTGCTGAAACTGGATGATAATTATCAGGTGCTTTTTCTTCAGGGCGGGGCCAGTATGCAGTTCTGCATGATTCCCATGAACCTGCTGCCGGATGGGAAATCAGCCGATTACGTCAATACCGGAACATGGTCTGCCAAGGCCATTAAGGAAGTGGGGATTTTAGGGAAAAAATGCAGTGTGGTGGCTTCATCCGAGGATAAAAATTTTTCCTATATTCCCAAAAATATTCCGTTCAATGCGGATGCGGCCTATGTTCACATCACTTCCAACAATACCATCAAGGGAACCCAGTGGGCGCAATTTCCCGATACCGGGGATGTTCCCCTGATTTCGGATATGTCTTCGGACATTATGAGCCGTCCCTTTGATGTCAGACCTTTCGGCCTGATTTATGCGGGCGCGCAGAAAAATATCGGCCCTGCCGGTGTCTGCATGGTGATTATCCGCAAAGACATGCTGGAACGGGTTCCGGCCAGTCTGCCCACCATGCTCAAATATACCACCCATGCGGACAAAAACTCCATGTTCAACACCCCGCCCTGCTTTGCCGTTTATACACTGCAGTTGGTGCTGAAATGGCTGGAGGAAACTGTCGGCGGGCTGGACAAAATGGCGGCCATCAACAGGAAAAAAGCCGAAATCATTTACGGACTGCTGGACAGCAGTGATTTTTACCGGGGAACAGCCGAAAAAGACAGTCGCTCGGAAATGAATGTCACCTTCCGACTGCCGGATGAGGAGCTGGAAAAAGTTTTTATTCAGGACTCCGCCGATGCCGGATTCGGGGGACTGAAAGGACACCGTTCTGTCGGCGGATGCCGGGCTTCCGTTTACAACGCCACCGGCACTGATGCCGTGGAAGCCCTGGTGGCTTTTATGAAAGAATTTGAAAAGAAAAAAGGATAGAAACAGCCTGACAGGGAGCCGGGAAAACCCCGCTCCCTGTCAGGAAACCTGTCATCTGATTCCGCTTCTCTGCATCATCCCGCATCATCCAACATCATCCAACATCATCCAACATCATCCCGCATCAGTCGTCCCACATTTTCTGCTTCTGTTTGCGGCGCATCCGTTTTTCTTTTTCTTTGCGGATTTCCTTTTTCTTTTCTTCATGGAGATTCCGTTTCTTTTTCTCCGGATCAGCAAAATCAACATAAAAACTGCCGGGAGTTTTTGGAACGGGCTTTTTTTCCGGTTTTTCTTTTTTCTTTCGGGCTTCCTCTTTTTCTTTGGGCAGGGGAGGTGCCATAAAAGTTCCGGACGGCAGGGATTCTGCCAGATACAATGTTTCACCGAAAGACTGAAAATGTACCCCGGCATCCAGTGCCTGCTGCACCTGCACCGTCAGCATGAGCGGGGAAGGATCAAAACGCTTTCCCATACGTTCGGCCAGCTGTTTTTCCGGGGCAAGGATCACCCAGGGAAAACCGCCTATGGGAAAAATGCCTTTTTCCGGCACATGGGAATGGGCTTTTTTCCGGACGCAGGTATAAAGCAGTTTGGGCAGTTCCCCCGCATTTTTCATTTGGGGCAGATGTTCCCGGTTTACGGCCCGTATCCGTTTTTCAGAAATTTCCAGGGGGGCATCCGGAATTGTGAGAACAATTTCCTCGATACCGGTTCTGCGCACATGCCGCCATCCCTCTTCTTCATTCAGGGCCTTTAAAAGGTCTTTGATTTTTACAAATCCTTCCGGATCGGGGATCAGGCCGAATTCATCCGGTCTGCGTCCCAGTACATAAGAAAGAAATTTTGCCAGTTCTTTTGATGATTTCTGATTTGCCATTGTTTCTGTCTCTTCTGGTATATGCCCTTCGGCAGGCGCAGAGTTCCCTTTGACAGGCGCAGGGGACATTCGGGCAGGCGGCAGGGCAATTTTTTAAAATACATTTTTTATGAAAATCTGCAAAAAATGTTTTCCGATGCAATAACTGCTTTTCATCCTTAGCGGAAGTCCGCATATTGGTCAACTTTTTTTACGAACAATCATACAGCAGGGGAGCAAATCTGCGGGCGGAGACCAGGATTTTCAGTTCTTTATAAAAGCATTTCTGCCGCTCGGACTCTGTAACAGACTGTTTCAAAAAGAATTAATCATAAGTCTGAAAAATCTCCGAATCATGGTGTGTCCGCTGAAAACGGACTTGTAAAACCGGTTTTCAGCACATATTCACCATGGGAATTTTCACCCCTTTCGTTTCTGCCACACGGATGGCCGTCTCATACCCCGCATCCGCATGACGGGCAATCCCTGTGGCCGGATCATTCCGCAGGACGGTTATCAGTTTTTTTTCAGATTCATCCGTGCCGTCGGCCACGGTGACCTGACCTGCATGAAGGGCATAACCGATGCCGACCCCGCCCCCGTCATGAAAGGATACCCAGGCCGCTCCCGATGCCACATTGCTCATGCAGTTTAAAATGGCCCAGTCTGCCACAGCGTCGGAACCGTCTTTCATGGCCTCGGTTTCCCGGTAGGGGGATGCAACCGATCCGCAGTCCAGGTGATCCCGGCCGATGACAATAGGTGCCCTGACTTTTCCCTCTCTTACCAGATCATTGAAAAGTTTCCCGGCTTTTTCCCTTTCCCCGTATCCCAGCCAGCAGATGCGGGAAGGCAGCCCCATATGTTCTATTTTTTCCCCTGCCATTTTCAGCCAGTTCGCCATTTTTGTTTTTTCCGGAAAAAGCCGGAGCAGTTCCCGGTCTGTCACCCGGATGTCTTCCGGATTACCGGAAAGGGCAACCCAGCGGAAAGGCCCCTGTCCCCGGCAGAAAAGTTCCCGGATATAGGCAGGTACAAATCCCGGATAATCCATGGCATTGTCAACGCCCCGTTTCATGGCCTGGGCACGCAGATTGTTACCGTAATCAAAGGCAACAGCGCCCCTTTTCTGCATTTCCAGTATGGCCCGGACGTGAAGAGCCATGGAATCCAAAGCCATATTCTTATATTTTTCCGGTTCTGCTTTCCGGAGCTGCAGGGCCTGGGCAAAGGTCAGTCCCCGTGGGAAATAACCGTTCAGTTCATCATGCGCGCTGGTCTGATCGGTGATGACATCGGGGATAAACCCTTTTTGGAGCATTGCAGGCAGGATATCCGCAATGTTTGCACAAAGACCGATGGACAGGGGGGTTTTATTCTTTGCAGCTTCCTGCGCCTTTGCAATGGCCTCATCCAGTGTTGGGGCCTGCGTATCCAGATAGTGTTTTTTCAGGCGTTTTTCAATCCGGCTCTGATCAATTTCCACACAGACTGCAACTCCCTTTGCCATGGTGACGGCAAGGGGCTGCGCGCCTCCCATGCCGCCAAGCCCTGCGGTCACGATAATTTTTCCCCGCAGGTCAGACTGATAATGTTTCTGCCCCAGAGAGGCAAAGGTTTCATATGTACCCTGAAGTATTCCCTGGGTGCCGATATAAATCCATGATCCCGCGGTCATCTGACCGTACATCATCAGGCCCATCCGATCCAGTTTGTGGAAATAATCCCAGCTTGCCCAGCGGGGGACAAGATTGGAGTTGGCAATCAGTATGCGGGGCGCGCTTTTGCTGGTTTTCAGTACGGCCACGGGTTTACCGGACTGCATCAGCAGGGTCTCATCATTTTCGAGATCCAGCAGGGTCCTGACGATGGCATCAAAGCATTCCCAGTTTCTTGCGGCCTTTCCCAAACCGCCGTACACAATCAGTTCATCCGGGTTTTCCCCGTTGTCCGGATCAAGATTATTGCAAAGCATCCGCAATGCGGCTTCCTGATACCAGCCTTTGCAGTGCAGTTCTGCCCCGCCCGGTGCTTTGACCGGCCGGGGGCCCCCGCATCCGATATGCAGTTCTTTTATTATTTTTTCTTTCTGTCTCATCCTTCTCCCCCTGAAAAATGAAAAGAGTACGACCCAAATGGTGCAGAAAGTCATCGGGCGGATTTCCCGGCTTCCGGTTTTCGTGAAATGCTGAAAGTCATGTTCCGCTCATCTGCACTGTTTTCAAAAGATTTGCATAATGCAATTCTTTAATTTACATTTTCTGCAATACAGGATAATTATACGATGAAAATCCAAAAAAGTAAATTACTTTGCACTGAAGGGAAAGACAGGGGGGAGGAATGAAAAAAATTGTTGAGTGTGTTCCCAATTTTTCCGAGGGGAGGAATACAGAAACCATAACAGCCATTGCCGATGCCATCCGCAAAACAGAAGGCTGCCGCCTGCTGGATGCGGAACCCGGAAAATCAGCCAACCGGACTGTTTACACCTTTGTCGGTTCGCCCGAAGCGGTTGTCGAGGGGGCATTGGAAGCTGCCCGTGCGGCAAGGGAAAGAATTGACATGAGAAAGCATCAGGGAGAACATCACCGGATAGGGGCACTGGATGTCTGCCCTTTTGTCCCTGCTGCCAATGTCACGATGGCCGAATGTGTGAATGTTTCGCTGGAATTCGGCAGGAGGGTGGCCGAAGAGCTGGGCATTCCCGTATATTTGTATGAAGAATCCGCCCGGTCGGATTATCGCAGAAAACTGTCACAGATCCGGGAAGGACAGTATGAAGCCCTTGGGGAACGCATCCGGGAAAAAAAATGGCAGCCGGATTTCGGCCCGGCCGAATTTATTCCCGAATGGGGGGCCACCGTTACGGGCGCACGTTCTTTTCTCATTGCCTATAATGTCAATCTTCTTTCCACTCCCAACCAGGCCCACAGAATTGCTTTGAATTTACGGGAAGCCGGACGCGGTCCGGATGCACCCGGCAGGCTGAAAGAGGTAAAAGGCATGGGCTGGTTTGTCAAAGATTACAATCTTGCCCAGGTTACGGTCAATCTGAATAATTACCATGTGACACCGCCCCATATTCTGTTTGAAGAAGTAAAAAAAGATGCTGAAAAACTGAATATCCCTGTAATCGGATCCGAAATTGTGGGACTTGTTCCTCTGGAAGCCATCCTGACGGCTGCGGAATATTATATGGAAAAGGAAAATCTTTTTATTCTGGAGGAAGATCAGAAAGTCCGTCTGGCAGTTGATCGTCTGGGGCTGAATTCCATTGCAGGGTTTGAGCCCAAAGAAAAAATTATCGAATATATCATTGGGGAAGAGAGGGATGAACCGCTGGCCGGGATGAGTGTACGGAATTTTATTGAGGAAATCGCCTCCAGAAGTGTTGCCCCCGGGGGAGGTTCCGCATCCGCCGCCATTGCGGCAATGGGGGCCGGACTTGCTTCCATGGCGGCAAAACTGACTCTGGGGGTCCGGAAATTTGAACATCTGGATCAGAAAATGAGAAAGATTATTCCGCCCCTGCACAGCACAGCCCGGACACTGATTCCCATGATTGATGCGGATGCGGATGCCTATAAGGATTATGCGGCGGCCCTGGCACTGCCGGAAGAAAATGAACAGAAACACAGGAAGATGCAGGTCGGGCTGAAAAAAGCCATTGAAATTCCCCTGACAACAATGAAAATCGCAGATCAGGCATGGGAGGCCATGGAAGAGTGCGCATGTTACGCGAATATCGCCTCCCAATCCGATATGGAAGTTGCCGCGGACGCGCTTGCAGCAGGTATCCGGGGAGCGTACCGGAATGTAGTGGTAAATATGAAAGATATTGAAGATGAAAAATACAGGCGGGATACCCTGGAACTTGCAGAAAAGATGAAAAGCAGAGCAGAAATATATGCAAAGAAAATGCAGGATATTCTTGTAAAACGCGATGCGGGGGAAATGAACGCTGAATAAGGCGATTTCCAAATATGAATGTACCGCTTCCGGAGGAGTAATACCAATTCCATGTAATAATCTGTTATCGGATTTGCGGTAAGTGGACGTTTTCCGTGTTTTTGCCTGGTAGTGTTCCGTCAATGTTTAAATGACGGGTAAAATCCCCGGCAGGGCGGGCACATGCTTTTCCGTGCCCGCCGCCTGCGCATACGGTGGGCAGCGATCCGCTTCTGCCCACCTGCGGAAAACCCAACCTGTCATTTTAAAGTTGACAGAACAGTAGTTTATTTATTGGAATTGGTATAACAGACTGAAAGGCTGCGGCAGGACTGTCATCTGTCATACACTGCCGGACTTTCAGTTTGGCAGTCCTTTGGTATATTTTTTTCAGGAAATCACCTATGGCTTGACCCAATTAAGCAGATAGAAATTTTACGGCGTTAAGCCGTATTCCCGCTGAGATACCGGGTGAGATTTTGTATCTTTTTAATTGAGTCAGGCCATAAAGGGACAGAAGTTTTTTCGTCATAAGGACTTCCGAAGTCTTCTGAAACTTCGGAAGTCTGTTCGGGGCAGTTTATACTCGGTACCGGAATAAGTGCCTATCCGAAAACCTGTTTTCCGGTGTTTTAAACCCTTGCTTCCACCGGGTTTAAAAATCTGTTTCGGAGGTTTTCGGATAGGTTCTAAACCGGACTTTTGCAATTTTTTCGGCTTATCTGTATGATAAAAATTGCAGTGAATACAAACCTGATTTGAAGATTCTGAAAATTCCGGAGGTTTCCGGAAAGTATAATTTAGGGGCGTGGACGGTATATGTCTGAATACGGAAGAATCCTCTCCTCCCTCATGCCCGATACATCTGCCTTATTCAGAGTTTTCCATCCTGCAGTGCAATTTTAATAAAATTTCTTTCCGCTGTAATAAAATCTTTTTCTGAATAATAATAAAGATTTTCGGGTATGCGGAATATGCTGCGGTAATGTTCAATCAACAGATGAAGCCCTTTGCTTTGAGCTGATTCTTTTTTCACAATACCTCCTTTTTTATTTTTTTACAGGAGTGCTTTGTCAACGTTTAAATGACGGGTATGCAACACCCTGAATTTCACAGGGGTGTATTGCATACGCCCGCCATACGGCAAACCGGGGCCTGTGCTGTACTACGCCCCTGCAGGAGTGACTTAACCCGTCATTTTAACGCTGACAGTGCAGGAGTTATACAGTTGAATTTTAACTGTTTGAATTTATTATATGCCTTAAAAATTGACAGTCAATAAAAACAGCAGATTATATTTCAACTGCGTAAGTCCTATTTTTAATTAAACCCCGTGAGTCATAAATTTTTTTCGCAGATGTCTGAAATTACGCCCCATCTTTGCAATGGGGGGGCATGGAATTTTTTCTGTAATTTTTTGAAATCCCCCTGAATTCCCCTTTCCCAAAGAGAGATGAACCCGTAAAAAGTCAGATTTTTGAAAATTGCTGTTAATCAATGGTTCGGCAATTTTTTCTGATTTGCAGAGCATAAAAATATAAGTATCTGAAATCATTAAATTCGGAACTTTTGTATGAGTCTTATAAGCTGCTGAAATTATTCATGCCGAGTTTTTTATCGAATTATTGGTTAATAAACTCAGTATATTAATGTGTATCAAAACCTGATTTTCCGATTTTTTCCGGGATCAGGTCCTGCACACCTGCCAGGGAATCCATTATGACTTCCCTGGCAGAAAACTTTCATGCCTCGTTGTGACCCCGCGATCATGGCCTTTTATATGAAAATCCCCTGCAGAGACGCACGGCGCGCGTCTCTGCGGTGTGCGTCTTCTGCAGAGACGTACACCGTGCGTCTCTACGGTGTATTTTCATGCTTCGTTGTGAATTATGTCTCATGACCGTTTATATGAAAGTGTCTGCGAAAAACCGGCCTCGGCCTTAATTTTCGCACTCCGCGCAGCTTTCATGCTTCATTGTGAGTCACGGCTCATGGCGGTTTATATGAAAGTCTCCTGTAGTAGAGAGACGCACGGCGTGCGTCTCTCTACGGCGTGCGCCTCTGCGGTCGTGCGTCTTCTGCAGAGACGCACACCGTGCGTCTCTACGGCGTGCGTCTCTGCGGTGTATTTTTCGCACTCCGTGCAGCTTTCATGCTTCGCTGTGAGTCACTGCTCATGGCCGTTTATTGGAAAGTTCCGCATCATAATTTCGGAAGATAACAGTGTTTTTCAGGGGCAAATCGCCGAACGCGGACCGCTTCCGCCCCTTTGAAGGTATTTCTTACTTCCAGAAGCACCCGGTCACTTTCTTTCAGGTCATAGATCAGACAGTCCGTGTCCGGGCAGTTATTATGCACCAGTACATGGCAATGCGTGTCTGTTTCAATAAATCCGAATCCTATCTCACGGTTAAACCATTTCACCCGGCCCTTCATCATTATACAACCTTCCTTTCTCTTCCCGCACAATACGTTCCAAAGAGGCTTTGAGCGTTCCTGTATTAAAAGGTTTTTCAATAATATTGTTTACACCGATAGCATTTGCCTGGTTGTAAATTTCATAATTTCCGTATGCGGAAATCAGTATGGCGGGAATTTCCGGATACCGGTTCTGCATTCGGCACAGGAATTCCAGACCGCTCATGCCGGGCAGTTGATAATCAATAATCATAATATCATAAAACTGTTTGCTGATTTCGGTCATTCCGGCCTCGGCGGTTTCCACAGCCTTCAGGCGGCAACCCCTGCTCTCAAAAAAAATGAGAAGAGAATCCCTGACCCACTCATCATCATCCACAAGCAGGATATTCTTCTTCCTCAATTCTGCAAACAGTTCCATAAATATTGGCAAAATGTTTTCTCCCAAAAAATCAGGAAAATGTTTTCATATATATCAGTCGGGACAGTTTCCCGTAATGTTCTGTCTTAGCCATCCAGTCAGACTGGATATGGAAGAATCTCTCCATTTCTTTTTGCTGCATTTTCAGACAGATTGCGGGGGCCTCGGCCGCAGCTTTGGGTAAAGTTGCCAGGGTTGCGGGGTCTGTCACCAGAGTGGCAAAAGATTTCCATATATTCATACAGGATTTCATTGTTTTTTGCGCGTTTTTCATGGCCCCGTTCCCGTTATTTCCGTTAAGAGACTGAAGTTCAAATAATTTTGTCCAATAATCCTTTGTGCTTTCTGTCCAGATGTCCATTACTGATGTTTCTGTTTTTCTGTCTTCCATAATTTTCCCTCATTCCTGTCTTAAATGAATTTGTTCAACAGACATTGCCAATGCTGAAATTCAGAATGCAGTTTTTGATATGCCCTTCATTCAGTCCGATCCAGGTATGGTAGCAGCCTGAGCATAAATCCATATCGTTGCTGACGGAAGAAGCGTTTTCCTGAATCACACTGCCGCAAAGATCACATGATCGAACAATTTCCCGTGTGTGCAGAGGATACATGCCGTCGAAAAATTCATTTCTCTTCATAATTTACCTCCTTAGGGGTATCAAATATTTGTTTTCTGTAAAAGGTGCCGCGGTATATCCTGAAAAGAATATTAAAGCATAATGCGTGCCACAGAGAATGATATGGGTATAGTATCCTGATATAAAAATAAATATTTTTATAAACCATGAAAAAGTTCCCGAAAACGGACGAAAAAAATACGGACATGCGGAAAAAGAAACAGACGGGAAAGGAGATTTTTCTGAAAAGATATGTATAAAAACAGTTTATCAAATATAAAATCGGATATTTAAATTTGAATGAGAAAATTATTAGCTGTATGATAAATTTCTGATACAGATTTTCAGTATCACTGACAGCAGGGGGAGTGCTTTGAAACTTTCAGTTTGGACTCCCCGGCCGGATTTTTTAAAAGGTAGGAGTTACGCAGTTGAAATATAAGTTGCTGATTTTATTGACTGTCAATTTGTAAGGCATATAATAAATTCAAACAGTTAAAATTGATGAATCGGTAAAAAGTCCAAATTTCAAAAAATGCTATTTATAAAATCAAAGCGTTAATATGTATCAAAACCTGATTTTCGGACTTTTTACGGGACCGTCAAAATTCAACCGCGTAACTCCTGAAAAGGGTTAAAAATGTATTTGACAGACCACTTATTGGACTGTCAATTATATTTATGTACACTCAGAAAAGCTGCGGAGAAGTACCGGACGGAAAGTCTGGCAGACTTCCAAACTTTCAGTTTGGACTCCTCCGTCAGGACTTTTGAAAAGGGTAAAAATGTATTTGACAGACCACTTATTTCCTGGGAATTTTCTAAGCATCCGATTTCACATTGCGCAGGCAGTTCGGTTTTTATATTTCTGAACCTGTGCAGGCAAAATCTTATGATTGAACAAAAAATACAATATTATCATGCTGTTGAATCTTTAAAAGTTTCCAAATTTACAAATCTTTAACATATTGAAATTACAACATATCCAAAAATAATCATTTGGATAAATATAGACATAATATATTATTGTTTCAGGTAGTTAAAATGATTAAACCGCAAAATAGCTGCGCAAGTTCAGATATTTTTCAAAACTGAGATGCAGAGACGCAGGGCCATGCGTCTCTGTCGTGAATATTTAAAAATCCCAGAGAACCGGGTTGTCATCCAGGTGGTCCGTAACGCTGCGGCCGATGCTGTCCATTTCCTCCATGTCTTCCGCAGACAGTGTGCTGCCTCCGGCCTTTGCATTTTGTATGGCCTGTTCCGCATTTCTGGCCCCGGCAATCGCGCAGGCATTCTCATGGGAAATAATCCACGCCAAAGCCAGCTGTCCCAATGTCAGATCATTCCGTTCTGCAATGGGTTTCAGTTTTATCAGGGCATCCTGTGCTCTGCTGAAATTTTCCGGCAGAAAAAGACGGTTTTTGGCCCGGTGATCGCCTTTGGCAAACTGATGATCCGCGCTGAACTTACCTGTGAGAAGTCCCTGGGCCATGGGAGAATAGGCCAGCACTGTAATATTGTTTTTACGGCAGTAGGGGATGGTTTCTTTTTCAGCATGTCGCCAAAACAGGGACCAGGGGGGCTGAAGACTTTCGATCTGCCCGTACTGAGATGCTTCCGCAATCTGCTCTTCTGAAAAATTGGAAACTCCGACAGCCCGGATTTTTCCTTCTTCTTTCAGTTTGTTTAAAGCCGACATGCTTTCTTCAACAGGGACTTTTTTGCTGCCGAAAGAACCGGCGGGCCAGTGAATCTGATAGAGATCAATATAATCGCTTTTCAGATCTTTGAGAGATTTGTGACATGCTTTGAATACGTTGTCATAGGCCAGGGAGTGGGGAAATACTTTTGTGGCAATGACAACCTCAGACCGGATGCTTTGCAGGGCTTTCCCCAGTACCTGTTCCGAATGCCCGTCTCCGTAAACCGTGGCTGTATCAAAGGTGGTAACGCCGTTATCAAAAGCGGCCTGCATGGCCCGTCCGGTTTCTGAATCATCAATATCAGCCCACATAGCCCGTCCGGCCTGCCAGGTTCCCATGATGATACTGCTGATCTGAATATCCGTTTTTCCCAATTGTATCATTTTCATTTGATAGAAATCCTTATATGGTTTGCGTAAACGTAAGAGTAAATGCCATTAGTGGGCTGTCAAATATATTTCTGCACACTCAGAAAAGCTGCGGAGGAGTGCCAAACTGAAAGTTTGGCAGACTTCCAAATTTTCAGTCCGGACTCCCCGGTCCGGACTTTTTAAAAGGGTAAAAAATTTATTTGACAGACCAGTTAGTACACCGGTTTTTAAATTCGTCCCCCTCTCTATTTAAGGATAACACGCTGATTTTGCATGGTCAGCCAAAATAGTGACTTTCTGTTTTAAGCCCGAAGAACTGATATTATTACAGAAAAAGAATCTGCCCCAGGTCCTGAAACCCCGAAGGGGTGGTACAGGGTAATGTCATCCCTTTGGGATTCAGCAGCGGATATTTATCTGTTTTATATAATAATATTAAATTTTTCGGGTTTTATCGGATACCCGGATTCCCCTGTCTGGGTGCAAAAAGTGGGACACACCCTGAAATTCATCTGCAATTTTAGCTGAAACAATGCAGCAGTACGCCCCTGCAGGTTTCCGGGAGAGGACGGAATCCGGTTCATCAGCGGATTTGACCCATTATCCTTTTTATGAAGGGGACTGTAAGGAATGAGTCTGATTTTCAAACGGGAAAGTTATTTCGTACCGGTTCCTAAACAGAATGTATGATTGCCGGGAAACATAATCAGTCGCAGAAAAATTGAAACGGATGAACTGTTTGTTTCCGGGGACGGAGGGTTTTGGAAAAAAAATAAAAATTTTCTGAAAGATGCGGCGGGAAATATCCGGAATTCCCCTGCAAAGACAGGACATGTCCTGTCTCCGCAGGTTGAATTCCGCTGTATCACATAAGATTTGATCTGATTTACAGGCAGAGATGCATTTTTCCCGGAAACCGGTATATATAAAACTCAGACCTGTGCCGCTGATGCTGTTTCCATATACTGACGCACCAGTTTGTCATTATCCGCATCCGTCATTTCTTTGGGCAGTCTTTCTGCAGCCATATCAAAGGCTGTGTCCACCAGTTCGGCTTTGAATTCACGTTTGGCGACAAGAATCCGGTTGCCGATCTTCTGTTTTGCGATTTCCATCATGATTTCACTCTGCTCTGAAGCCTGCCGGACGATCTCTTCTCTTTTCTGTTCCCCCTGCCGGATGATCTTTTCCTTCAGTTCGGCAAAATGGGCATCGCTGTCTTTCACGGCCTGTCTGGTTTTATTAATTTCGGCAACCATATGCTCTTTTTCTTTTTCCAGATTCCCGATTTCTTCTGCCAGGTCATCCCTTTGTGAATGCAGAAAATTCATGAGGGGTTTTTTTCCGAACCTGACAATAATAAAAGCCAGAATTCCGAAATTCAGCCACAGCATAAACAGATCGTATTTGGAACGCCAGTCAGCCCCCTCTTCACCTGCAAAAACCTCCGGACAGAAGAACAGCAGCAGTGGCCCGAACACATAAAGAGCAAGGCGGACAGTCTGTTTTACCTTTTTCATGATGTCAACCTCCGGTTCAGAACTTTTTCCATAATACTGACAACCAGGACTTCGGATTCTTTCTGCAGATGTTTCCGGGCTTCCTCAATCTGCAGGGCCACATCCGCTTCCGTTTTTTTCTTTAATTCGAAAAGCGATTTCTGTAAATTCTCATGAATTTCGAATGCCTTCCGATTACCTTCATTTTCAAGACTCTGTCGCATCTCATTGGCATCATCCCTGGCAATTCTTTCCTTCTGTTTCAGGTCACTGAGAATTGCTTCCATTTCTTTCTGTGTGTCCCGGATGTTGTGATCCAGTCCGACAATATATTCATCCCGTTCATCCATAGATGCTTTCAGGGGGCGGAACATTACCCGGTTAATTACAAAGAGAAATATCAGGAAAGAGAGCAGTTGTACAAACAGGGTTTCATTGATACTGATAAGAGCGATATTGCTGATAATCTGCATTGTATCTCTTCTTTCATCGTTTTACAGATTTCCGGAAATTTCATTGCTTTTTCAGAAAATGAAATTTCCGGAAATCCGGATTCAAAGATCAGACAACAAACAGGAGCAATAGTGCGATAACAAGGGAATAAATTCCGGTGGATTCGGAGACAGCCTGGCCGACCAGCATGGTCCGGGTCAACAGACCGGCTTCTTTGGGATTTTTCCCAATAGCCTCACATGCTTTGGCCGCTGCCATACCTTCACCGACACCGGGTCCGATTGCTCCGAGTCCCATTGCAAGTCCTGCGCCCAGAAAAGCTGCTGCTTTGACAACATCTACACCTTCGATAGCCATTTTTTCCTCCTGTGAGTGTTGGTTTGAAAAAAAATCATAATTGCTGATAATGGCGGTTAAGGGGTAAAAGAAATTTTATAAATCAGTTAAAAACAGGCTGTTTCAAAAGCCCTGTCAGCGGAATGCTTTTATGAATAACTGATTCTATAATACCGGATTTACCCTTACCCCGCATGAATTTAATCCCTGACTTTTACATCTAAGGTGATTTCCTGAAAAAAATATACCGGAGGAGTGCCAAACTGAAAGTCCGGCAGTGTCTGACAGACAGCAGTCCGGTTACAGACGTTCCGTCTGTGACTCCTGCTGAAGCGGTACATTCATATTTGGAAATCGCCTAAGCACCCGGCAAAAAATACCCCCTGAAACTGTCCGGCGGAAACATGCCGGACTTCTGTCTATTCTCTGCTGCCGGGCTGAACCGGGGGAATTATCTTTTTCCGAGTCCCTTATCTGAAAAACCTTTTTATGTTACACCACAAAAATCAGCACCAGCGCAATGACCAGTGAATAAATTCCGGTGGATTCGGCAACCGCCTGACCGACCAGCATGATACGGGTCAGATCACCGATAGCCTCGCTGTTTCTGGCAACACCGTCCACTGCTTTCTGGGCTGCCATGCCTTCCCCTATGCCAGGGCCGATGGCTCCGATCCCCATGCATAAACCAGCGGCCAGCAGTGCCGCAGCAGGTGCCCATTCTGCGCTGGCCGGAAAACTCTTGAACATCAGAATAAAACTGATAAGAAGACCGTAAATGGCCGTAGTCTGGGAAACCGCCTGGCCCAGAAGCATGAGGTTGGTTACCGGTGTCACCATTTTGGGCTGCCGTGCAATTCCCAGGCAGCTGGTCTGGGCAACCAGTCCTCCTCCGATACCGGGGCCGATGGCAGCCAGACCGGCAGATAAACCGGCTCCCAGAATTGCTGCCCAGGTGGGAGACAGAGGGTAGGATGAAAAATCTGTAAAAATAAGAATAAAAGATGTTACCAGTGCAAAAATTGCCGGAGTCTGACATACTGCTGATCCGATGAGCATATTTGTCATCAGACGGCCGCTCATGGCCGGTTGCCGGGCCATACCGATACATGCGGCCCCTGCCGGAAAACCTGAGCCCACACCGGAACCGATGGCACCGAGTCCCATGGAAAGCCCGGAACTCAGCAGAACAGCCACCATAATATAGGAAGGTGAAAAATTTGTGAAAAGCAGAATCATGGCCACCACCAGTGCAAAGATGGAGGCAGATTCAGCTACCGCCTGACCGACCAGCATACATTTAAAAATATCACCGGACTGTTCCGGTGAACGGGAAACAGCCTCATTGGCCTGGGCAGCTGTCATTCCCTCTCCGATTGCCGCACCGATGGCACCGAATCCCATGCACATTCCGGCTCCGGCAAATGCGGATACCTTTGTCAAAGTCTGAATATCCCAATCCATATTATTTCACCTGTACCGATATATATACAACTGTAAGCATTGTAAAAACAAAGGCCTGAATGGTTCCGACAAACAGTCCGAAAAATGCGCATAAAACAGGCGGAAAAACGATACTGTAGGTCAGATAGGATACCACCAGAATGATAATGGAGCCTCCCATGATATTTCCGAACAGACGGAAAGATATGGAAACCACTTTGGCAAGTTCACCGATGACATTTAAAGGCATCATAAAAAAAATCGGTTCAAAATATGCCTTGGCATAGTTTTTAAATCCTTTTGCTTTGATTCCCGCATAATGGGCAATGAAAAATCCCATTAACCCCAGGCTCAGGGGGGTGTTCAGGTCCTTGGTGGGTTCTTCCATATGAGGAAATATTCCCATCCAGTTGGACAGCAGCAGGAACATAAACAATGCACAGATCAGCGGCCCGTACGTCTTTGTCATTTCTTTGTCCAATGCATCTTCCGTCAGACCGTACAATTGTGAAACGAAGATTTCTCCTGTTGCCTGAACGGGACCGGGTAAGCGGCTGCGCTTTCTGCTTGCCGCATAACCGAAGAGAAGCAGGAGCAGCATCACAATCCAGGTCATAATGATAACGTTCAGGTTAAACGTCATCGTGTGCCCGCCGAGGGGCACAAGCAACTGATACACTTTCCCTAATTCTTCCATAATGCGTCTTTCCTTGTGCTATCGGTTGAAAAAAAATAATCCCGCAAATGGTCAGCAAGAATCATCAGCTGGACCATAAAAATACCCGCAATGGCAGTCCACAGGTTATAATTTTCCGATCGGATGGCAGTAACAACGGGTACAGCCATCAGTGTATACCGGAAAAAAATTGACCCGAGTGCAAGAAAACAGGATTTTTTAGAAGAAGATGATGCGATACGCCGGGGAAGGGTTTCCCCGATGAGGATAAAATTGAAGATGCTGAAGAGAGTTCCCAAAATCAGCCCCTTTGCCAGCGCTTTCTGCGCTGCAAGAATAAAGATAAATCCGACAACAATTGCTGTTGTCAGAGCAAGGGAGCAGTATTTTTTTTCAGTCTGTCTTAGGGGTTCCATTATTCGAATCTTCCGAACTGCCAGTTTCCCCGATGATCTCGAATATCTGGCGGTAAACAACCACACCGCCTCCGATAACTCCGAAGATAATAAATATGGTAATAAAAATACCTTTGGTTCCGATCCATCTGTCAATGGCCTGTCCTGCAATAAAGCAAAAAATGATACAGCCGGCCATTGTCAGCCCCAGCTGCATGATAATCTGCATATTGTCGGCCCAGGCATGATTACTTTTATAATTAAACAGATTTTTCCGTTGTTTTCGCGTCCTGCCCTCCTTCTGAACTTTCCTGCGCTGAGTGCGGTACAGACGATAAAAAAAGATTTTATTTTCTGAAAAGAACACAGATTTTCTTTTGTATTTCGGAACAGGGAAATAGCAGAAAAACACGGAGAATGTCAAGCTATGTTTTTTGGCAGGAAGAAAAAGGAATTCCGGAGGGAAAGAGGGTTACTGGCTGATTATGCAAAACAGTTTTTCTGCATACATCTGTTTTTCCCCTTGAAATTAAATTATTTTACCCAGGCTGAATGCCCCGTTCTGCATCAGAATTCAAACAGTATCTGTTTTTTCAGGGCAGTGATCTGATCCCGCAGTTCTGCGGCTTTTTCAAAGGCCAGTTCTTTGGCTGCGGCTTTCATTTCTTTTTCCAGTTTTCCGATTATTTTTTCCGGATTTTCTTCTCTGCCGTATTCCGCAAGGGGTTCTGCCGCCTGCGCGGCAGATGTTTCTTTGTGTTCACAGACAAAGTCAAAAGCCGCTGCAATGTTTTTGCGGATGCTGGTCGGTGTGATGTGATGGGCAGTGTTATAAAGCTGCTGGATTTCCCTTCGCCGCCGGGTTTCTTCCATGGCTTTGCCCATGGAAGGTGTTATCATATCCGCATAAAGAATGACTTTGCCCCCGGCATTCCGGGCAGCCCGGCCGCAGGTCTGGATCAGGGAACGGGCGGAGCGCAGGAAGCCCTCCTTATCCGCATCCAGTATGGCCACCAGGGAGACCTCAGGAATATCCAGCCCTTCCCGGAGCAGGTTGATGCCGATGAGCACATCGGATTTCCCCATGCGCAGTTCCCGGATAATTTCCATCCGCTCCAGGGTGTTAATGTCGGCATGGAGATACTGCACCCGGATGCCCAGATCCGCATAATAATCACAGAGATCTTCGGCCATGCGTTTGGTCAGGGTGGTAATCAGCACCCTTTCGTTTTTCTGTATACATTTCTGAATTTCATCCAGCAGATCGTCCACCTGATGTTCGGCTTTCCTGACCTCGATTTCCGGGTCCGTCAGCCCGGTGGGGCGGACAATAAGTTCTGTTACAGCATCTTCGCTTTTTTCCAGTTCATAATCCGCAGGAGTGGCCGATACATAGACAATCTGCGAAACCCGTTGGCTGAATTCCTCAAATTTCAGAGGGCGGTTGTCCAGGGCAGAAGGCAGGCGGAATCCGTAACGCACCAAAGTTTCCTTGCGGGAACGGTCGCCTCTGTACATGCCGCGGATTTGGGGTACGGCAATATGGCTTTCATCTATAAACAGCAGAAAATCTTCGGGGAAATAGTCCAGCAGAGTGGGGGGGGGGTCCCCCGCATGTCTGCCGGTAAGATGGCGGGAATAATTCTCAATCCCGCTGCAGTATCCCATTTCCAGCATCATCTCCAGATCAAACTGTGTGCGCTCTTCAATGCGCTGGGCTTCGATGAGTCTGTTTTCTTTTCGGAAAAAATTTATCTGCTCTTTCAGCTCCGCTGTGATTTTTTCCACTGCTTTTTCCAGACTGCTTCTGGGGGTGACATAGTGACTGGCCGGAAACAGGGTCAGATTTTTCAGTCTCCGGATGACCGTCCCCCGCAGGGGATCAATTTCCGCGATACTTTCGATTTCATCTCCGAAAAATTCAATCCGGACGGCCCGGTCTTCCTCATAGGCCGGAAAAATCTCCACCCGGTCGCCCCGTACCCGGAACACACCCCGGTGAAAGTCCGAATCGTTTCTTTCATACTGCATTTCCACAAAGCGGGAAAGCATATGATCCCGGTTCAGTTCCGTATCGCTTTCCAGATCAATACGCATTCCCAGGTAATCTTCGGGCGCTCCCAGGCCGAAAATACAGGAAACACTGGCCACAACAATCACATCCTTCCGGGAAAGTACGGACCGGGTGGCCGAGTGGCGCAGTTTGTCAATCATTTCATTGATGGAAGAATCTTTCTGAATATAGGTGTCGCTGCCGGGAATATAGGCCTCGGGCTGGTAATAGTCGTAATAACTGACAAAGTATTCAACCGCATTTTCCGGGAAAAGCTGCCTGCATTCATTGAAAAGCTGGGCGGCCAGGGTTTTGTTGGGAGCCATTATCAGGGTGGGTTTTTCCAGATTCCGGATAATATGGGCCATAGTAAAGGTTTTACCGGAACCGGTGACACCCAGCATGACATTATGCTGTTTTCCGGCAGCCAGATATCCGCTCAGTTCCTTTATGGCCCTGGGCTGATCCCCAGCAGGATCAAATTCGGATACAATCCGGAACAAAGACATTTCTTATTCCTTTTCCGCAGCGATTTCTGTAAAAAGATTCCCGCCCTCCCCCGGATATATTTTTTTCTGATCTTCGGGCGTGGGCATTTTTACAGCGGGCCAGCAGGCGGGACAGGGGTTCGGGCCGTACCGCGCGGACGGTACGGGTTCCCTGTCTTTCATTTTGGGATTCAGCCCCGGTTCCGCGCCCGGCACAGCAGCGCAGAATTCAATGGCGATATTGTTGGGATCAAAGCTGTAAAGGGAATGGATAAAACCGTGATCCACGATTTCCGAAACCCAGAAATCCGCAGCTTCCAGTTTGTCTTTGAGTTTCCAGAGTTCCTCATCATTTTCAACTCCCAGCGCAATATGATCAAAGGCAAAGGGACCCTGTACCGGATAACCGTGTTCTTTTTCCGGGATTGCTTCCACCCCCCTCCATTCAAAAAAGGCGATCATATGATTTTCGGAAATTTCAAAAAAATACTGGCGGTATCCGGGATGTCCCATGGTGATAAGCAGACGCATTCCCAGCAGATCCCGCCAAAAACGGACAGTAAGGTCCATGTCCCCTGTCACCAGGGCAGTATGATGCATTCCGCTGTATTGTATCATTGCAGGTAAATCCTCTGTCTTCAGGAAGTCTGCAGCCGGATTGTCAGGGGAATCATATGAAGGCTGCGGGATATTTCCCTTGTTGTCCCGAGCTGCCACCCGGCGCACTGTGCTTTGCCCCTGAGCATTTTTTCAATTTCCTGTACCAAACCTTTGATATTGATAAGGGGATGACGGGAAAATACCTGGGGCAGTCCGTAAGTAAGATTGCAGGCCAGGCATTTGCCGGGCCGTTGATTCAGGTGAAACTCAAAGAGCAGATCCCGGGTTTCGGGAAGGTATTTTGCAAAAAGCAGGGATATGTCATATGCACCTTCCCCGGCATCTCCGTAAAGCGCATCAAAAAAATGATCTGCCCGATCCGGGGGGAAAATGCTGTCCAGTTTTTCTTTTGTAAATATTTCATTTGCTTCGGCTGTATTCATGGATTCTCCTCCGAAAAATTTGAATTTGGACGGGAATTTACAACATTCTGCCTTCCGCGTCAAATACAGATTTTCAGAAGATCCGGAAGCTCCGTTGGATAGGGACAAAGGTCTGCTGCATTCCCCCGGGTTCTTACCCCAATGCTGCTGCCTTAAGGTAGTACAGCACTTCGTAAATCCGCCACCCTGCACAGGCAGTGCTGCTGCCTTCAGGTCGGCGGAGTGTCAAACTTACAGTTTGACATGCTGAAATTATTTAAAAAAAGACGTGCTAAACTGTAAGTCTGGCACTCCGGTTTTTCTTAAGTCAACAGCATTGTCCCCTGAGGGAGGGGCGGTGGAGGGTGAAAACGTTAAATAATTACAGTCTGTTATCTTCCCATTCCTCTAACCCATCCCACCGGGGGAGGGGAATTTTCTGCTTAACTTAACGGCATTGACGCTCCGCGTGGGAATGCAGATCAGACGCTCCGCGTCATCACAGGACGCGGAGTATCCCGCAGCCGTTCCCGCGCGGAGTGTGGGAACGAGATGTGCGGGGGAGACTTTCATATAAAAGCGGATCCGCAAATCTGATTTGTAATTTTTTATTTTCAGAAAGCTATCAGGATATATGCATAATGCGGGGAAAATGCGGCGGAAGGGGGGACGGAAAACGGTGTCTCCGGCTGCAGCGCAGAAGACACCGGTGTTTATTTACGGGGATGAGCTTTTACGCGGAAAACATCATGCTGCAGTTATCGGATTTTTATTCCTTTTCAGCCGGAAGCGGGTACACTCACCGGCACACCTTCATAAGGGGTTCTCCGCTGGGTTCTGCTTTTCTGCACTTCTCTCATCCGTTTCAGAATTTCAATACTTTCTTTTTGTCCCTGGTAGAGACGGCACATTTCCAGTGCCATTCCTGCGAACTGAGCGATGGCCTGCACAAAATTCACATCATCCAATGTAAATTCCCAGGGCTCTGCAGTATAGACCCGCATGGCACCGATAAGTTTTCCCCGTCCCACGATCGGTACAGACAGGATAGAGGAAATCCCTTCTTTTTTTGCCGCTTCCGGATACTGGATTCTGGGATCATCTCCCACATCATAGATTCCGACCGGTCCGTCTTCCAGGGACTGGGCAATAGATTTCAGGGCACTGACCGGGCCTTTGTTGATATATTCTTCACTCAGACCGAAAGATGCGGCAACTTCAAGTTCATCACTTTTCCGGTTAACCAGAAACAGGGCGCAGCCTTTGACATCCAAAGCGGTTTTGATACTTTCCACTGTCATCAGCACGACCTCTTCCGGATCTCTGGAGTGGGAGATAGCCTTGGAGATGCGGATAAAAGTTTCATAATTAATGAGTTGTTTTTTCATTACTACCTCCTTTGCGTTGCAGGTAAAGACAGAACGGGCCGGTTACGCAGACGAATTTTAACTGTTTGAATTTACGATGAGTGTCAAAAGTCACAGTCAGTAAAAACAGCGATTTGCATTTCAGATGCGTAATTTCTGCGGGTAAAGACAGAAAAATATTCGGGCCGAAAGAACTCAGGGAGCGGACACGGGCTTCCGGAGCGGCTCCCGCTTTTGCTCCGGAAGCGGGGATAGGCAGAGTTTCAGTATCATCTGTACCTCCTTTTTTTCAGATACACAGACTTCCGATCCGGTATGCAGGATATGAAATACTGCTGCAGTTTTTTTCATTCCCGGCCTTTTGCCTGACCGGGACTGTCCTTTCCGTAAGAAATAATCTGAAAGTCTGCGGGGAGAAACGGATACGAACTTTTTGGGAATGAGTCTGAAATAACCTGCCCAGTCCATTCTGCAGACCCCGCTGAAAGACGGGTGTTCCGGTTTTCAAAGGGGAAAGTTATTTCGTACCGCTTCCTTAACGGAGAATAAAAAAATCATACGAGATTAATCTATACCTAAAAAAAATACCGAATTCAAGCAAAAAATGAAATTTTATTATGGGAAGAGTATTCAGGTTTTATCCGCCATTCCCGGATTTTCCCGGAAAAGACAGCAGAAAGCGTCCGAGTATCTTCAGACTCCGCTGCGACCGCCGCCCGCAATTAATAAAGATAAATTTTCCGAATTTATAAAAATATTTTGACAGTTTCTTTTCTTTTCAGTAATAAAGACTGATACATTCGGCAGAAAAAAGACAGTGCCGGAGAAAATACCGGAACAATAAAATGCAACATTTTAAAATAACTTGGAATATTTTGATGATGTCCCATCATGCGCGTAAAAGACACTGTCAAAAAATCTGAAAATGACCCGACTGATTAAAAAGTGAAAATTAATGAACCCGTAAAAAGCCGGCCGGAAAAACAGTCTGCCCCATTATCATGCGGCTGTATCCGCATTTTACAGCAATATATTGTGCTCAAAATGGTCGGTTCCGATTTTTTCCGGGATCATCAAAACCGGTAAAGAAAAATCCGGAAATCAGAATATTCACTTTGCTTGCAGTCAGGGAAATTATCTGCTATTATAATAAAAATATGTTGCTTTGTTCTCGTCAACATCCTAGGATGTCAACATTATTTATGATTGTGATGTTTTTATTTT
>JAABRU010000211.1 GCA_011390755.1 Desulfobacteraceae bacterium | reverse complement strand
GCTCTTCCGATCTTCGGCCGTAGCGCCGGTACAGGGTCTGCGCCTGCTTCCGCATTTCCTCTTCTTTCTGTATTTGAATATTCCGGATTTCCTCACCTGCCCCGGCATTCACAATCTCTTCCAGGATCATGCAGGCAATACCGATAATGCCGAAAATCACAGCCAGTTCTTTCATTGTATTCCTTTTTTTTATTTCGCGTCTGATGGAAACCCCTGAAAGGGCGGATTATCAGTAGATCGAAACGTTTCCGGAGGAGTGCAAAAATTGTATTTTTGCATGTAAACTTTTTTCACCTTCTGCCAGTATTTGTCGTCCCCTTTCCCCAAAATGTGACCGGAAAAAAATAAAAAAAATCGGCATCCTTCATATCTGCCCAAAATCAGTTTACATTTTTTGTTATTTTGGATTGTTTTCAACCTTACTTTGTCAGAATCAGGATTTTCAGGATTAAAGGATTTTCAGGATGTTATGATAATCCTGTTCATCCGTTCATCCTGAAAATCCTGATTCTGACAGATGAAAAGTGCAAACTGCCGAATGAAGGATGCCAAAAAATCCTGTCACATTTTCCCACTGTCAAACGACCAAAGAAGAAAACAGCATTCAGCATTCAGCATTCAGCATTCAGCATTCAGCATTCAGCATTCAGCATTCATCATTCATCATTCATCATTCATCATTCATCATTCAAAAAAGGAGTCCCCATGTCCGCTACCATTTATATGGAAACTTTCGGCCTGTCCCTGCGTAAAAACGGTAACTGTCTTGCGGTGCGTAAGGAAGGAGAGAAAAACAGGGATTTTCCTGTATGCAACGTGGGTTCTGTGGTCGTATCCGCAGACGGGGTGAGTATTTCCGGCGGAGCCGTGCGCCTGTGCCAGGAGAACAGTATCCCCATCTTTTTTCTGCCGAAAAACGGGGGGCGGACATCGGTGCTGGCCCCGGTGGAATCCCTGCGGCCCGAGCTGCAGGCCGGTCAGATCCGGGCGCAGGAAGATCCGGAATGTGTTTTTGCCATTGTTTCCGGCTTTGTGCAGGGCAAGATCGGCAATCAGCTGAGTCTGGTGAAATATTTCCGGAACTCCCGTAAAATGCGGAACGGGGATTTTTCTGAAATGCTGGAGAATTACGGCCATACAGTGCGGCAGATTCTGGACGGCATGAAAAAAGGGCCGGATACCACGGATGTTTCCCTGATGCGGGGACGCTTTTTCAGCGCGGAAGGCCGGGCCGCGACCGCATACTGGCAGATGATTTCCACGCTCATTCCCGAAGAAGCGGAATTTCCCGGACGGAAACACAAAGGGGCCAAAGATGCGGTGAATTCCATGCTCAATTATGCCTATGCCATCCTGGGCGCACGGGTGCATCAGGCCATTCTGCAGGCCGGTCTGTCCACCTATTTCAGTTTTCTGCACAGCCCCCAGCCCGGACGGGCCAGTCTGGTTTATGATCTGATAGAGGAATTCCGTCCCTGGGCCGCAGACCGGGTGGTGGTCGGTATGATGGGCAAAGGGCGGAAGGTGGAAACAGATGAAAAGGGGAAGTTGAAGATTGAAGACCGGCGTTTTCTCATTGAAAGTCTGGAAAAACGCTGGGAAAAGGATGGTCTGCGGAAACTGCTGAAGCAGCAGGTAAAAATGCTGTGCCGGGCCATTGAAGAAAAAGAAAGCTATGTTCCCGTCCGCTTTCTTTCCAGCGGGGCTGTAAAATCAGGGACTTCATAAGGTGCTTGACTTTTTCGGATTCGGATGTCAGTATTTGAAGAACTGATGAAAAAAAAGGAGATATAAAATGGAAGCATTGCGAATCTGCCGTAAACCGGAGAACGGTGTTCTGAGCATTGTACTGCCGGAAAACATGTTACATAACAAAGACTTTGAAATCATTATTATTCCTCTTGAGCATAAAAAACAAAGGGTAACAAAACAATTTCAGCCTTCGGATTATTTTGGCATCTGGAGCAGTAAGAATATTGATGCAGACAAAGTGAGCAAAGAAATGAGGGATGAATGGGATCATGTCTTGTAAACGGTCTGGATTTACTGACCAGAAATGTAAAGGATTTCAAAAATATTCATAATCTGATTGTTTGCAATCCTTTTGAAGATGAATGTGATTTGGATTGACTTTTTTTCCTTTCAGTGGCAGTATTTGAAAAAGCAAGGGAAACACAATGCAGCGTTTTTTGATATATTACCGCTAATGTCAGTATATTAAAGATAAAAAACCTGCGTTTTTCCCTTCTTTGCCGGTAATCTTCAACACCCGACAGCAGATAACAGATATGCCTTTCATATTTCAGAAAAAACAGCCGGTTTTCCCAACCCGCCTCTTTCCGGAATCCCCAAACATATCCTGCCGTTGGGAAAACCGGCCTTTTTTGATGTCACGGAACATATAAATCGTGGTGGATTCAATTATTTCAAGGTTGGGAAAACCGGCCTTTTTTGATGTCACGGAACGCTACAACATCATCGAGGTCAGCGTTTCCGCTGCGTTGGGAAAACCGGCCTTTTTTGATGTCACGGAACAATTTACAGAGAGATTCATTTATCCATTGCATAAGTTGGGAAAACCGGCCTTTTTTGATGTCACGGAACATGGGATCTAGTATGATCCCAAAAGTTTTTACCGTTGGGAAAACCGGCCTTTTTTGATGTCACGGAACGCCCTTGCGGCCAAGTATGGGATAACGCATCAGGTTGGGAAAACCGGCCTTTTTTGATGTCACGGAACACAAGAGCATTCATTGGGTCCCATGCAATTTCAGTTGGGAAAACCGGCCTTTTTTGATGTCACGGAACATGAATAAGGGTCATAATGAAATCCAAGTTTTGTTGGGAAAACCGGCCTTTTTTGATGTCACGGAACTCATCAAATGACGGTCCTTCTTCATCATTTGTATAGTTGGGAAAACCGGCCTTTTTTGATGTCACGGAACTCGAACAGATGGTGCCACAATCCTCTTTTATCTGTTGGGAAAACCGGCCTTTTTTGATGTCACGGAACACATGGAACTTTTACATCCGACGGTTTTCAAGAGTTGGGAAAACCGGCCTTTTTTGATGTCACGGAACTCTTAAAAGATTCAGATGGAACCCCATCTGAAGTTGGGAAAACCGGCCTTTTTTGATGTCACGGAACTGATATACCTCCGTAATTCTTTTGGAAAATTAGTTGGGAAAACCGGCCTTTTTTGATGTCACGGAACGGACGTGTCGCCACTCTCTCATATTGCACGTCAGTTGGGAAAACCGGCCTTTTTTGATGTCACGGAACCACAACATCCGGGTCGTAGGTACAAGGCTCGAAGTTGGGAAAACCGGCCTTTTTTGATGTCACGGAACCCGAACGTCCATCCGTTCGCTATCCTGTTTGTGTTGGGAAAACCGGCCTTTTTTGATGTCACGGAACCATCTTTGATTTCTTTCATTTTTCCACTCCTCGTTGGGAAAACCGGCCTTTTTTGATGTCACGGAACTACAACTTATAGTCAATAGTTGAGAAAAGATACGTTGGGAAAACCGGCCTTTTTTGATATCATGGAAGGGTGTATGTAGTTGAAAAAAATGATTGACCCGTTACGGGGATCCGGCAGTGTGCGAGGCAGAGCCCCAGTGCCATTAAGTTAAGGAACCGGATAAACCCCGCAGGGGTGTCAGACAATAGCCCGGCAGTTTACTGCCGGGATCGGAAATTAATCTGTTCCATTGCTCAGAAGATTTAATATGACAGCCACGAATAACACGAATAACACGAATAACAGTTTGTGTGATTCGTGCAGATTCGTGTTATTCGTGGCTGATTTTAATAATAACAGTTTGTGCGATTCGTGCAGATTCGTGTTATTCGTGGCTGATTTTAATAATATTTCGCGCAAAGATTCATGTATAACCTAATAATATCAAAATATTATTTTTTTGCCCTGCACAGTGTGTCATGGAACAAAATGCAGCCGCCTTCGACTCCGCCCGGGCGGCGGTTGGGAAAACCGGCCTTTTTTGATGTCACGGAACAAAAAAAGGGAGCTGCAAATTTGCAGCTCCCTTTTTTGATGTCATGGAACCGGGCAGATATGTATTGGATCTGTTAGATTTGACTCGTTCCCAGTCTCTGCCCCAATGCCATTAAGTTAAGGAAAGCCCCGAAGGGGCGGGTTGATACAGCCCAGGGTGAAGCCCCGGGAATACGGGACAAAAAACCATAAGTCCTGAAAGGGCGGATTATGTACCCGAATCATTTTTTAATGCGCCCTTTCAGGGCTTATATTAAACTTTATTCAATATTCCCAGGGCGTTGCCCTGGGCTATACCAATACGCCCTTTCAGGGCTTTCCGAAAAAGCCTTTTCCTTAACTTAACAGCATTGAGGCTCTGCCTGGGAACGAATTGAAAAACCGGCCTTTCTTTTGATATCTGAACCGGGTTTAACCACCTGAAAATTAATATAAATCAATCTTCAAAAAAAATGCTGTCAGAATTCATGACTGCCGTGTCATTTATCTGCGGCAGAAATAGTGCAGATTAAAAGGATCATCGGGAATTTCCGCAACATGAACCTGCGAAAAACCGGCCTCCCGCAGCATGACTTCCGCTTTCTGCCGTCCCCACATCATCCCCAGTCCTTCGCCCTTATTCATCAGCCCCACAGGCATACAGTGCATCAGACTGACAGTGTAAAGAAAAGGCCCCATGGGATGATTCATATTGTCTTCGTGTTCACTGCCCGCGGCAATATCTATCATGGAAAAAGCCCCGTCTGCTTTCAGAATATGCCGGACACCTTTTAAGGCATCCGGCGGATTGGTCTGATCATGGATAGCATCAAAAGCCGTGACATAATCAAAGGATTCTTTCCAATCCGCATCTTCGGAAAGCCGGGCCGCATCCCGGACCGCAAATGCAATATTGCGCAGTCCTTCTTTCTCTGCAATATTCCGGGCTTTTTCTATAACCCTCGCATCCAGATCTGTCCCCAGAAAAGAACTGCGGGGAAAAGCCGCAGCCATCAGAAGGGGGGCCGTGCCTTCTCCGCACCCCAGGTCACAGACCCGGATCCCTTCTCTCAGACGGCGGATCATCTGCCCCCCATCCACAAAAGGGAGAAAAACATCTGTCAGCACACGGCGGTGCTTGGCATCGGCCAGCTCCGTCATAAATGCCTGAAAACGGGGATAGGCAGAATAGGGCACTCCGTCCCCGGTGCGAAAACCATCCATAACGCCTTCCAGAGAGCAGGTGGTAAGCAGGGGAATTTCCTGAGTGTAAACACCAAGATTCTGATGCCCGGCCCGTCTGCATAAAAGATCACCATGTTCTTTGGGCAGCTGATACAGCGGCTCCCCCTCTTCCCCCCTGTGCAGCTTAGCAATACCGCCTGTAACCATAATGCCCAGCCACTCCCGGATATATCTTTCATCCAGACCGGAGGCTGCCGCAATCCCGGAAAGGGACATGGGCGCACCGGCTGCGTCCATTATATCCAAAAGCCGGCTGCGGTAGCCGATGGCCAGGGCAAGGTTCAGTGCCCCGGCGTTTAAAATCCCAATCATTTTTTCAGAAAATTTTTCCTTATTTCCCTTTTCCATAATGACATCCTTTGTCCTTTGCGCATTGTTTTATTTTTTTTAGGAACCGGAGCCTATCCGAAAACCTGTCTTTCGGTATTCTGAACCCCTGTTTTCACCGGTTCCAAAAACCGGTTTCGGAGGTTTTCGGATAGGTTCCTGGGCAGTTGAATCATCATTGACGGGCAGTGGGTCAAATCCCCTGATGCATCAGGTTTCCTGCCGCAGGGACGTATTGCACAGGCCCGTCAGGGAAGCGGCCTCGGGGCGTATGCAGTAGGCCCTTACAGAGGGGAATCAAGGGATTTGGCCCACTGTCAATTAATGAACCCGCGGAAAGTCCGAATTTCCAATTTCAGCCCCTGTTTTTAATTTTATGTTTTTTCATTTTATAGCGCAGCACTCTTTCACTCATGCCGAGGGAATGCGCGGCTTTTGTCTGAACCCATTCATATGTTTCCAATGCGGATACCAGCATTTCTTTTTCCAGTGCTTCCAGTCTCCGGGAAAGACTCCCCTGATGCGTAACCTGATGGAATCTGATTTCCGAAGGCAAATCCCTGTCTGTTATCACAGCACCTCTTGCCAGGGTTACACTTCTTTGTATGATATGCTCCAGTTCCCGCACATTGCCCGGAAAACTGTATTTCATTAATAAAGAAAGGGCATCCGGAGAAAAGCTGACCGGTTTTTGACTGAAACGATCCAGAAAAAAATCCACCAGAATCGGAATATCCTCTTTTCTTTCCCGCAAAGGCGGGATTTCGATATCCAGTACATTCAGGCGGAAAAACAGATCTTCGCGAAACTGTCCCTGCTCTGCCATATGCCGCAAATCCCGGTTTGTGGCCGCCAGCACCCTTACATGAATATCAATATCTTTTTCGCTTCCCACACGGGATATGCGTTTTTCCTGAAGTGCTCTCAGGAGTTTCGGCTGCAGATGGAGGGGAAGTTCGCCGATTTCGTCCAGAAAAATACTTCCCTTTTCAGCCAACTCAAATCGTCCTTTTCTGGCCGAGGATGCACCTGTAAACGAGCCTTTTTCATGTCCGAACAGTTCGGATTCAAACAGATTTTCAGGAACGGCCCCGCAGTTGACTTCCGTAAAAGGCCCGTCACTGACCTGGCTGAGCATATGCACCAGCCTGGCAACCAGTTCCTTGCCTGTTCCTGTTTCGCCTTTAATGAGAACCGTCCAGGGAGTGGGGGCCGCGCGTCTTACCAGAGACAGCACTTCTTTCATTGCCCGGCTTTTTCCCGCGATTTTTATGGGAAGCTCCTGCTCTTCAATCATCTCTGCAACTTCCCCGGCCTCTTCGGCTGTGATGATTTGCTGCTCAATCTTCCTGATTTTTTCCAAAAGCTGCGTCAGATCAACGGGTTTTTCCAGAAAATCACAAACCCCCATTTTCATAACGTCAACAGCCGTATCCACACTGCCGTAGGCGGTTATCATGATGGCATAAATCAGAGGATTTATCTCTTTTATTTTTGCAAAAAGTTCGTCGCCGTTCATGTCCG
The DNA here is from genome assembly GCA_011390755.1 of Desulfobacteraceae bacterium. Taxonomy (GTDB): domain Bacteria; phylum Desulfobacterota; class Desulfobacteria; order Desulfobacterales; family Desulfococcaceae; genus JAABRU01. Next base: position 3,894 of record JAABRU010000211.1, on the reverse strand, counting down.
GCATTCTGTGATCCAGGAGAAGAAGCTGAAAGGGGAGCTGCTGAAACAAATCCAGTGCCTTTTTTCCGTTTTCTGCTGTTTCCGCTTCATAACCCTGTTTTTCCAGAAAACCTTTCAGCATGTCTCTTTGCATTTTTTCATCATCCACAATGAGAATTTTCATTTTTATATCCTTATTGTGTAATGTAAGGTGATTTCCTGAAAAAAATGCAGCGGAGGAGTGCCAAACTGAAAGTCCGGCAGTGTCTGACAGACGGCGGTCCGGTTACAGACGACCCGACTGAGCCCGCCGAAGTCTTTCCGTCTGTGACTCCTGCAGAAGCGCTGCATTCATATTTGGAAATCGCCTAACATACCCTTTGAGAAAAACTGTTTCATGCTCCTGATATTTAATATTTTATTCAAAGAAACCCGGAGTGCGGAAGCCGGGCGGATCGCTTTTTCGCACTCCTTTCTCAAAGACTATGTTACATTACATCCTTATTGTAAAGGCAGGAGGACTGTAACAGAGAGGATTCCGGGATTCGGAACTTTTACCTGTATACGGCCCCGGTGGGCAGAAACAATTTTCTGCACAATGGAAAGACCAAGGCCGGTTCCCCGTGTTTTGCTTGTAAAATATGCTTCAAATATCCGGTCTGCCTCTGATTCCTTCTGCGTAAAACCCGGGTTTTCAATACATACTGCTGCATATTCCCCCTGCAGGGCGGCAGTAATGTCTATAAATCCCTGCTGATTTTCCCTTTCCCGGGTACGGATCGGAAGAATCTGCGCTTCCACTGCATTTTTTATCAGATTCTCCATCACCTGTTCCATCATGCCGACATCTGCATATATCTCAAAATTTTCCGCAATATCACAGCGGATTTTTATGTGACTGTCCCCGCATTTTTTTTGGTAAAGTCCCAGTATATGATCTGTAATCTCCCGTAATCTCATCTTTTCTTTTTTGGCTTCCAAAGGCTTTGCATAGTCGCGGATATTGGAAACAATGCTGTTGGTTCTTTCCAGTGCTTTGAGAATATCGTTTATCAGTTTCCGGTATTCATCCGGCAGATCGTCAGATTCCATCTGAAGCCGCTGAAGTCCCATGCTCATGGCGTTCAGGGGATTTCTGATTTCATGTGTAATGGCGGCCGCGGATCTGCCCAGCGCGGCATCTTCTCTCTGCCGGGCAAGTTCGCGTTCTATTTTGCGGATGCTGTTTGCATATTTTTTCTGAAACTGATGCAGCAGCCATGAAAAAAATATGCCGAGGATGGCCAGAATTGCGCTGAAGAAAAAAAATTCGTTCCGGAGCTGACGGCTTCTGGCAAGAAAATGCCGGGTGTCCATACCCAGAATAATCATATCATCCCCGAACCGGAGACGGGTTTCCGCAACACGGGTGTTTTTATACTTTTTTATCAATGTGCTGCGGTATTCTTTTTCATTTTCCCGGTCTCTTCTTTTTTCTATGCGCACATATTCAATACCGGAAAGATCCGAAAGGGATTTTACAAGTTGTGAAATTCCGATCTGTTCATGGAGTTTCTCAATACGGGATGCGGAAAAGCCCAGAATGATACATTGATTATTCTGTGTTCCGGGAAAGGTGAGGAGAAAAAGATGTTTTTCCGGAAGATGATTCAGTATGCCGTATTCCGCCCCGCATGAAACCATACGGGGCGGAATCCAGTTTTCAGGACCAAGGGAGCTGTTTCCCGATTTTCGGATCACACATATTCCGGCCAGACCGGATTCCATTGAAAAGGCTGAGAGTTCTGCGCCGGAAAAGGGTTCGACATTGTCCAGATAATCTACAAATTTTGCAGTATTGCCGAGGAAAATGCGGATAATTTCTTCCAGAGCTTCGCGGGACAGTACCGCGGTCCGGGCATTGCGTTCAATCACACTGGCGAGCATTTCGGAATGTTCCAGAGAATGGGAAAGAAATATCTGCTGCAAATGGCGGGTCTGCCATATAAAATAGAGCAGCACAATGAAAATTAAAACGCCGAAAAGGAAAAGACCGGTTCGCTCTTCCGATCTTAATCTGTTAAAAATAATATCCGTCTGCTGTTTCATTCAGTGCCTGCCGCGGCCTCTGCTGTGATTTCCTCTGCCGAAAGCACCTCTGCCTCTTCCAAGACGGGATCTGACACCGGTGGGATCATTTTTCAGACCGCGCATCCCGCCTGAGGAAAGAGAGCGGGCTTCAAAGATTCCTGAGCTGTCTTCTGCAAAGTTTCCCCATATCCTGACAAACCCGCCCTTTTCAAAATCTGATATGTCCGTTTTTTCAGGATCAACAGTAACAAGCAGGGTTTCAGACTCCTGACTCTTTCCGCCATAGCCGGAAAGCAGAATCCTGAGTTCTCCTTTTTCAGCGTTAAGGGATTCAATTCTTCCCAATATGACATCTTCTGCATAAACGGTGAAAGAATGCAAACTGAAAAACAATATTAAAATGACCAGATAAATCCGCATTGCGTCACCTGCTGATGATATGATTCACCGTTTTCGTCAGAGTCATTATATTCCCATTCATACTGAAATTTCAATTCCACTGCGCGGATAAAACAGGATGCTGTCAGACCGCTGCGCCAGTTTGTATCCTGCCTGTCCCTTTTCCCGGGAACAGATTCATAATCAGCATGTCCTGCTCCGGCAATAAGGGAAAATTCCCATTTATCATTCATGTTTTTTGTCAGACATCCTGATATTCTGTTTTCCTGATAAGATTCCGTATCAACAGAGGAATTGACCCGGATATGCTCCCAAAGCAGATCCGTCTGCATTGTCGGAGAAAAATAATACACTGCCTGAAAAACTGTGTGCTGAATCCGGTCATCCCTTGCACTGCTCTGCCTGCCCATTGTCTGTTTTCCGGGAAAACGGGAGTCGGCATTATTCTGACTGCCGGAACCGGAATAAGTGGCTGATGACATTATCTGAACATCTTCCCTGTAATCCGCCCGGTGCCGGGCATAACTGATCCCCAGTGTGAAAGGCCCGGATACAAGCCACTGGAGCGATATGCCTGCTCTTATCTCATTTTTTGAATCCTGCGTAAGATATTTGTCCCGGAATAATAAAAAATCTGAAAACAGGGATGGAATAATACGCCCCCCATATACAGGCAGTGACAGTGAAGTGCCAGCATTCAGATAATAATTATCCTGTACATGAAAATAATCATGATATGCTCCCAGGGCAGACAGGGATGTTTTGAGGGAATGGAAATCAAAAGATTGGGAAATGTTTATCTGGTACAGGGCAAAACCTGAGCCCTGTTTATCCGAAATCTTCGGCACATTGTCATTATAGCCTGCTGAAGATTCAAGGGATAAACCGGAAGTATCTGCCGGGTTTCCGGAAATCGGGCAGATGAAAAAGAGTATGAAAAAGAGTATGATGATGCTCCGGATTGTATTTTTCATATTACCGCCCTTAGGTTATTTCCTGAAAAAAAAGTACCAAAGGAGTGCCAAACTGAAAGAGTTCGGCGAGCTCAGTCGAGTCGTTTGGCAGTGCATGACAAATGACAGACCGGTAAGTAGGTTGGGTTAGCGAAGCGTAACCCAACAATATCATATAGTTGTGTCGGGTTACGCTTCGCTGACCCGACCTGCGGTGAAAGACTTTCATATAAACGGCCATGATGTGACACTCACAGCCAAGCATGAAAGCTGCGCGGAGTGCGAAAATTAAGGCCGAAGCCGGTTTTTCGCAGACACTTTCATATAAACGGCCATGACCGCAGGGTCACAACGAAGCATGAAAGCTTCAACCCGGACTCGTTACGGGGCTCCGCCCCGTAACGCCGGAGGTGAGGCTCCGCCTCATACTGTGTACGGGGCGGAGCCCCGGAAAAATGCGTTACGGGGCAGAGCCCCGTAACGAGTTGTAAAG
>JAABRU010000210.1 GCA_011390755.1 Desulfobacteraceae bacterium | reverse complement strand
TGTTCTGTCAACATTAAAATGACGGGTATCCGGAACATCTGCCAAACCGTAAGGGCGTATTGCATACGCCCGGTATGAGCGGCTTTATGACCTGTGCAGTGCGCCCCTGCAGGAAGTGACATAACCCGTCAGTTTAACTTTGACAAAGCACTACCAGAAAATAAATATACTAAGGAAAAAATATGCATATACAGCAGCAGACACTCGCCGAACCGGTAATCTGTTACGGCATGGGGGTTCATTCCGGTAAAAAGGTAAAACTGCGTATTCTGCCTGCCCCTGTCAATCACGGGATACAGTTTATCCGCAGCGATCAGCCGGACTGCCCCAAAATTCCGGCCCGTTTCAGCAATGTTATTGATACCAGCCTGGCCACAGTGATCGGACACGAAGGTTGCATCATTTCCACTATCGAACATCTTATGGCAGCATTTTCAGGGCTTTCCATAGACAATGCCCTGGTGGAACTGGATAATTATGAACTGCCCATTATGGACGGCAGTGCTGCCCGTTTTACAGAAAAAATCCTTTCTGCCGGAATCACGGCGCAGCCCGGCCCCAAATGTTTTTTTGTGGTCAGAAAACCCATAAAAGTGGAAGACGGCGATAAATCCGTTGCCGTATATCCTTTTGACAATTACCGCATCACCTGCAGTATAGATTTCCCCCATCCCCTTATCGGTCAGCAGTCTTACACCATAGACGTATCTCCCGCATCTTTTTCCGGAGAAATTTCCGGTGCCCGTACCTTCGGTTTTTTTCATGAAGTGGAATATATGAAAAAAATGGGACTGGCCAGGGGCGGCAGTCTGGAAAATGCCGTGGTTGTGGGAAAAAATGAAATTATGAATGAAGGCGGTCTCCGTTTTCCCGATGAATTTGTCCGTCACAAGGTGCTGGACTGTATCGGGGATTTTTCCCTGATCGGTCTGCCCATTCTGGGGCATGTGGTGGCGAACCGCTCCGGTCATGCCTTCAATCATGCTTTTCTGGAAGAATTTTTCCGCCGCAAAGATGCCTGGGAAACCCTGACCCTGCGCGAAAACAGCAGGGATGCTGAAACCTGCCGTACCGGCATTTGCAGAGACCGGACAGAGGGAAGGGAAAGTCTTGTCAGGGATACCCGGTCCTATATTTCCGGTGCCCTTGCTGTCTGATATTTCGGTTCCCATGAAATCTTTCATCTCCCGGAAAAAGCATTTATTCTTTTTCTGCGTTTTTTTGTACGCATCCGAATGTGCCGCCCTGACCGGGGCGCGCCTGGCAGATATGTTTATTACCAACAGTCAGGGAAATCTGCTGGTATATCTTAAGGTCAAAAACGCCTTCAGCAGACAGATTCAGCAGACGGTTTTCAGCGGTGTGCCCACGACCTTTTCTTTTTTTATCCGTGTGGAGCAAAAACGCAGTTTATGGACAGATAAAGAACTGGCGGAGGCAGTACTCACCCATACCATTAAATATGATAATCTGAAAAAAGAATTCAGCATCCGCCGTTCCTGGGAAAAAGGCAGAAACCGTATTGTCCGATCCCCGGAAGAAGCGGAAAGACTCATGAGCGATGTGGAGGGATACCCGATTCTGCCAATGGATAAACTGGAAAAAGGCGCGGATTATGAGATTCAGGCAATGGCAAAACTCAGCAAAATTTCTCTGCCTTTTTATCTGCGTTATCTGCCTGTTACTCCTTCCATTGCCAGATTTGAGACAGAATGGTATACTATTGAGTTTGAATATTGAAAACAGTTCCGGTTTTCCGCTGGTGTCCTGTTCTGACTGAAATACCTTACCTGCCGGGCTTTTGCAGATGATTCCGGATATTCTTTGATTCATTTCAGAATCAGGATATTGATCAGCGGGCAGAGAACCTGTTTCAATTATCGCAGAACACAACAGGTTTTTCTGATGCAGTGTTTTGTATACTATCCACCGGCATAAACTGCGTTTTCTGAAAAGTCCCGGAATCCGGGGACAGTCTGAAATAATTCCGTGTCACCGGCAGATTTCAGCATACGGAAAAGGGAGTCTGAAATTCAGAAGTTCAGTTTGGTCCGGTGCTGAGTATATCAACGGGACTGCCGTCTATGCAGATCCCCGGCATACTGCCGCGATTATCTGTCAGGGTAATCCGGGCACTGCTTTTTCCCGCCAGCTCCCTGCGGGCAGTCCGCAGAGCCGGAAAATCAAACTGACGCAGGGCTTTTTGCAGCAAAAGCAGTTTTTCCTCTGTTTCCGCATCCTCCCCTTTGTTTCGGAAATATTCGGAAAGAAGACGGTTATATAATCGTTTTGCGGCAGTTTCTATGCAATATTTTCTGAGGTCCAGTTCTATTTCGGGCATGGATAATCTGATTGTCCTGCTGTTTTTTCTGATAATAAACCCCGGGTTGCCACCTGTTGAGCCGCTAACTGAATATCAGACAGTTAGGTGATTTCCTGAAAAAAATGTACCGGAGGAGTGCTTTGTCAGTTTTAAACTGACGGGTTGCAGGTCCTGAATTTTCCGCAGGGCGGGCACATGCTTTTCCGTGCCCGCCGCCTGCACTGCCCACCCCTGCAGTGAACCCCAAATCTGTTTTTTTTAAACACGATAGTAGTGTTCTGTCAACTTTTAAATGACGGGTATGTAACATATTGAATTTTTTTGTAGAGTGGGCAAAAGCGCAGCGCTGCCCACCGATTCAGGTGGGCACGGAAAAACATGTGCCCACCCTACAAAAAATTCAACCCGTCAGTTTAACTTTGACAAGGCAGTAGCAGGTATATGTGCCGCTTTCAAGTTGCAGGGCAGTGTCACTGACCTAAGGCGGAAAGAATCTGTCCGGAGTCCCGAACTGCAAGTGCGGGACTCTGAAATAATTCACAAAAATACTGCCGGACTTTCCCTTTGGCACTCCGTAATTTTCTTAAGGTCAGTGACACTGGGCTGCAGCGGGCATCAGCACAGCGTAATGCACCGCAACTGCGACACGGTGCGTTACGGGCCACCGCCTGAAGCACCCTGAAAACGAACACCTAATCCATCGCGTATAAAATTCGCCGGGTCAGTTTCCGTTTTTCCATGGTGTATAACACCCGCTGCCATTTGATTTTGGGCTTTCCCCTCTGATCTGCCGGAACCGGGGACGGGCCGCTCATGGAATAAATCGCCGAAGGAGAGCGCGCGGGAATCACTTCCGCTGTTTCCAGCTGCACCGGACTTCCCCACAGATATTCTATGCCCATCATGGTATTGGCAATAAATTCCTGCACCAGGGGCTTTTCTTCAAAACGGTGAACCAGATACAGTTTCCCCTCATTGCTTTTACCCATATCCAATTGAATATGCGGAGGATGATAAAGAGTATCATTCACCATTTTGCGGTATTCTTCGGCTTTGCGGGATTTGACAAAATATTCCCATACCATTTTTTCCTGATTCAGGCGTTTTCCGGCCACAAAAAGATCGTAATGATCCATAAAATCCTGATCGCAGAAATTATTGATAAAAAGAAAATCATTGAGGTTTTCCCGGACTTTGAAAATAAATTCTTTTCCTTTTCCGGTGGCCGCATCATATTCCTTCCGTTGTCCGGCATCCCTGATCCGCCGGAAATCGAAAGTGTATTTGCCTTTCTCTGCCGTTTCTTCAATAAACTGAAAGAGACGCATTCCCAAAGCATAGGGATTGAGCCCCACCCGCTGCATGGCTGTCACCCCTGCGTTTACCCGTGCAAAATCCACTTCATGACCTTTGATGCGGTCATCCTGCATAAACAAAACCTCATGCCAGTAACTGGCCCATCCTTCATTCATAATCTTGGTGCGGATCTGGGGCTGAAAGAAAAGGGAGGTCTTGCGTATCACTTCCATCACCGATTTCATCCATTTGTTTTCATCTTTGTTCAGAAACTCCGAATGATTGAGCAGATACTGCATCAGGTCCTGCTCTTCTTCGCTTTTTTTCTCCCGGTTTTTTTCATATATTGCCCGGAAATGGGGATATTTTTTTTCCACCTCTGCAAAAAAAGTCTCTTCTCCCAACGATTTTCCGTAGCTGCGGATACATTCGTTATATCTTTCGATTTCTTTTACATATTCCCCGATATTCACCTTTTCCCGGTTTTGCAGAAAGACATCCAGATAAAAATCCAGGCGTTGGGAAAAAGAGGAAGAGGAGGGCTGATGATAGCGGGATACTTCATGGTGATAGGCCACCAGATTGTCAATCGCGCGGGAAAATTCTATAATATAATCCACCTGCCGCCCTTTTTCCGAACGCAGCTTGGCAATCATCCGTTTGTCCGACAGGGCCTGGCCCGTGAAATCATATTCCCAGGTATGGCGGAAATAAAGATTGTTCTGAAAAAAATCAATATGTCCCAGCACATGATAAAAAATCATCACATTGAGCCAGTCCGGGTTATTGTCATTGTAAAAAGAGATGGGGGGACGGGTATTGATGACGGTTTCATAGGGATTGCCGGGGTAGAGTTCGTATTTTCCCCTGCCTTTGAGCACCTCCACATCATGAACCCAGTAGTCATAAAGCGTGGGGATCATAATCTTGGGGGACAGCTCAATGAGATCCCGGTTGGATACAATATATTCAAGGCTTTCATCCTGAAATCGCAGACCGGCCTCCCTGGCTCTTTCCTTACAGCCTTCCATGATCTGCTTGGCATGCTGGTCAATCAGTTCCATAGTTATATCCTTATTGAGAAATCAGAGTTTTAATCCCCTCGATGATCCGGCTTTCATCCGCATCTTTGTACATCACATCCATGCGGATGAGATCGGATTTTTCTTTGAGCAGTCCGGATTTATTCAGGTATTTTTCCACTTCCGTGCCGCCCGGGCTGCTGCTGTGGGCCGCCACCGTAATGCCCACCCGGTTGGCATAGGAAATCATTTTTTCAATTTCCGGAACAGACTCTTTGCCGTCCGTGTCCCAGTCATCCCCGTCTGTTCCGTGAAATACATAAATATTATAATCTTTGATCAGGTTTTCTTCTTCCACGATTGTATTCACCAGCCGGAAGGCCGAGGACACTTTGGTGCCGCCCGCGACCCTGGAATTATAATAGGTATAAAAATCCTTGACTTCTTTGGCCTCGGTATCATGAAGAATAAAGCGGGATTCCACCTGTTTGTCATACTGGTACAGCAGCCAGCTGTAAATCAGCACATGCTGGGAGACCACCAGTTCGGTGGGTTTGCCCATCATGGAACCGGAATAATCCCGAAGGAAAAACACCATGGCCTGGGATTCATAATCTTTTTCCCGTGATAAAATCCGGTAAATCCGGTCTCCGGGGGAAATCAGAAATCCGGTGGGATCAATATTGTCTATATCCGGCAGATTTCCCAGGTGAATATTGGTTTCCACAATATTGCGGAGGGTGGCCTTTTTGTCCAGCACCTGGCCGAAACCTTTGTGCCGATCTGTCATATCATAGGTATAGCGGGTCAGAGAGCGTTTTTTTCCCTTATCTTTGAGATTGGGAAGTTCAAATTTTTCCGTAAGGATCTTGCCCAGATCATAGGCACTGGATTCCATTTCATGGGGGCCGCCCTCCCCTTCTCCGGGACCGGAGCCTGCGCCATCCTGAGGACGGATGGGTTCTTCCCCGATAACTTCCCCTTCTTCCCCCTCTCCGGAACCGCCGGCTTCCCCCCCCTCTTCGGGAACCCGGACACTGTCGTGATAAAATTTTTCTTCCACCGTTGTGGGAACCACAACAATTTTATCCTTTCCGCCTTTCCCCGGTTTGATAAGTCGCCCCACACGGATTTTGCGGGGGAATCCGTCTTTTTCTCTCAGTTTATCCCTTTCCAGCAGTTCATCCAGGGATCGGAGGCAGGTGGTATGGGAAATATACGGAGGGGACATATCCTGCAGGAAAAAAAGATCGGCAAAATCATAAATACGCTGCGGGGCAGAAGGTTTCCTGCCGGAAACAGAGTCGGCGGCAGCTGCAGATTCCGGCATTTCATGAATTTGCGGCCCTTCCGTTTCCCTGCGGATGATTTCTTCCTGAGCGGCTGTCAGGCCCCGGTGTCTGAGTTCTTCCACATAGTCATTGAGATATTCTTTCATGGCAGATTCTTTCATCTTATGTTGATGTTGCGGTCAAAGGAGATCTGAATCTGTTTATAATATAATTATTGCAGGAATAAACATCAAATAATAATGCTCCGCTTATCCACTCAATGTCATTGATTATCCACTTGCAGAAAGAAAAAGTCAACGATAAAGAAAAATTTGCATTCCTGCTTTTTCTGTTACATTCACCCGTCTTATGCCAAATCCGGCAGTTCCGTAAAAAACAGTAAGTCCGGCAAAAACCGGCATCCGGAAATATTTTCAGACCGGTACATGATCCCGTTTCCGCAATGATAAATCTTTGCGGTAAATTCGGAAAGATACTTGACACCGGAAGGAAAAATACAATATGTAATCAAAATATAATTTTTTCTATAGCAAAGCAAAAAGGAGAGGCAGAATGAAAAAATACATCGTATTTATTTGCTTTATTATTTTTCTCCCCGCGGTTTCCTCAGCAGAAATCCCCTCGCAGATTGCCGGGTTTGTTCTCGGGGATGATATTTCCGCCTATAAAGACAAACTGCGGCCGGATTCGGAAATGAGTATCCGGCATATGGAATGCCTGAAAGAAGTGGAGATTAAAAAAAAACCCGGATTTAAAAGCGGACTGATTTATTACGGCACTTGCACCGGACAAAAACGCATTCTCCGGATTAAACTCAAATATGAGGATGCATCTGCGGATTTTTATAAAGAACTGCTGAAAGAGTATAAAAAACGTTTCGGTGAACCGGATGAATGGAAAGGCGATCCCTTTCATGTGGTGCTTGCCTGGAAATGGCGTTTCAAAGATAAAAATGATAATAAAATTATTATGATTTTACAGCACAACACCGGAGATGAGGGAGAAAAAATGGGCAATTCCGTAAAACTGACCCTGCACAGTCTTATGGAAGCCGAGCTGCTGTGCTATAAAAACAAAGAATCAGCGGAAAGCGGAGAAAAGGAAGAGCAGAAAACATGGAAAAAAAAGGACTGGGATATGCTGGTTCCCCGGTGATGACCGGCTGCAGAAACAGCCGGTATACCGGCAGGATTACAATGAGGGTTATCCGGAGCATCTGCCCAAACTCAGCAGATCGGAAACTTCCTGAATTTCCCCCTCTTCCCGGGCGGAAGAGGACTGGGGAGAGGGGGGAAAAGCTGATTTTCACTCTCCCCCGCCCCCCAATGCTGCTGAACGTAAGATTCCCCTCCCCTGAGGGAGGGCGGGGGAGGGTGAAAACAGACTGTATTTACAACAGCTTGTTTCTCCCTCTCTCCAACCCTCCCCCGCCGGGGGAGGGGAGTCTGAAAACGGAGGTACTGCCGGCCGGAAACAGAATCTTTTCGATCTGCTGAAACTGCAGGGGGCGTACTGCACAGACCTGTCATGAGCGGGCTTCGGGTCGTATGCAGTACGCCCTTACAGGACTGACATAACCCGTCATTTTAACCCTGACAGTGCACCAGTGCCAAAAAAATTCTGACACAGAAAAATGAAAAAAATTCCTTTTGTAAAATATACACTCCATGGCAATAAATTTACGATTACCGATGAAATTTCAAAAAAAATCCTGACGGAATCGGAAAAAAAAGATTTTGCCTTCCGGGCAACCAATATCTATTACGGTATCGGTTCAGACAATTTCCTGCTTATGCAGTCATGCCGGCCGGATATTCTGCAGGAAATCAACGGATATCATCATTACTGGAAATCGCTGCCGGATGCGGCAGGTTCGGATTATATCTTCCGAATGTATGAACCGGACGGCAAAGAGGCCTTCTGCTGCGGCAACGGTCTTTTATGTATTGCGGATTATCTTTTCCGGCAGTACGGCATTGTATCCGCCCGCATCATGACCGAAATACCGACACGGCGGCCCCGGATTCTTGCATTGGGAAAGGACATGCGGAAAAATGAAAGCTGGACGGAGCTGGGGGTTCCCGGAAAAATACCCGCGGGATTGATTCACCCGCGGGTTTTGCATGATTATGACGATCAGACAGAAATGATCCGAAATTTTCATATTCAGTTTTCCGGCAGTATTTTTTCCCGCCTTACATCCCTGACCGGGCTGTATCTGTCCGGTTTTCTGGTTTTCAGCGGAGAACCGCATTTTGTTATTTTTACAGATGCGGATCATTTCCCGGATGAACTTGCGGAAATTCTGTTTCACAGCAATGATGAAAACGAAAAAGAGACGGGAACCCGGCTGGTGCAGCAAATCGGCATGGCTTTCAACCGAGACCTTTCCGCAGATTTTCCGGAAGGACTCAACATTAATTTCGTCCGTATTCATAAAGACTCCGAAATTATTGAATACCGCTGTTTTGAGAGGGGAATCCGGCGGGAAACCCATGCCTGCGGAACCGGGGCCGTAGCCGCCTCTTTTATTGCAAGGCATCTCAGACTTATCCGGAAGGAAACCATCACCGTGTGGCCTTTTCTCAGCCGTCTGTATCATCCGGATGCACAGCTTCGCGTAATGGAAAAAGAAAATAAATACACCCTTTACGGAAATCCTGTTTTGTTATTTGAAGGTATTTTTTATGCCTGAAAAACGGACATCATGATCAAAAGCAGACCCCGTCTCCTGACTGCCGCGGCCGCACTTCTGATATTGTCCCTCACTTTCACACTCCTGCTGCGATTTACCGCACTGCATATACAATACCGCAATTCCCTTGTTTCCTCTTATGCATCTGCTGCCGGGGCAATAAAACAAAGGATTGAATCCGCGGGCAGTATCGGAAATGATATGCGGCATCCCGCGGATCCGGAACAGATTCTGCTTCGCGCAAAGGAACTTATCCAAAAAAAAACTGCCGGTGAAAACAGTATTTCTGTTTCCCTTGCCTTCCCGGACGGCAGGATAATACACAGCAGCAATTCCCTGATGCGGGATACACGGATCCCGGAACCGGCGGTCTTTGCAGAAACCGGCAGCACCGGGAAGCCGGACAGCCAGTTTCAAACCATCCGTTCCGGCAGCAGTTATCATGTCATCCTGCCTTTGCACATGCGGGAAAACAGAAAAAATGCTCTGATTGTCATTTCTTTTGATGAAAAAGAACTGCACTCCCTGCAGACCCGGATAATGCTGGAAGAGACAAAGACACTGTTTTGTATTTTTGCCATTATGATTCTGGCAGTATGCTGTCTGCTGATTGGGAAAATGATGCGGCATAATACAGTCGCAGTGAAAAAACAGATACTTATTCTTTTTCTGCTGATTGGCATTTCACAGATTCTTTTTTTCACCCGGGGGATTATCGGGTATAAAACATACCGGGAAGGAGTCCGGCGGAATCAGGCGGAAATTTTTGCACTGCTGTCAAAAGAAGAAAGGGATAGTCTGCCCGCAGTTTCTTCCCGCAGCAGTTCTTTTCTGTCAGAGACAAATACAAAATCGGAAAAAGATGCTGTTTCCGATTCTCTGACCGCCCTGCTCATCTGTCTTCTTTTTTCTCTTGAAATGCTGATTTTCACATTCTGTTTTACAGAGAAAAGGGATGCAGGCCCGGAAAACGGACCTGCTGTGCCTTACGGGTTTATCCGCCCCGCCGCGTTTCTGTTTTTTTTCGGAATGGATATTTGCATTTCTTTTTTGCCCCTGCATACGGAAACACTGTATGAACCGCTTTTCGGTCTGCCCGAACAGGTGGTGACAGGGCTTCCCATTTCCGTTAAAACATGCTGCGCTGCGCTTTCTTTTCTTATTGCCGGAATATGGGCGGACCGGAGCGGCTGGTATCCGCCTTTTTTCTGCGGACTGTTTCTGTCCGCCGCCGGGCTGTTTTATGCCCGGGTTGCGCCCGATGCCTTTCATTTTATTCTTTCCTGCGGACTTATCGGTCTGGGATACGGTCTGTATGTTATGGCTGCCCAGAGTTTTTTAATCTTCTGTACGGATGAAAACAGCAAATCGCAGGGCTTTGCCTGTTTTTTTGCAGGAATATATGCAGGCAGCATCTGCGGCGGTGCAACGGGGGCCATGCTTGCCGAAAATCTGGGATACAGACCGGTTTTTTTTATCGGAGCACTGATTCTTTTCAGCATCATTCCCTACAGCCTTTTTTTTATGCGGGATGCTTTCAGAACAGACCACCGGGGAGAGGTGCATCCTTCTGCGCATCAGGTGAGCTTAAAACAGTTTTTTGTTTTTCTTTCGGACCGGAATGTGCTGAGCATTTTTCTGTTCTGCAGTATTCCCGCCAATATGGCAATGATGGGATTTATTGATTATTTCAGCCCGGTTTATCTGAACCGGATTGGCCGATCCCAGTCCGACATCGGCAGAATACTCATGCTTTACGGTTTCTGCATTATTTTCATAGGGCCTGTTATCAGCAGATATGCGGATGCGTCTGAAAATAAAAAACTGTATGCTGCTGCAAGCGGAATTGTGGGAAGCCTGGGCTGTATTATTTTTTATTTCAAAGGGGGACTGGGCATTTTTATTATTGCAATCCTGTTACTGGGAATTTCCCAAAGCTTTGCTTTTTTTTCGCAAAATACATATGTACTGAATCTCAAAGCCGGTCGGGCTCTGGGGGCCGGAAAATCCATTGCTGTTTTCCGCTCTGCCAGCAGACTGGGGCAGATCAGCGGCCCCATTCTCATCGGCTGGCTGATTGCCGTATCCGGAATCCAAAAGGGAATTGCCTGGTTCGGCTGTATTTATCTTTTTTGCATTGTTTTATTTCTTCTTTTGAGTAAAAAGGAATAAAAAACGGAATTTACCCGGGCAGGTGCTAATACCCCGTGAATTATGAACAGGGGTTCGGGGTCAGGTGTCAGGTGTTCGGGGTCAGGTGTTCGGTGTCAGGTGTCGGGGTCAGGTGTTCGGTGTCAGGTGTCAGGGGGTCGGTGTCAGGTGTCGGGGTCAGGTGTCAGGGGGTCGGTGTCAGGTGTCAGGTGT
>JAABRU010000209.1 GCA_011390755.1 Desulfobacteraceae bacterium | reverse complement strand
GGAATCACCGGATAAACAGAAAACAATCCATCTCATTGCGGCGGCACGGCCCAATTTCATGAAAATTGCGCCTTTATATCATGCATTAAAAAAAGAAATATGGGCCAATCCTCTCATTGTCCATACGGGTCAGCATTATGATCTGAATATGTCGGATGTTTTTTTCCGGGATCTCGCTCTTCCGGAGCCGGATATTCATCTGGGTGCAGGCAGCGGTTCCCACGCAGTGCAGACCGGGCAGGTGATGATGGCATATGAAAAAGTGCTGACAGCAGATCCTCCGGAACTGGTCGTAGTTGTCGGAGATGTCAATTCCACCATGGCTGCAACCATCGCTGCCGTCAAACTGGGCATCAAAGTGGCTCATCTGGAAGCCGGGCTGCGCTCTTTTGACCGGACCATGCCCGAAGAAATCAACCGCATTGTGACCGATTCCCTGGCGGATTTATTATGGACCCCCTCTCCGGACGGGGATGAAAATCTGCTGCGGGAAGGCGTGTCCCCGGAAAAAATCTGTCGGGTCGGCAATATCATGATTGATTCTCTGGAGATGCTGCGGGAAAAAATCGAAATGCAGAATGCATGGCAGGAACTGGGAGTGGAAGAAAAAAAATACGGACTGATTACTCTCCACCGCCCATCCAATGTGGATGATCCGGAAAAACTGAAATCCCTTTGTCTGCTTCTGGTCAGAATTTCACATAAACTGCCCCTCATTTTCCCTGTCCATCCCCGGACGAAAAATAATCTGGAAAAAAGCGGCCATATTGCCATTTTACAGAATGGAAGCAGTATCCGGCTGCTGGAACCGCTGAATTATATCCGTTTTATGAATCTGGTTTTCAACTGCCGTCTGGTCATTACAGATTCCGGAGGAATACAGGAGGAAACAAGTTATCTCGGCATTCCCTGCCTGACCATGCGTCCCAATACGGAACGGCCTGTTACCATAGAAATGGGCAGCAACCGTTTATGCAGACCGGAAAATTTGGAAGAAATCATGGCCCCGCTTCTGTCAGAAAAATTATCCAAAGGAAAAACAATTCCGCTGTGGGATGGCCGCACAGCCGGAAGAGTTGTGGAATCAATAAACAAGACAGTAGGATAATTGATAATATCCTGGGAATGGGGAAATAAACCGGATACATAATACACAGGTAAATCAGATTACAGGGCTGTTTACAGCCGGACAGATATTCACAGATGAAAAAATATATTCTCATAAGCATTGATGTGGAAGACTGGTTTCAGGTCGAAAATTTCAAATCCTGCATCCCTTTTTCCGACTGGCCGTTCTGTGAGCTCCGCGTGGAAAAAAATACCCACCGGCTGCTGGATATTCTGGATCAGTTCCCTACTGATTCCGGCACAAATCCCAAAGCCACTTTTTTCATACTGGGCTGGCTGGCAGAAAGACTGCCAGCCCTTGTACGGGAAATCCGTAAGCGGGGTCATGAGGTAGCATCTCACGGTTATTGCCACAATCTTTGCAACCGGGAATCATACAGGGAGCTGACTGCCGATTTGAAAGACAGCAAAAAACTGCTGGAGGATATCACCGGTGAGCAGGTTGCCGGATACCGTGCGCCCAGTTTCTCCATTAACGCGGATGTTCTGAAGCTGATTGAAGACTGCGGTTATCTCTATGATTCCAGTTACAATTCCTTTGGACTGCACGGACGTTACGGTCATGTTGTACTGCCCCAAAACGGAAAAAAGAGGGTTGCAGTCAGACTCTCCGAACATTTTTATGAACTGCCGGTCAGCAACCTTGCAATCAGAAATCAGATTCTTCCCTGGGGGGGAGGCGGATATTTCCGGATGATCCCTTTTCCGGTTTTCCGGCGGGGCATTACATATATTCTGAAAAAAAAAGATGCCTATGTTTTTTACATGCACCCCTGGGAAATTGATCCGGATCAGCCGAGATTAAAACAGACATCTGCATCATGCAGGTTCAGACATTATGTCAATCTTCGCAGAACAGAAAATAAACTGTCCGAAATGCTGACATCCTTCAGGGATCATCATTTGATAAGCTGCCGGCAATATCTGGAGGAAACGTAAGGTGTTTTTCGAATATGAATGTACCGTCTCTGAAGGAGTCGCAGGCGGAAAGTCTGTGAGCGGACTGTCATCTGCCGGACACTGCCAAACTTTCAGTTCGGCACTCCTCCGGTATCATCTTTTCCGGAAATCACCTAACGCTCAGCCACGGGGCTCTTTGCTGCCCGTCTGGGGGAAGGAAATCCGCTGTCCTTTTCCGGTACAACTGAAAGCATGTAATGAAATTTAATTGACAATCCGCTTATTGCAATTATTCCGGGACACAATACAATTTTTTTAAAGGAATATGAAAAAAACATCCAAAAACGGCAGAACCCGCTGGCATCGTCTGCTGGGCAGACTTTTTGAGGAACTTCTGACCCCCGCGGGAGTTTCTGTGTTTACGGAGTTTCCGGTCATGGCGGGCTCACCGGAGGCGGACATTCTTCTGCTCCGGAAAAGGCAGGGTCGGTGGACTCCGGAGCAGGCGGAATTTCTGCCGGACGGCATCCGGGACAGCAAGGCCTCCCACATTCTGATTGAGTTCAAATATACGGAATCCGTGACTGAGGACACCTTCCGGCAGACCACCGGATATGAGTTTTTCTACCGGGTTTCACGGAATCTGAAACCGCGGGATGTCCGGTTTTTTGTCATGAGTTCAAAAACACCGCAGGGAAAACTGCTGAAGAGATTCGGATACACCCTTTCGGAAAAAAAGGGGGTGTACCTGAGTGACAACCCCGTTTTGCAGCCTTTTCCCCTGCTGTGCCTCAATGAACTGACAGACGAACCGCACAACGCGTTTGTCAAATGCTTTGCCAGCCGGAAAAAAGAGAAAACAGCGGCCTTCGGCGCACTGGCGCGGGCAGGATTCGGAACCCTGCGCTCACAGGTTCAGTGGCTGATGCAAGGTCTTCTGCGTTACTGGTTTTCAGAGAAAGGAGAGCATATGGAAACAAGGGAACTGACCCCTGATAAGGTCATGGAAATGGGTAAAATGTGGGCGGATCTGATCCTGTCCGGCCTGCCGGCCGAAGAGCGTCTGCGCGGACTCGGACCCGAAGAAGTCCTGTCCCGGTATAAACCCGAAGAGCGTCTGAGGGGA
Source organism: Desulfobacteraceae bacterium (assembly GCA_011390755.1). Taxonomy (GTDB): domain Bacteria; phylum Desulfobacterota; class Desulfobacteria; order Desulfobacterales; family Desulfococcaceae; genus JAABRU01. The sequence goes on along the minus strand of JAABRU010000209.1, from coordinate 7,849 downwards.
CTCGGGCCTGAAGAGCGTCTGAGGGGACTTACGGAGGAAGAAATTAAAAACTATCTTCTCAAATTAAAGAAAAAAAGAGAAAAAAAGCAAAAGAAATCCTGATGATCCGCAGCGGATTCTGTCTGCTGTCTTTTGGAACTGACTGTCTTTTCTGCAGATCAGAAGGCATTGAAAAGGGATGAAATATTATCAGAGGACTTTGTGCAATGACGATCAGATTTTTTGAAGACAGGGATCGGAACTGCTGGGATCATTATGTGCAGCAGCATCCCGGCAGCAATTTTTTCCAGATGAGCGGATGGAAAGATGTGGTGGAGCAGTCTTTCGGGCACAGATCGTATTATCTGTTATACAGGGAACATTTCCGTATCAAAGGTGTTTTTCCGCTTTTTTCCGTCAAAAGCTTTCTGTTCGGCTGTTCCATGGTTTCTGTTCCTTTTGGCGCATACGGGGGGATACTGGCGGACAATACAGAAACAGAACAGGCATTGTTTTCCAAAGCAGTGGAACTGACCCGGAAAAACCGTCTTGATTGTCTGGAAATCAGAAATGAAAATGATGCCTTTCCTGAACTGCCGGGGAAAGATCTGTATTTTGTATTTAAAAAAGAGATATATTCGGATAACGATAAAAATCTGGATGCAATTCCCAGAAAAGCGCGGCGGATGATCCGGGTTGCAATAAAAAACGGATTGAAAGTCCGCTTTGGCAGCATGGAACTTCTTGATACCTTTTACAGACTTTTTACTGCCAGTTATCAGAGACTCGGCACACCGGTGTTTTCAAAAAAATATCTTCAGAATATACTCAGGCAGTTTAAAAACCGCAGTAATATATTAATCATTTATAAAGGGGAAAAACCCCTTTCCGGAGTTCTCAGTTTTTATTATAAAGATCAGGTGATACCCTATTATTCCGGGGCTGTTCCGGACTCTCAGAAATATGCAGCAAATGATTACCTGTACTGGGTTCTGATGTGTGATGCGGCAGACAGGGGATACCGCATATTTGATTTCGGCAGAAGCAAAAAAGGCACCGGTCCTTTCCATTTTAAACGGCACTGGGGATTTGAACCGAAACTGCTTCATTATCAGTATTATCTGAATCTTCTGGATGAAGTGCCCAATATCAGCCCTGCCAATCCGAAGTATAAGAAAAAAATTGAACTGTGGAAAAAACTGCCACTCCGGCTGACAGAGCTGATCGGGCCTCAGATTGTTAAGTATGTTCCCTGATCCCCCTGATTTCGTTCACAGGCGGAACCGTATGCCCCTCATCCTGTACATGCTGCTGCTGTTACTGCTTTCCCTCATCCCGGCGGATGAATCCCTTCCGGTTTTGTTTGTGGCAGACTTGCGGCCGGAATGGCAGAACCTGATGCATATTCCGGCTTATCTGTTTCTTGCCCTGATCTGGCTGGAGTGCAGCGGTTCTCCTGCAGCAAGCGCTGTATTTTTTTATGCCTGCGGCTACGGAATTATCAACGAATTTCTTCAGATTCTGATTCCGGGCCGTTTTTTTTCGCTTTCGGATATGCTGCTCAATTCGGCAGGTGTGTCAGCAGGAATTCTGATACACCGGTATTATATTGCGGGAAACAGAAAAAATAAGAAAGTGATTACGATATGAAAATTCTCTATATTGCCCACCGGATTCCCTATCCGCCGAACAAAGGGGATAAAATCCGTTCATTTAATGAGATAAAGTATCTTTCAGAATTTCATGAGATTCATCTGGCGGCTCTTGTGGATAATCCGGATGATTATCAATATGAAAAAGATCTGCAGAAGTATTGCACAAAGATCTGCCTGGCATCCATTCACCCCAGAACAGACAGGATAAAAAGCCTTTTATCCCCTATCTGCGGCAAACCTTTATCTGTGGGGTATTTTTATTCCGGCACTCTTCAGAAAAAAATAAAGCAATGGCTTTCGCAATATTCCTACGGTGCAGTTATCTGTTTCTCCTCACCAGTGGCAGAATATCTTTTTGCTTCCCCTGTCTGGAAATCCTGGTTTCCGGATGGGAGGAGAAAAACAAAAAAGCAGAGACCAAAGCTGATAATGGATTTCTGTGATCTGGATTCGGATAAATGGCGGCAGTATTCAGACAAATCCCTTTTCCCTTTCAACCTTCTCTACCGTCTGGAATATAAATTTCTGCTGGCATATGAAAAAAAAATCAACCGCACTTTCGACAGATCGGTCTTTATTTCCCGGCAGGAAGCCGAACTGTTTTACACTTTATATCCGAAAGCCCGCAGTGTCTGCATTATCCCCAACGGGGTGGATCACGATTATTTTTTATTTCGGAACTCTGATCTCCCGGTTCCTGAAAAAAAAGGGCCGATTCTTCTTTTTACCGGAGCAATGGATTATTACGCCAATGCGGACGGTGTCTGCTGGTTCTGTGAAGAAATATTCCCCCTTATCCGGATGTGTTACAGCAATGCCCGTTTTTATATTGTCGGCAGTAAGCCCCACCCGAAAGTCAAAGATCTCGGAAAAAATCCCCATGTGCATGTCACCGGTTTTGTAGAGGATATCCGGCCCTATTATGAAATGGCCGACATCAGTGTCATTCCGCTTCGGATTGCACGGGGCGTACAGAATAAGGTACTGGAGGCCATGTCTATGGGAAAAGCCATTGTCACAACGCCCACAGCAGTGCAGGGGATCAGTTTTGACTGCAGCAATGCGGTACAGGTGGCAGACACACCGTCGGATTTTGCTGAATCGGTTCTGTTTTTTCTGGAAAATGAAACAATTCGTCAAAAATACGGGAACAATGCCCGCGGTTTTGTTAAAAAATATTATGACTGGCAGCAAAACATGCAGCATCTGGAGGAGTGTATTCGCGGATGAAAAACTATAAAATATTACATATACTGGATCACAGCCTGCCCCTTCACAGCGGTTACACATTCCGAAGCCAGAGTATCTTCCGGGCACAGGCGAAAAGAGGATGGCAGCCGCTCATCGTGACTTCCCCCAAGCATGAAGAAAGCTGGAAAGGCGAGCCGCACGACCGGGAGCATATCGGAGATTTCATTTACTACCGCACCGGCCCCCTGCCTCCGGTCAGTATTCCTTTTGCCTATGAACTCAAGCTGATGACGGCCCTGGAAAAACGTATTCGCCGGATTGCAGAAACAGAAAATCCGGATATTCTGCACGCGCATTCTCCGGTGCTGAATGCCATTCCCGCACTGTGGGCCGGGAAAAAACTGAATATCCCGCTTGTCTATGAAATCCGGGCTTTCTGGGAGGATGCGGCCGTGGATCATGGCACATATGCTGAAAATTCATGGAAATACCGCCTGACCAAAGCCCTTGAAACCTGGGTCTGCCGGAATGCGGATCATGTGGCCATTCTTTGCAACGGACTGAAAAACGATCTCGTACAAAGGGGAATTCCTGCACAGAAAATCACCCCGGTCTTTAATGCCATCACCCCGGAAGATTTTGCCCCCTGTCCGCCGGATACTGAATTTATGCAGGAATGGGGACTGAAAGGTAAAAAGGTCATCGGATTTATCGGTTCTTTTTACCGCTATGAAGGACTTGATTTGCTGGCGGATGCTTTTTCCCTGATTGCAGAACGCTATCCGGATACGGTTCTGCTGCTGGTGGGAGGCGGGGAAATGGATGCGGAACTGAAAAGCAGAATCCGGTCTGCGGGATTGGAAAGCAGGCTTGTCATGCCCGGACGGATCCCCCATGAAAGGATTGCCGGTGTCTATGCACTGACAGATATTCTGGTCTATCCGCGTTATTCCATGCGGTTAACCGAGCTGGTAACGCCTTTAAAACCCCTGGAAGCCATGGCAATGGGAAAAGTTTTTATTGCCAGTGATGTGGGGGGCCATAAGGAACTCATCAAAGACGGGCATACGGGCATATTGTTCCCTGCAGGAAATGCCGAAGCCCTTGCGTCCGGACTGGAAAATCTGCTGGGAGACAAAGAACTCAGAGAGCGATTGCAGTCTCAGGGCTTAGACTGGGTGCGGAAACATCATACCTGGGAAAAAACAACCTCCGTATATCCCCGTATTTATGAAAAAGCAGCCGGGCAGAGAAAAAAGAAAGGAGTTTCACCATGAGCGAAGAAGAATATATCTCCGGAATGCTGACGCGGACCCGTCTGTTTATGGATGAAATCGCTGTGGAAAAAGTAAAAAATACGATTTTCGCCATTGCCGGAATGGGCGGTGTGGGCGCGATTACCGTGGAACTGCTGGCGCGCTGGGGCGTAAAAAAATTCCGGCTGTTCGACATGGATGTGTATGATGCAAGCAATCTCAACCGTCAGTTGTTTGCCACTTCAGAAACAATCGGCAGATACAAAGTGGATGTGGCTGCCGGGCGGATAAAAGAAATCAATCCCCATGCAGAAGTGGAAATGTCTGTGCGCGCACTGGCCAACAATGAAAATGCCAAACCTTTTGTAAAAGGCGCAGGCATTATCATTCAGAATGCGGATCGTCCCTCTGCCAAACTCTTTTATCTGTATGCACAGAAATACAAAATTCCCCTGGTTAACGGATTTGCCACTGTCACCGGGGGCCGTGTTCAAACCTTTGATTACAGAAAATCCTCCTGTGAAACTGTTCTGGAAAGGCTTTGGAAAAAAATAAAATACGGAAATCAGAAGGCACTGACAGAAATGAGTGCAGCGGAAATCACAGCATTTGACAACGCCTGGGTTCATTCCACTTCACCCTCGCTGAATTTTGTCACCAATACGGTCGGCTGTCTGATTGTGGCCGAAGCCGTCAAACTGCTGACCGGATACGGAAAACATCTCAGCTATCCGCAATATCTGGATTTTGATACATTTGATTTCAATATGAAAATCCGGAATTCGCTGTCTCCTCTGAATCCGGATAATCTGCTGCGGATGAAAGCCTTACTGAAAAGAAAAATAAAATAACAGAATCTGCCAGTCCAATCGTACAGGTTCAGTGCCGGAGCCTTATAAACTCAAAAACGACACCCTGATGTCATTTTGGAAACTTGGCATCTGTAATTTCAATAAGTTGAAGCTGATAAAATATAAAGCCGCCATTTTTTACTGAACAAAAGTATTAGCTTTAACCATTTTAATTTATTTGATTTTACCTGAATCAATGTCAGGCAGGTGTCATTTTTGAGTATAAAAGAAAACTCTGAAGCAATCATTTGGGTGAATCATAATGCTGTTCAACTCGTATGAGTTCATATTTCTTTTCTGTCCGCTTACCATTGTTTTCTTTTTCCTGACTGCCTCAAAAATATCCGGTAAAGCGGCAATCGGCTGGCTTGTATTTGCTTCTTTGTTCTTTTACGGATGGTGGAATCCTGCCTATCTGATACTGATTACGGGTTCAATGATATTTAATTTCGGTATCGGTTCGGTTCTGGGAAAGCATGAAGCTGCACAGATAAAAAACAGGATAATCCTTGCTTTTGGCATATTCGTCAACCTTGCCCTTATCGGATATTTTAAATATGCCAATTTTTTTATAGATAATCTGAATGCAGTCAGCGGAAGCAGCATTCATCCTGAACCGATTGTTCTGCCCCTGGCAATTTCTTTTTTCACCTTTCAGCAGATTGCCTATCTGGCAGATGCCCATAAAGGACTTACACAGGAATACAGTTTTCTGCATTATGCCCTGTTTGTCACCTTTTTTCCGCAGCTTATCGCGGGACCGATTGTTCATCATCAGGAAGTATTGCCGCAGTTTGCAGAAAAGAAAATTTTCAGACCGGAGTATGAGAATATGGCAGTCGGTCTGACAATGTTTTTTTTCGGGCTTTTTAAAAAAGTTGTTTTTGCCGATGGAATTGCAGCATATGCTTCTCCGGTATTCAGCAGCGCCCAGGCGGGAACCATTCTCACATTCTTTGATGCCTGGGGGGGCGCACTGGCCTACACTTTTCAGCTTTATTTCGATTTTTCCGGATATTCGGATATGGCCATCGGTCTGGGACGGATATTTGGCATCCGTTTGCCCATGAATTTCAATTCTCCTTATAAATCGGAGAATATTATTGAGTTCTGGCGCAGATGGCATATTACATTATCCCGTTTTTTAAAAAATTATCTTTACATACCTTTGGGGGGAAACCGGAAAGGATCTGCAGGACGCTATGCAAATCTGATGATTACCATGCTGCTGGGCGGTCTCTGGCATGGGGCCGGATGGCCTTTTGTATTATGGGGCGGACTTCACGGAATGTATCTTATTATCAATCACGCCTGGCAGCGTTTCCGGAAAAAATATTTTCAGAAACTTACTTTTAATCATTTTTTCAGCCGTTTTCTGTCCCGTCTCATCACCTTCTGCGCTGTTGTGACGGCATGGGTTTTTTTCCGTGCCGAAAGTTATGAAGCTGCAGTGAATATGCTCAAAGGAATGAGCGGATACAACGGCACAGATCTGCCGCTTGCCGTCGGATATGCACTGGGCCCCCTGCAGGGTATTTTGGAAAATGCGGGCATTGCCTTCACCCTCGGCGGCGGCACGGTTTTTGTATCAACCTATTTATGGATCATTTTTCTGGGTTTTACCGCATTTTTTATGCCGAACACCCAGGAAATTTTCAGAAATTTCAAACCGGTTTATCATTTTCCGCTTTCACAGGAAGCCGGAAGTCTGAGCTGCCTGTGCTGGCGGCCGTCTCTTAGATGGGCACTGCTTTCAGGCATTGTCGGTGCGGCCGGTATTCTTGCGCTCACGCAGGTATCAGAATTTCTTTATTTTCAGTTTTAATATGACAAGCAGACGGTATTTGCTTATTTCCACTGCTGTCATGGTGATGTTTATCATCCTGACAGCAGTTTTTAATTATATAATTGATCCTTACGGGATATACAGGACATTTGTTTTTGAGGGAATAAACCGGGATAAACCCAGAGCTTCGACACAGGTTCGGATGGTCAAAGCATACGGAGTAAGGAAAATCGCTCCGAAATCCATTGCCATAGGGAATTCACGGGTGGATATCGGTATAGACCCCCTTCACCCCGCCTGGCCGGAAGACGGGCATCCGGTGTATAATCTGGGCATACCCGGCAGTACCATCTATGCCTCACGGGCTTATCTCCGTCACTGTCTGGCCGTCCGGAATCTTTCCTGTGTTGTAATGGGGCTGGATTTTATGGACTTTCCCATTGCCCCGGAACCGGAAAAAAAAACAGGTACGAAAGAATTTGAACAATGGCTGCTGACAAACAGTGAAGATCCGCAGACTTCCCTTCCATGGGGAAAAGAGTTGAAACGCTGTGCCATCACACTTTTTTCTTTGACGGCTCTGGCAGATTCCCTGCGGACAGTCACCGGACAGGATGCGGAAAATATTACAGCCCGCGGCTTCAACCCTTTGCGGGAATATCATCACTTTGTCCGGAAAGAAGGACATTATGCCATTTTTTTGCAAAGAGATAAGGAAAATATGAAACGGTATAAGGAAAAGCCCAAAAATCTTTTCATTTCCGGAACCCGTACTTCACCGCAGTTTGACAACCTTCGGGGAATTATGCGGGAATGCAGGGCAGAAAAAATCAATTTGTACCTGTATATCCATCCCTATCATGTCCGACTGAATGAAACAATAAGGCGCACAGGTTTCTGGCCTTTGTTTGAGCAGTGGAAGCGGGAACTTGTCCGTATCGTTACAGAAGAAAGCGATGCGGACCGGGCGGTTCCGCTGTGGGATTTCAGCGGATATAACCGTATTAGCGGAGAAACTGTACCCCGGCCGGGAGATACGGAAACAAAGATGAAATGGTACTGGGAAGCAGGACATTACAAAAAAGAAACCGGGGATATGATTCTGGAAACAATATTTGCGCATCAGGGGAA
>JAABRU010000008.1 GCA_011390755.1 Desulfobacteraceae bacterium | reverse complement strand
CGAATTAAGCTGCTCATCAGAAATTATCGGTATTTTGGGATTCTTGATCATTTGATTTTATTGTGTTATATATCTTTTGAAATGTCAACAATTTTTTATGAGATGCCCGGACTTATTGAGAAGTTACGATTATTTTTATTGAGAGACTGCTGATCCGCTTCTAACAAAAATTATATGGTATTTCAAGATATTTTTTCTTTGATGTCCCCGAAAAGTCAGCACATCGAAGGCTATATTTTATAACAGGTTGAAAAATAAGGATTTCGGCTTTCCCTGAATGAGTTGGCCGTTCGGTTAAATCAGATTTTCGACAGGCTCTCCAGATGTCCCAGCCATTCATTCAGTTCCTCAGTATAATATTCCCATGTATTGAAATCTCGCTCCCAGGTCGGATGGGATTTTCTGAGATTCTGGACAAAATTCTCATCCGTTGTGATGGAAATATAGAATTTTTCATAGGGTAATCCGTATCTTGTCTGAAATGCCAGAATCTCGTGCTGAAGTCTGCCGATCCGTTCCCCGATTTTCTGTGTGATATGGGAACGCACCGCTTCCTCAACCGTTTCATGGGCATTTCCGATTGCCTGTAATATATTGACATATTTGTGTGAAAGTGTAAATGTTGTCATAATGTTTCCTGTTCATACGGCTGTTTTGCAAAAAAAGTGCTGTTCCTGACAGTTATTCTCAGCGGCAGACCATAAAGATTTATAAGATTTGACAACTGTTAAAAAGTTGTCAAATCTGTCAGTCGTTCTGAAAATTTATCTGAAAAAATTATAAATTGTTATGGTCAATCGCTTACAGCCCGGACAACCTGCTGAAAACCATACACATAGGAAGAACGGAAATCAGCAGGTTTCAGATTTCGCAATGTTTCTTCCTGCGCTTCGGTATCATCCAAGCGGATGGGAATAAGAAAAATTTCCCCGCTCGGAAATTCTTCAAAAATATCCAGTGCTTTTTTCAACTGTTTCTGTGCCATGCCTCTTTGTGTCAATGAATGTTTTGACAGCAGTGCCAGTATATAATCGCTTTTTTCCATTACGGAACGGAACATCTGATCAGAATACTGCCCAGCCTTCACATCTTTGCTTTCCAACCAGGGGCGGCATCCCATCTGTTCCAAATCATTGTAAATACGCTGTGCAACAGCATCATCTTCATCCGCGCAGATGATGAAAATTTGTATTTTTTTAGAGCCTGATAAGTTTTCTGAATTGCCGTTTTGGGTAGTTATTTGGGGGGTTGAGGGAGTAATACAGGATTGATGTAAATCAAAATTTTTTGGAACTGTATGCAGTTCATCAATCAGTTTGACCGAAGTATCTCTTATGAATTCTTTTTGACCTCCCTGAAGATATATCTGACGGGGAAAAAAGAACAATTTTCCCTGCGTTTCAGTCAGTTCTGTTTTTCCGATATTATAACCGAATTCTCTTCTCTCTTTTTTATCTCCGAAATATTCCAGACCGAACAGAGACCGTCCCTGCCAGAGCCGTCTTGCTTCTGTACCGGCTTCTTCAGTATTTCTGTAAACTGTTTCGTGCATGTGCCCGCACAGATGCACGGCAAAGCGGCCATAGGCCATGATATGTTCATTGACCTGCTGCTGTGCTTCCCTGTTCAGCCAGGATACCGGATGATGGGTCATAAAAAGGCAGGCATGGTGCTGTTTTATCCAATCAGGGCCGCTACCGCCGCAGGCTTTATGAAACTGACGGGCATGAATGGCAAGTTTTTCTTTATAATCGGAAGAGTTCAGTTGGAGAAATGCGGTGTTTAATCCGACAATACCCAATTTTGCATTTTCTTTTCTGAAGGTAGCTGAAAAATCACCCGGCAGCATACCATCATTGATATTGTCCGGTTTTATTGTCAGCCGTTTCCACCAGTTTCTGTAATTTTCAAAGCTTCTGTTTACAATCTGACGATACACCGAATTCGGATCATCCCAGAATTTTTCTCTTACTTTCGGCTGATTATTCCACTGTGTCAGAAGAATCAGAAGCGGGTCTTCTTCATCTGCGGGTCTTAGCAGATCATGATTTCCCGGAACTGCCAGAAATACCGGTTCTGATCCGGATTCCTGCAACACTTTCCATAACTCATTCAGAATGCTATCCACCTGCTCAAATTCTTCCGCACTGCCCTTTTGAGTCAGGTCTCCGGTGAACAAAACCAAATCCGCCGGACCGCTTTTTTCAATCAGTTTTTTCAGGTCTTCAAAGAACTTTTCTTTTATATCCGGCCATAGCCAGTCCTGATTTTTCATACCGGCATGAAGGTCTGTCAGATGAAGCCATGTGAAGCATTCGGGCATTTGAATATTTCCTTAGAATTTAGGCAAATATACAGATTAATTTAATGGAAAAAACTGCTGATCCACTTCTAACAAAATTCATACGGTATTTCAATATAATTTCTCTTTGATATTTCCCAAAAGTCAGCACATCGAAGGCTGGATTTTATAACAGTTTGAAAAATATGGATTTCGGCTTTCCCTGAATGAGTTGGCAGTTCGGTTAAATCAGATTTTCGATAGCCTCTCCGGATGTCCCGGTCATTCATTCAGTTCCTCAATATAATATCAGTAGATCGAAACATTTCCGGAGGAGTGCAAAAATTGTATTTTTGCATGGGGTAACCGGGAGACGCGGCGGTGCAAAAATACAATTATTGCACTCCGGGGCAGCTATAAAACTGTATCCGGGGGAAATTTTTCGATCTAGTGAATATTCCCAAGATTGCTCATGCGGTTTGTATGAAAGTGTCTGCGAAAAACCGGCTTTCGCCTTATTTTTCGCACTCTTCCGCAGTATTCATGCTTTGTTGTGAAGAAAATGAAATGTACTGAGAGAAGAACAGATCGCCAAAGCAGGCAGACTGTGCCCCGGGAAGTAAAAACGGAAAAACAAAGGGCATCACTTATATTTACGGATTCATTACATTTCGGGTGTAGCATTCACTCACTGTTTTCCGGCACATTCTCCCGCAGTTCCGCCAGCCATATTTCCGCTTCGGAATCACTGGGCGCCCGCCAGTCTCCCCGCGGGGACAGGGAACCGCCGGAGCCGACTTTGGGACCGTTGGGTAATGCGGAACGTTTGAACTGGCTGATTTTGAAAAAGCGGTAGAGAAAAACCGCCAGCCATTTTTTGATTGCGGGCAGATCATAGACATGGCGTTTTTCCGGCGGAATCAGATCCGACCATTTTCCCCGCTCCCTCTCCCCCCAGGCATGACGGGCCAGAAAAGCCACTTTGGAAGGCCGGAAACCGTAGCGGGTGATATAATAAAGATTGAAATCCTGTAATTCATAGGGGCCGATACTGGCCTCGGTGCTTTGGGCCGGTGCTTCATCTTTTCCTTCTTCCTGCGGCACCAGTTCGGGGGATATTTCCGTATTCAGAATGGAAAGAAGAATTCTGCCGGTTTCCCTGTCAAACTGTCCGGTTTCCACTATCCAGCGGATGAGATGCTGAATCATGGTTTTGGGAACCGATGCATTGACATTATAATGGGACATATGATCCCCCACACCGTAGGTGGCCCAGCCCAGGGCCAGTTCGCTGAGGTCTCCGGTTCCCAGCACCAGGGCCTGGTGCAGATTGGCCAGGCGGAAAAGATGGGATGTCCGTTCCCCTGCCTGGACATTTTCAAAAGTGACATCATAGATATGCTCCCCTTTGGCATAGGGATGTCCGATGTCTTTCATCATCTGCATACAGGATGGGCGGATGTCACATTCTTCCGCAGTGACGCGCAGGGACTTCATCAGGGCCAGGGCATTTTCATGGGTGTTTTTACTGGTGGCAAATCCGGGCATGGTATATGCCAGAATATTTTCTCGGGGCAGCCCCAGGCGGTCCATGGTTCTGGCGGCCACAATCAGGGACTGGGTGGAATCCAGCCCTCCGGATACACCGATAATCACCCTGCGGATGCCGGAGGATTCCAGCCGTTTTATCAGGCCATGCACCTGGATATTATAGGCTTCATAGCAGCGTTCATCCCGTTTGGATACATCGCCGGGCACAAAGGGAAAGCGTTCCACATGACGATGCAGGGGAATGCGGTCTTTGGGTATCTGAAAATCAAAGGAAATCCGGCGCATCTTTTTCAGTATTTCCCGGTGATTTGCCACTGCATCATTGAAACTGCTGCTGCGCATCCGCTCCTGTGCCAGCCTGTCCAAATCCAGATCCGCAGAAATGATCTGTGCGCTGTCGGAAAACCGCCGGGATTCGGCCAAAAGTTCCCCGTTTTCATAAATCAGGGCATATCCGTCCCAGGCCAGATCCGTAGTGGACTCTCCGGGCCCGGCAGCGGAATAGAGATAGGCGGAAATACACCGCCCGGACTGGGAGGCGCAGAGATCCCGGCGGTATTCGGCCTTTCCCACGGTGATATTGCTGGCCGAAAGATTGCACAGCACCGCTGCTCCGGCCAGGGCACCATAGGAACTTGGCGGAAGCGGTGTCCACAGATCCTCACAGATTTCCGCAGCCAGTGTGAATCCGGGTATATTCTGTACATCGAAGATCAGGTCAGTGCCGAAAGGAAAGCGCTGTCCCAGAAAATCCGCTTCTTTTTCCAAAGCACAGCGGGAAGATGCAAACTGCCGTTTTTCATAAAACTCCCGGTAATTGGGCAGATAGGTCTTGGGCACGATTCCCAGAATATCTCCCCGGTAGAGAAGGACGGCGCAGTTAAACAGTCTGTTTTCAAAACGCAGGGGAGCGCCCACAAGCAAAAGGGGGGTAAGTACACGGCTTTCTTTCACCAGTATTTCTATCTGTGCCTTTACGGATTCCAGCAGTACATCCTGCTGAAAAAGATCCTCATTGGAATAGGCTGAAATGCCCAGTTCCGGAAACAGGGCCAGGGCCGCGTGCATTTCCGAAGCCCTGCGGGCCAGGGCCAGGGTTTCCTGTGTATTGTATGCGGGATCAGCCACCCGCACACGGGGAATGCAGACACAGGCCCGGATAAAACCGTGGGAATAAATGGAGTTAAAAATAAGAGACATGCGAATAACCCTGTGGGATAAAAAATGCTGTTGACGTAAAAGCTCCCGGAAATCCCTCCCGGCAGAGCTGCAGATGACTGTTTCTATCATTATTTACCTGATTCGGCAATATCAGTAGATCGAAAAGTTTCCGGAGGAGTGCAGAAATTGCATTTTTGCATGGGGTAACCGGGAGATGCGGCGGTGCAAAAATTGCATTTTTGCATGGGCCAGCCGGGAGGGGCGGCGGTGCAGAAATACAATTTTTGCACTCCGGGACAGCCGTAAAACCGTATCCGGGGGAAACTTTTCGATCTACTGAATATACAAAAAAAGGGGTGTGCCCAAAAGGCTGATTCCCCTCTGCAGTGGCCTATTGCATACGCCCTTCCCGCACTGGTCGCCGGGGTCTATGCAATATGCCCCGGCAGTCATAAATCTGATTCATCATGCCATTTGACCCATTACCAAAAAAATAGGGTAGTGGGTCAAATCCGTTGATAAGGCATCCCCTCCCCTAACCCCTCCCACCAGGGGAGGGGGATTTCAGAATCAACGGATTTGACCCATTACCCAAAAAATAGAATACATAAGTATTTTGATCTGATGAAAAATATGCTATGTCTTTTCCGCAAATTCCTTTTCACCCCCAAAATGCGTCCGCACCTTTTTTGAAAGACGGCAGGTGAAAAAACAGAAAGACTGCATTCCATTTTCCGAACCGCATGAACCCGATAAAGGACATAAAAAATTATGCCTGTAAAATACATCATCCTTCTGCTGATAATCGTTTTTTCCGGCAACAGCTGCTCGGCACTTTCGGAAGATGCCAGGCTGAAGCGGGAAAAAATCCGCTATGCCCTCAAAGAAGAGTTGCTGGATATTTGCGACATTCCTTTTGCCACCTATGCTTCTTTGGAAATGTGGGAGGAGTTGGATCAGATACTGGAAAACAGTCATCAGAATATGGTGCAGCACCGCCTGCCCGGACTGTATTACAGCCGGCCTTATACGGTAAAGGGCGGGATATGGGTATTTGAAAACAATTCAGACGGAAACCGGGAAATTCATGTTTTTGATGCCGATGATCTCAAACTGTCCGAAACTCTTCAGAAGCGTGACTTTTCCGCATATGAAGGGGGAATCCGGACAGTATCGGGAGATCACATCATTTCCGGCGGTTCGGATCGGGATGTGGACAGGGCCGTGGTCTGGAATACAGGGAAAGATGAGGTGCGCAGTCTGAAACTGAAAGAAGGGCATTATATCACTTCTTTGCACGCATCCGGAGATATACTCTGTGCAGGTTCCTGCGGCGGTCTGATCAGTGCCTGGCATATGCCGGATCTTTCTTTTATCAGAAATTACAGCACCAGCAGTGAAGCCAACAGCAGCTGGGAAATCTTTAACCGCAAGCCCTGTATCAATGCCCTGTATACCGGCAGCGGGCAGATGATCGGTGCGGGAGAAAGAAATTTTTTCATCTGGGATCAGAAAAGCGGAAATCTGCTCCGAAAATTTGAAAAGAAACTTCCCCATTCCCAGGTTTTTTTTTATCAGCATTTCGCGGTGGAATACAAAGAGGATCGTCTGGCAGTCCGGGATCTGAAAAATGGAAATACCGTGCGGGAGCTGAAAACCGATGCCTTTGTCAATGATCTTCTTGTGACAGAGGAAACTGTCCTGCCGCATCAGCGCGGGCCTCTGATCATTATTTCCCTGCGGCATAATAAGGGGATATTCTTTTATGATTTTGACACGATGACCCTGCTGCGCAAAAGTGATTTTAAAGGAGAAAGTCTGCATGTGTTCCGGCAGCAGATATATGCCACGGATGATCGCCATATTTACAAATACAATATCCGCCATCGCATACCCGAAAACTGTAAAACATTTCTGCAGGATGTGCGGCCGGAAAAACTGGAAATAACAGAAAGCATGTACCGGAGCCTGCTGCAGCGATCCCTGGATTATCCGGATGTGATGGATACTGCCGCCCTGTCCCGCAAATATCTGGCGCAGCACGGTCTGGAACTGCATTACGCATTCCGTTACGGGCGTATCCGTGCGGCATCATCTGAAAAGGAAAAAAACAGTTTCGGTTATAATCTGATTTATGAAATCAAAAATGTTTCAGAAAACGGGCTTTTTCTGGCAATGCATTTCCGATGGAGCGGTGAATACGGCAGGCGTTCGGATACGGAAAGCGAAGGCGGTTCTGTGGAAGAAATATTTTTTATACCGCCCGGAAAAGGAAAAGTCACGGGCATAATAAGTGTGGGAGAAAAAGAACCGGTGAGGATGCAGATTTATCCCCGGCAAATTGACAGGGCGCCCCCGGACTATTATGAAGGATTACAGCGCGCATTGAGCAAAAAAAATAAAGAAATTTCCATCATAGAGTCCTATCTCCGGGATGAACGTGTCCGGAGATGGCATCCTGCACTGAAACTGCGGAAAAGAGAAATTACAGATATCCAGGAGAAGAATTCGCTTCTCCTGAAGATTCTGCAATAAATCGCTCTCTGTAAAGCCTTTGTTTTCAGGGTCTCACAGGGCGGCTTTCTGATTTGGCTTCTAAGGGGCGATCTCTCCTCCGGGAATACCGCACAGTATGCCTTTTTCACGCATCTTTCTGCTTCACATGCCCTTCCCGAACCAGCAAATCCCGGTACCAGCAGGAGAATTCATACATTCCCATATAACGGTCATCATCATTGACAATCCCCAGGCAGATTTCCAGCACACCGCTTCCATAGGCATTGCTGTATTTTTCCATACTTCGGGACTGCAAAAATTCACTGACCAGCATTTTTGTGGTACGTTTGGACGGGTCCCGGCGGATGTCTATGGGGTCTTTGGGTTCGATAAAGGGATCCCAGTTTTCATATCCCACTTTCTTCAGAATATGTTTCCGCCGTCTTTCAGACATACTGTCAAAAACAGCTTTTTTTCTTTTTTCTGCTTCTTCTGCTGACATATTAAGCATTTTCTTTTTCTCCGTCCCTGTCTTTGTTTTCCCCGGGCTGGTCAATGCCGAGGTATTCTTCATCATAAACCGTCAGTAATGACATGGAAAGGGGGACCAGCAGTTCACCCATTTTCTGATGTCTGGATTGGATTTCTCCGATCAGATCATGGGAAAGGGTATAGAGGCGTTGATAAATCATGTCCATATTGGCTGTGGGATAAGGTTCTCCCGGTTTGAAAGCCGATTTGCCGCAGGTATGCCCTTTGCCGTTAATGGCTGTGGGGATACCGTAAAGTCGGCAGGTAATGGGGCGGTATTCATAGAGATCACACTGATCCGATTCGTTGAGCAGGGGGCAGCGGATGCGTTCTTTCCCCATTTCTTCCAGAATCAGAGCTTCCTCTTTTCCATCCTGCAGATCTTTAAATGCCTTTTTTTTGATTTTATAGACCTGGCGGTCTGCCCGGTTGGCTTTTTCCAGCAGGGCTTTTTTCTCTGCTTCTTTTCCCTCAAAGTTTTTATTGAACTGATGATTGATGTATATGGCCTCAATAAGCGTCAGATCGAACAGGGCATGGCAGCAGTCCGCACATTTCACTTCGCATTTCACACAATCCGGGTATTCTTTCCGGATTTTTTCAAACATGGCATCGGCGGCAAGGGCAAGTTTTTCATATTCATTAAAATAAGGTATAAAATCAAAATCCATTCACAAACTCCTTTTTGGGGGCTGCATCCCCCTGCGATTTGTTTTTTATATTAAGGCTCCGGTACGAAATAATTTTTCCTTTTGAAAATCGGAACAGGCGTTTTTCAACGGGTCTGCAGAATGAAATGGGCAGGTTGTTTCAGACGCATTCCTACTGTTTTGTCAAGTTCTGAATGACTGCTCAGGCTATTCTGCAGGGCGTATTGCATACATCTGATTTATCAGCCTATTTGACCCACTATCCATTCTGTCTCGGAAAATTTCCGACGGAGTGCAAAAATTGTATTTTTGCATAGAATAACCGGGTTCAGTGGCCGTGCAAAAATATATTTTTTGCAGTCCGGGACAGCCGCAAAACCGTATCCGGGGAAAATTTTTCGATCTGCTGATTGTCAAAATAACAGTGTTCCACGTGGAACACCGCTTTCAAAAAGCATGACAGTGTTCCACGTGGAACACCGCTTTCAAAAAGCATGACAGTGTTCCACGTGGAACACCGCTTTCAAAAAGCATGACAGTGTTCCACGTGGAACATTGTCATGCGTCCGCCATAAGTTACAAATATAATGCTTTTTTTTGATAAATGCAAAGATTATTGGAAAAAAATGCTACTGCTTTATCAAAGTTAAACTGACGGGTTCATACACCCTGAAATTTCATTTGCGGATATGCAGGGGCGTATGCAATATTGCCCGTACATGAGTGGTTTAGGCGGTTTCCGGAAAAGATGATACCAAAGGAGTGCCGAACTGAAAGTCCGGCAGTGTCCGGAGGATGACAGTCCCTCTCACAGACTTTCCGTCTGTGACTCCCTCAGATTCGGTACATTCACATTCGGAAATCGCCTTAACCCGTCATGTAAAGACTGACATGGCACTGCTGCTCTGTCAACGCTTACATGACGGGTTGAGTTTTCCGGCAGTGGATTAAATCCGTTGATTCAAATCCCCCTCCCCGGGGCAATACTGTTGCCTTAAGAAAAACCGGAGTGCTGAACTTACAGTTTAGCACGTCTTTTTCTGAATAATTTCAGCCTGCCAGACTGTAAATTCGGCACTCCTCCGACCTTAAGTCAACAGTGTTGTCCCCTGCCCTTCCCTCAGGGGAGGGGAGACCTTATCAACGGTTTTGGCCCACTACCAGTTTTCCGCAGGGTGGGCAGAAGCGAATCGCCGCCCACCGCATGTGCATGCGGTCGGCACGGAAAAGCATGTGCCCACCCTGGGGGAAAATTCGTTTACAAATCCAGTTTAACCTTGACGAAGCATTACTCAATCATGCGGAATTCCTGATCCAGAAAATCCTGATAATGCAGATTCAGTGCTTCTGCGGTTTTCTGATATTTTTCTGCCAGCATTTTCCCTTTTTCCGCTTTTTTTGAAAACACCACAAAAAGTTTTCCCGGTGCTTCGGGTAAAGGGAGAATTTTGACCCGGTCTGCAATTTTCATCTTCTTTGCCTCATAAGGCATGGTGGCCTCATTGATATCATAAACAGCGTCAAGTCTGCCATGGGTCAGTTTCAGCAGATTGTTTTTTACCCAATCCTGTCCGGAAATCAAATCCAGTTTCAAATCAGATATATTCTCTTTGATAAAGGGTGTCAGGTTTGCATCCTGGAGAAAACCGACCCGGTATCCTTTGACATCATCAATGGAAGAAATTTTTTCCAGGGGATTATCCTTTTTCACAACAAAAATCGTGTACGGCATATGATAGGGATGCGCCGGATAGTGGAGAAATTTTTCTCTTTCCGGATTTTTCCATATCACCAGAGAACCGTCCACCCGACCTTCCTGCAAATAATGAATCAGACGCGGAAAAGGAAGCGGGCCTGCCCACTCCGTATCATACCCCATTTCTTTGGCAAGCATTTCAAAATAGCGGGCAGACGCACCGGCAGCCTTCCCGCTTTTGCCGTCCGGATACATATGGGGCCTGATTTCAAAATATCCCATTCGGACATTTTCTGCCCATCCCTGCAAAGTAAAAAGAAACAGAATAATTCCGATTCCCCCCATACACAGCAGACATTTTTTCATTTTTTTGCTCCTTTCCGTGACATTTGAATTTCGCAATGGATATTTTTTCACCCTGCGACGGACAAATCTCTAAAAATTTATATTTCAAATACGCTCCGGTGAGGGTCAATATCCTGAAAGAATATACAAACATAAAAATCCGCATTTTTTGGGAGATGCCTGTTATCAACAGAGCTCAGGGGGGGCAATTCAAGGCTGTTGGTGACGGATTGCAGTCAGCATTTGCCAATGCCGGAATAATAAAGGATGGCATAAATACTGCTTAAACTTTTCACCGGCAACTGTGAATTACACCCATCTCAGAGAACTTTAAAAAGCAAAAAGGGCCCCTCACTCCGGCAAAAGCAGGAATCCGGATTTTTACGGAATCATCATTATTGATTTTATCATGAAAAAGATATAAATACAAAAGAATATATACATGAATCCTGTAATGTGACATACTTGGCGGGAAAAGCACCGGAATCTTTGAAAAGCACAGATTCACACAGATATACACGGATTAGGGAACCCGGTTTGGCCGTGTGAATCTGTGGTTCCGTTTTTCATCTCCGGATTTTTTTTCAAAGGGGATGTTACATTACACAGAACGCCCTTACAAAAAAATCAGGCGATTTGATCCTCTGCCATAAAAACAGACAGATGAAAGAAAAAATATGAAAATCCTCCGTTTGGACCTCAGGGCTTTCGGGCCTTTCAGTGACAGGGTACTGCAGCCGGATGCAGGCAAAGAGGGACTGCATATTATCTACGGCCCCAATGAAGCCGGAAAAAGTTCTGCACTCCGGGCTTTGCGGCAGATGCTTTTCGGCATTCCGGCCCGCAGCTCCGATGATTTTATCCATCCTTACGGCAAAATGCGTATTGGCGGTACATTACAGAAAAAAGACGGCAGCACACTGTCTTTTATCCGACGGAAAGGCCGGGCCAACACGCTCCGGGATGCGGAAGATGAGAAACCGCTGGATGAGGCTCTTTTGCTGTCTTTTCTGGGCGGGGCTGATGAAAATCTCTTTACCCTTATGTTCGGTATTGACCATCCTGCTTTGGTGCAGGGCGGGGAGGAGATTATCCGGGGCGGCGGAAATATCGGGCAGATTCTTTTCTCTGCCGGGTCCGGGATTTCCGGTTTCCGCACTGTGCAGAGCGATTTACAGGCGGAAGCCGACAGTCTGTTCAAACCCGCGGGGCAGAAACCCCGGATCAATGAAGGCATCAGCGAATTCCGGAAGACACAGAAACGTATCCGGGAAGTACAGCTTTCCGCACAGGAATGGGATCTGCATTACAAAGCCCGTGTGAAAGCAGAAAAAGAAAAAGAAAAATGTGAAACCGCACTGGCAGAAAAAATGCGGGAAAGAAACCGTCTGGAACGCTTTGCCGAAGCACTTCCCGTTATTTCCCGGCGGGCGGAACTGATGGATGCGTACCGCGATCTGGCTCATGCCCTGCTGCTGCCCGAAGATTTTGCCCAAAAACGCTACAGGGCATTTGCAGATCTCCGCATGGCAGAGAATGCCGAAACGCAGGCACAGGCACATCTGGCGGAACTGCTCGGAACGCTGGAAACACTCTCTGTCCCCGAAGACATCATCGCTCAGGCCGTCGCCATCCATGCACTGAACCAGCAAACGGGAAATGTGCGCAAAATTGTCAGAGAACGCGGGCAGTTGGAACCGAAACACAGTGATGTGCTTTCCGATGCCCATGAGATTCTTCGGAATCTGCGGAAAGATATGACACTGGAAGAGGCCGAGGCTCTGCGGCCGGAAAAAAAAGATGTGATCCGCATACGGGAAATGGGACTTGTTTATGAAAAACTGAAAACCCGCGGGGAGCATATTGCAGAAGAACTGGAAAAACGGAAAGGAAATCTGGAGCGGATCAAAAGGCGGCTACATCAGGAGTATGCGGATTCTCCCCCGGAAGAAGAAAAGGTATATAATACGGTTTTGCTCCGGGAAATCATTGAAGATGTCCGCGCACACGGAGATTCCGAAAGCCGTTTGGCATCCCTTGAAGAAGAAATCCGCAAAGCGGAAAAGGAAGCGGAGAAAAGCCTGAAAAAGCTGCCCCTGTGGCAGGGAAGGGCCGAAGAACTGGAAATGCTGCCCCTTCCCCTGCCTGAAAGTACGGATATTTTTGAAAACCGTCTGAAAGCAGCCGAAGATCATCTTTTCCGGTTGCGGAAAGAGGGGGAGGCAGCACAGGGAAAAATCGCTGAAAATGAATCCCTGATACAGGAACTGCAGCTGGGCGGAGAAGTACCCACCGAAAAAGATCTGCGGATTGCCAGGGAAACCCGGGACAGTATCTGGGAAAAGATTCGCGGGAATCTGGAAAAAGGCGCGGACCGCCTGCCGGAACCGGAAGAAACAGATGCCTATGAAAAACAGGTGCGCAGTGCTGATGAAACCGGAGACCGCCTCCGCCGCGAAGCCGACCGGGTAGCCCGAAAAGCCGGACTGCTGGCCGATTTGGAGAAAGAAAAAGCCCGGCTGTGTGATTTGCAGGAAAAAAATCAAAAAGCGGAAGAAGAGCTGACCTGTCTTCAGCAGGAATGGAAAGAACTGTGGAAAGAAAGCGGCATTTCTCCCCTGACACCCAGGGAAATGCGGGCCTGGATGCAGAAGCAGAGCAGTCTGGCTGCACAGCTGCGCGAACTGCGTATGCAGAAAGAGGCTGCCGTACAGCTGGCTGCCCTGGTGGAAAACTGCCGGAAAGAATTGCACAGGGGACTGGAAAAAATCGGAGAAAGCGCGGATGAAACAGAAAGTCTTTCCCTTCTTATCCGACATGCCTTGCAGATAGCGGAGCATTTGGAAACCAAAGAGCGTCAGCAGGAAAAACTGCTCGCGGAACACAGTGAAAAAGAATCCGAACTGGCCGAAACCCGTCGGAGCGTGGAACATCTGGAAGAGCAGTGGGCGCAGTGGCGGCAGGACTGGGCCGGGGCCCTTCTGCCCCTGGGACTGGATGCCCATGCGGAACCGGCACAGGCACAGGCCATGCTCGAAGATCTGCAAAGTCTTTTTGCCAAAATCAAAGAGGCCGGAATGCTGGAACAGCGTATCCGGGTGATTGCGCGGGATACGGAATCTTTTGATGAAAATGTGGCGGCACTTCTTTCCCGGACGGCCCCGGATCTGGAAAATATGCCCCCGGAGCAGGCTGTTTCCGAGCTCAGTGAACGCCTGAACCGCGCCCTGGAAGTCCGCAGCGAAGAACAGGGATTAAAAAAACAGATCCTCCGGGAAGAAGAACGGCTGCAGAAGGCCGGAGAGGAAAAAAACCGCGTCCATGCCCTGCTCCGCAGCATGTGCGAAACCGCGGGATGTGAAGATTATGCACAGCTGCCCGCGGCGGAAGAAGCATCGGAAAAACGGCGGCAGGTGGAAAAAAGTCTGGAAGAAAGCAGGGTGCAGTTGGAAAAACTGAGCGCGGGGATGGCTGTTGAAGACTTTGTCCGGGATGCCAGAAGCATTGATCCGGACAGCATCCCCCCGCGCATCGGGCAGCTGACGGAAGAAATCAGGGAGCTGGATGCGGAAAAATCCCGACTGGATCAAAGTATAGGTAAGGAGAAAAATGAACTGAACAGAAAGGACGGGGATGCAAAGGCAGCGGAACTGGCCGAATACGGACAAAGCATCCTGGCCGGTATTGAAAGGGATGCCGAGCATTATGTGCGGATACGGCTGGCTTTTCGGATTCTCAGCCACGCCATAGAACGTTACCGGGAAAAGAACCAGGGCCCGATTCTCAAACGCTCCGCAGAGCTGTTTTCCCGCATGACCCTGGGATCTTTTGCAGGACTGCGCACGGAATTCAATGATAAAAACGAGGCGGTGCTGGCGGGTCTGCGCCCCGGGGGGCAGGAAAGTGTAGCGGTGGAGGGCATGAGTGAAGGCACGGCAGATCAGCTTTACCTGGCCCTGCGCCTGGCCGCGCTGGAAATCCGGATGGAAAAAAATGAACCGCTGCCCTTTATCGCGGATGATATTCTCATACAGTTTGACGATGAAAGGGCAATGGCCACTCTGGAAGTACTGGCCGGACTCTCCCTGAAAACTCAGGTTATCTTCTTTACCCACCACCGCCATCTGCTGGAACTGGCAGAAAAACATCTGGACGGAAATGTACTGTTTATACATCATCTGAAATAAGGGATTCGGAAAAAAAAATAATTATCCCGCCGCCCGCCCGGAAATAAATTTCCGGGCGGTATGTGTCGTCCCTACGGGATTTTTTATTTTTTCCGTGTCCCTAAACATGATTCCGGATGAAATAAAGCATCCGTGTTTCTGTGTCAAATGTTCTGCGAAGTCATTTGAAACTGATCATATGCACTGCAATTGTCTGCAATATCCATTGACAGTAATACTCAGCAGATCGAAACGTTTCCGGAGGAGTGCAAAAATTGTATTTTTGCATGGGGTAACCGGGAGATGCGGCGGTGCAGAAATACAGTTTCCGCACTCCGGGACAGCCGTAAAACCGTATCCGGGGGAAACTTTTCGATCCACTGATACTGATGCTCCCGCAAAAAATCCGGAATTCATATCCTGTGTTATTTGGCATAAATCATGTGTTTTTAATTGCTTATGCACCACAGGCTTTTCCCGGACAGGGGGGCTGATTTTTTGAGGATTCATTATTAAACCGTTATATTATCCATTCTGAAAATCAATCCCCGGTTCATATTGCAGGTCAAAATGCCCTGGTTCATGATGCAATTCTTGTACTGGGCAAATACAGATTTTCTGACAAAAAAATGGAAGCTGCCTGATATAATTTTAAAAAATTCCTGATCAGCCACGAATGACACGAATCTGCACGAATCGTACAAACCCTGATTCGTGCAATCTTTGCAATTTGTGACTGCAATATTTCATTTTCTGCGTAATGCTGCGGATTGTCCTGATGCCAGCCACGAATGACACGAATCTGCACGAATCGTACAAACCGTAATTCGTGCAATTTGTGCAATTTGTGGCTGGTCTGGTGTCTGCGAAACATATGAATCACATAGGATAAACAATGACTGAAAAACAGACGGATATTTCCGATACCATACCGGAAGCAGTTGTGGAAAAAAAGAAGAACAGTATTTCCCTTGTCTGGTTTGTGCCGATTGTGGCAGTTATCATCGGTGTCTGGCTGGTGTGGAAAAGTGTTTCAGAGCAGGGACCGGCAGTGACCATATCTTTTCAAAGTGCGGACGGTCTGGAAGCCGGAAAAACAAAAATCAAATACAAAGATGTGGAAATCGGCAGGGTGGAAAAAATCCGCTTTGATGACGATTTGTCCGGTGTGGAGGTAACAGCGGAATTTGTAAAAGATGCCGAACGTATGCTGTCGGAAAATACCCGTTTCTGGGTGGTGCGCGCCCGCGTGGCCGCCGGAGAGGTGTCGGGACTCAGCACCCTTTTTTCCGGGGCCTATATCGGCATTGATCCGGGCAGGCCCGGAAAGTTGCAAAAACATTTCAAAGGACTGGAAACCCCGCCCATTGTGACAGAGGATCTGCCCGGTGCCCATTTTCTGTTACAGGCTCCCCGCCTGGCCTCCCTGGACATCGGCTCTCCGGTCTATTACCGGCAAATCGAAGTCGGGCAGGTGGTGGCATATTACCTGGATGAAGAGGGCAGGGCCGTAAATATCAAAATATTTATCCGGGATCCCCATCATAAAAGAGTAAAAAAAAATACCCGTTTCTGGAATGCCGGAGGACTGGATTTTGTGATGGATGCCAACGGTATCAAAGTCAATACCGAATCTTTTATGACCATAATGCTCGGCGGTATTGCATTTGACACCCCTGTGAATCTGGAACCGGGAGGGGAGGCCGAAAAAAATGATGTTTTTCCGCTTTATGAAACCCTTGAAAATGCATCGGAAAAAAAATATGCCAAAAAAGAAAAATGGCTCATGCAGTTTGACGGTTCGGTGCGGGGGCTGACCGCAGGCGCGCCCGTGGAACTGAAAGGAATCCGTATCGGGCAGGTCGTGGATGTGAGTCTGGAATTTAATTATGACAGTCAGGAAATCCGCATTCCGGTACTGACGGAGATCGAAACAGATCGGATCACTTATACCGGCAGCATCCCCGCGGACAGCAGCAGACAGAAAATCATTGATGATATGGTGGCAAAAGGACTGCGCGCCCAGCTCCGCAGCGGAAACCTGATTACCGGCCAGTTGCTTATCTCCCTGGATTTTTATAAAAATATTCCCGACCGGAGTATCCGGTGGGAGGGAAGGTATCCGCTTTTTCCCACTATCCCCGCCCCTTTGGATGAAGTGACCAGCAGTCTGACCCATCTGCTTGGCAAGATAGAGCGGTTTCCCCTGGAACAGATTGGAAAGGATTTGGGTGAATTTGTCCGGGGGGCAAATGAAGCGGTAAATTCCGGGGAACTGAAAAGGTCCCTGGCAGCCCTGGATCAGTCTTTGGAAGAACTGAAGCAGTTTGCAGTGCAGATCAATAGGGAGCTGAGTCCGGAAGTGAAAAAGGCAGCGATCAGTCTGGATAAAAGCCTTGGTCATCTGGAGCATACACTGAAACAGGTGGATCGCAAGGTGACCCCGCAGTTGCATTCGGCATTGACAGATGTGGGAAATATAGTAAACAAAGATTCTGTTCTGTATGCGGATATGAAACGTATGATGACGGAACTGGCTGATGCTGCCCGCGCGGTGCGCTTGGTGGCCGATTACCTGGAACGGCATCCCGAAGCCCTGCTGTACGGAAAGGATAAAAATCAATGAAAGTAAAAATATATAAAAAATACGGACTGATTTTCTGCCTGCCCCTTTTCCTTGCATCCTGTCTGGGAAATGCTCCCCCGGTGCAGTTCTATACCCTGACTTCCCTGGCCGGAGACGGGGCAGCATTTTCACAGAAAAACAGCGGGGAAAAAATTTCTCTGGGTATCGGCCCTCTGGAAATTCCCAGGATGCTGGATCGTTCCCAGATTGTCACCCGCTCAGGGGAAAACCGCCTGCATCTGGCTGAATTCCACCGCTGGGGAGGCAGTCTGTCCGATGATTTTCTGCGGGTACTGGCAGAAAACCTGGCGGTGCTGCTGCATTCGGATCAGGTGCTGTCTTATCCCTGGCGGGATTTTTCGGCCCCCCGGTACTGTCTGCGTCTCAAGCTGCAGCGGTTTGACGCAAACGTCGGGGGAAAAGCCGTGCTGGCTCTGACCTGGGCGCTGACAGATACAAAAGGGGGGACGGTTCTGAAAAAATCTTTTTTGCAGGAAAAGGTTGCCGGTGGGGAGTATACGGATATAGTTGCGGCCCAAAGCCGTCTGCTGCTGCGTTTCAGCAGGGAAATTGCCGGGGAGATTTCTGCCCGCAGACGGTAGGTCAGGTTGTGTTCCGCACTTTCAGTTGGCACTCCTCTGGTATTTTTTTTCAGGAAATAACTTTGATGAATATGTAAAAAGTTCGGAATACGGGGATTTCAGCAGCTTAACATACTGTTTTTACTAAGACTGAATTCCGGAAAAATGACTTTTTACCGGTTCAGCAACCTTAAATGCTATAAAAACACTGTCAGCAGATCGAAAAAATTCTGTTTCCGGCCGGCAATGCTTCTGCTTTCAGACTCCCCTCCCCTGAGGGAGGGGCAGGGAGGGTGAAAAATCAGCCGTTTATCCCCCTCACCCCTGCCCTCTCCCGCCCGGGGAGAGGGGGAATTCAGGAAGTTTTCGATCTGCTGACTATAGAAACCCTATAAAATCCGGAGGTCCGATAATGACATTTTCCCCTGAAGAGATTGACCGTTTATCCCGTGAAATGGATGCCCGGCTGGCTGAACTGGCCGCGGGCGGTGATGCTGTACAGACAAAATGGATTCGCCAGGGCCATGAATCAATGCCTATGCCGGTTCCGGAAAAGGAATCCCAGGTTATTGAAAAGGCGGTTACGGAGGCCGGGCAGTCGCCCGATTCTTTCTGGCAGAAATTCCGAAAGGCCGCGCATGATGATGTATGCAAAGAGGGCGGTGTGCTGAATCAGCAGTGGAAGAAATGGGGCGATCTTTCCAATGAAAAGGTTCTGAAACAGTTTGCGGCCATTCTGGTGGCGATGGGATTTTCCGGGAACGCGGTTCAGGTGCTGGCCCTGTCCTGCGGGGTGGTGGTAATCCATCTGGGTGTGAAAGCCTTCTGCATGGAAGCCAAAGCGGATGCTGACAGTAAGAAAATGTGAGTTATCTTCTCTTGTTCCCACGCAGAACATCAATGGCATTACGTTAAAAGGAAAAAGCAGATTTACACAACCCTGTCCCGTAGGGACAGAAAGAGAATAGCCCGGTAGTTTACTGCCGGGAATCACAGAGAAAACATTTCAGAGTCCCGTAGGGACGGAAGAATCACGTCCGTCTTTTCTGCCGTCCCTACGGGACTGATTTTCATAATAATTCCGATCCCGGCAATAAATTGCCGGGCTATTATCTTACACCCCTACGGGGTTTACCTTGTCCCTTAACGTAACGCCATTGACGCTCTGCGTGGGAACGGGTTGCAAAGGATGGTGATAAATGACTGCCGAACTGATTATTTCTTTTCCCAATGAAAAACAGGTGATGGCCGAATTTGCCGGGGAACGCGCCGCTCTGGATTTTGTGAATCCCATAACGGAAACAGACCGGGATGACATCCGCTGGTATCTGGAGGTGTATGGTACGCAGTGGACGGCTGACCTGGATGATGGAAAAGCCGGGCGCATTGTGGAAAATTTCAAAACCTGGGGAGAGGCCCTGTTTCAGGCCGCATTGGGAAATGACCATGCCAAACGCCTGTTCTGGAAATTTTATGACGGACTGGATAACGCGGGCGGACTCATTACCATAGATGCGGCCTCTCCTGCCGTGCTGTCCCTGCCCTGGGAACTGCTCTGCAAGGACGGAAAACATCTGGTGCATGAATATCCCCATATTGCCGTGCGCCGCCGTCTTACGGGCGCGGGCGGCACGGGCCGTAAATTCATTCCGGAACCCAAAGACCGGTTGCATCTGCTTTTTGTGGTCAGCCGTCCGGCCGGGGCCGGTTTTCTTGATCCCCGTGCCGATGCCCGCGCGGTCATGGATGCCCTGGATGAGAACGCGCCGGGCCGTGTGACAGTGGAATTTCTGCGCCCGGCCACATTGGACAACCTGACCCGGCGGCTCAGATGCCAGGGGCCGGAACACCGGGGCAAGGCGGCTGTGGATATTCTGCATTTTGACGGCCACGGCGTGTTTGATACACAGGGGGCCATGATCCGCAAAGCCGTGAAAAGCGATCCGGCCGCGGCCACCCGTAACGCGGGCAATGCCCTGAAACCCGATACCGGGTACCTGCTGTTTGAGGATGACAAAGGCGAAGAAGCCCTGATTACCGCGGAAACCCTGGGGGAAATGCTCACGAATCAGAAAGTGTCCCTCACTGTGCTGTCCGCGTGCCAGTCCGCGGCCCTGGGGCAGCAGAAGCAGGCAGGCAGTGAGGAAGAGACCGGGAAAACAAAGGCCATCAACGGTGTCGCGGCCCGGCTTACCCAGGTCGGTCTGCCCTGCGTGATTGCCATGAGTCATACCGTGCTGGTGGAAACCACCCGGCGGCTTTTCGGTGAGTTTTATGCGCGGCTGGGCGATCATACGGGCGTGGGAGCGGCTTTGGATGAGGCCCGGCAGCATCTGTACAGAAATCCGGAACGGGGGCAGCGGCGCAGGGGAGAGCAGGATGTTTTCACCCTGCGCCTGTATGACTGGTTTCTGCCTGCCCTGTACCAGGGCGGTGCGGATATTTCCCTGCTGAGGGCGGAAGACCGGGGCGAACACAAGGTTCGCCCCTGTGATGGGGGGTCGGGGCTTCCGAAACCCTGTGAACACGGGTTTCAGGGCCGGGCATGGGAACTGTGGTTTGCGGAACGGGCCTTTGTATCCGGAACCCGGCGCATCAGCGTGACCGGATTCGGGGGACAGGGCAAAACCGCACTGGCTGCCGAAACCGGGCGGTGGCTGCTGCGCTCCGGCATGTTCCGCAGATGCTGTTTTGTGGATTTTTCCGCGTTTCAGGGGGTTGATCCGCTTTCCTTTGCGGTCAGTTCCCTTTCCGCGGCTTTGGAAAAGAGCCTTGCAAATGCCGCAGA
This sequence comes from Desulfobacteraceae bacterium, assembly GCA_011390755.1. Taxonomy (GTDB): domain Bacteria; phylum Desulfobacterota; class Desulfobacteria; order Desulfobacterales; family Desulfococcaceae; genus JAABRU01. Next base: position 54,382 of record JAABRU010000008.1, on the reverse strand, counting down.
AGCCGAAGAGGTTTTGAAAACCCTGCCCGCGCTGCTGATTCTGGACAATCTGGAAAGCCTGCGGGATGAAAAGGAAAACCGCCAGACCGCGCTGCTGGACGCGGCTGCGCGCTGGTCCCGTGCCGGTCAGACACGGGTGCTTATCACCACAAGGCAGAATCTTCTGGAGCATCCCGAATATTCCCCGGCAGGCACACGGGAGCATCAGTACCTGCCCCTTTCCGGACTGTCCGAACAGGATGCCCTGTCTTATTTCGCTGCCCTGTGGGAACTGTCGCCCCGGCCCTCAGCGCATATCACTCTGCCAAAACGCCACGGGCTGCTGGAATTGTTCAAAAAAGTGGATTTCCATCCCCTGTCTGTATCCCTGCTGGCGTATCAGTTGAAAAACCGCAAAACCGCAGAACTGGGCGAACGCCTGGAAAACCTGCTGGCCGAGGCCCCGGATGATACACCGCACAGAAACCTGCGCGTGTCTCTGCATCTTTCCCTCGAACGCCTGTCCCCCGAAGCCCGCAAATGGCTGCCGGGGCTGGGGGTGTTTCATGGGGGAGCGATGGAGGATGTGCTGCTGGAGGTTACGCTACTCACCACATGGCCGCAACTGCGGCAGGCTTTGGAAAACTCCGGGCTGATCCGGGCGGAACGACTGCCCGGCGTAAGCGCTCTGTACCTGAAATTCCACCCGGCTTTGGCCCCGGCCCTGTGGGAACGGCTGCCGGAACCGGAAAAAAACAGCCTGTCCGCGCGTCACCGTGCCGCGTATTACCGCCTGTCCCGCAAACTCTATGAACCGTTTGCCAAAAATACAGGCGGCTCCCGCTCTGTGGCTATGAACGAACTCCCCAACCTGCTCTTTGCCGTAAAAGCCGCATTGGCAGCCGGGGAAGAAAATGCAGTGGATTTCGTTGATAATGTCAACCTGTTCCTCAACTATTTCGGCCTGCTCCGTGACCGGGACGACCTCAACCAACGGGCAGAAAAAGCAGCCGCACCCGGAAGCAGAGCCTGGTTTCTGGCCCAGTCCGGCAAAGGAGAGGCACTGTACAATGCCGGTCGCCACAGCGAAGCCGAGGATCTGTTCCGGAATATCCTCAAAACAATGGGGGATGAACCAAGCCACGAACAAAGCCTTACTCTGCTCAGACTGGGCCGCTGCCTGAGAGATTCCGGTCGCACGGGCGAGGCCGTAAACATATACCGCGAAGGAATCGTCCTGGGTGAAAAACTGGAACAAAGCGATGGTGTGCGCCGACAGACCGGTGTGCTGCAAAGTGATCTGGCGACCGCGCTGACAGATATGGGCGACTTTGCCGGAGCGCGGGCTGCGTATGAGGCGGCATTGGAAATAGTGACAAAATTAAACGATGACCGTTCTGTTGCTGCTCTGCAATTCCAAATCGGAACCCTTGCCATGCAGGAAGGCAATCTCGCAGAAGCCGAAAAACGCTATCAGGAGGCCCTGAAAACCTTCCGCAGCCTCAAGGAACCGGCACTGGAAGCCACAGCGCAGCTCCAGTTGGGCATGTTGTATATCAGAGCCAGACAATGGGACGCAGCCGAAAGCGCATACCGGGAATCCGCCCGCCTGAGTGAAAGCCTGGGCAACCTGGCCGGAGCCGCAGCAACCTATTCCAATTTGGCAGCTACGATGCAAAATGCCGGACGCATGGCCGAAGCCGAAACATGGTATCGCCGGGCAATGGAAGGCAGCCGAAAGGTCGGAGATCGGATAAGAGAATCCAGAGCCGCCAGCAACCTCGCCGACCTGCTCCAAAACGACCCCACCCGGCTATCTGTAGCTCGTTTGGCCGAAGCGCGGCAACTGGCCGAGCAGGCATTGGCAATTGACATAACCCTTGACCCCGGCGCAGCAGAAATCTGGAAAACCTACACCGTTCTCGCCGAAATTGCCGAAAAACAGGAACAAAGCGAACAGGCCCGTGAATACCGGCGATTGTCGCGGGAGGCGCAGGAAAATTTCATGGGAACACAGCATCAGGTGGGGCGGATTCTGGAGCAGTTCAAACCTGTCATTGAAATGGTGGCGGGGGCATGTGGGGGGGATGAGGAAGCACGGCAGCAGGTGGAAGCAGCGTTTGAGCAATTACAGCAGGCCGGTTTTATGCTCGCCGAACCCATCCGGAAAATATGGGCAGGAGAACGGGATGAGGAAAAGCTGATTGAGGATTTGGATTACACAGACGGAATCATCATCCGGGCCATTCTTGAGCGGTTGGGTGTTTGAACACGATTATTCAGATGTAGGGTGGGCACATGCTTTTCCGTGCCCACCGCCTGCACATGCGGTGGGCAGCGCTTCGCTTCTGCCCACCCTACTGACTTGAAAGCTGGCGTGGACAAGTTCCCAATTTTGTTGCGTCCATTGAAGCCATTCTGAACGGTGAACGGGATGAAGAAAAGCTGATAGAAATGGCAGTTGACTACAACAGCGGAGCAGTCATCAGGGCTATTCTTGCGCGGGTGGGTGTCTGAACACGATTATGCAGATGTAGGGTGGGCACATGCTTTTCCGTGCCCACCGCCTGCACATTGATCGTTCCCACGCTCCAGCGTGGGAACGCAGTTTTGGACGCTCCCGCGTCCCGGACTGACTCAAAAGCGGGAAACGCTTCGTTGGAGTGCCAAACTTACAGTTTGGCACTTCGGCGGGGCTTGCCAGTTCAGTAGGGTGGGCACATGCTTTTCCGTGCCCACCGCCTGCACATGCGGTGGGCAGCGCTTCGCTTCTGCCCACCCTACTGACTTAATTTGTTAAAACAGGAAAAAGAACTTAATGTTGGTATAAAAGCCAAACGTCTGAGAGCAGGATGGGATAACGATTATCTCTTAAAAATTTTGATTTCTTGATTTTTTTAATGCAATTGCCCTGGATATTTTCATTTAAAGCTTTCTGTAATTCATCAGGATTATCCGTTTCCCACAACTTTCTGCAAATTGCTAAAAGTACTTCAGGATCATTAATTTTCTTAACTTCAGATAAAAGTTTCAGAGCATCCTTTCCAAACTTGCATTCAAGACCAGTTTCTATACTTTTCAGCAAAGCTTTCTTTTCCCCTTTCTCAATCCATTTTGCCGCCAGTGTAGCCATAAGCTCATTTACCTTTTTTTGCTTTTGATAAGATAAATTTCACTTAAATCTGGAGAGACTCTCAAATATTCTTATAAGTTTTCAGCAAATCATCGGGAGTATCTGCTGTCCACAGCCTTCTTTGGATTGTCAAAAGTATTCCAGCATCATGAATTTTCTTAATTTCAGGCAAAAGTTTCAAACCATCCTTTCCGAACTTGCATTCAAGATTGACCGCTATACTTTCCAGCAAACCTTTTTTTTCCCCTTTCTTTTCCCCTTTCTTTTCCCCTTCCTTAATCCATTTTTCCGCCAGTGTAGCCATAAGCTCACCTCCTTCTGGATTCAGGGCTGATGCAAGCGCCCTGCTCAGTTCTTCCTCACTTACTCTATCTGTTGCCCCTGCAAGATAAGTAAGCACTGTTTTCAGATATTCCACCCCGGTGGTCTGATTCATTAATTCTTGAAAAAGGCTTAAAATTTTCGGTAATCGGTTTGTTAAATCTTCCCTGAAAATATATTTCATAACCAGCAGACCGATTTTCAGCATAAGCATTCCCCTGATTTCATGATCCTCATACCGGGAAAGATCACAAAGGATATAACTGAAATCAGGGATACCAAATTCCAGTTCAGGGGCACAGTCAAATAATGTACTAAATTTTTCAGAGATATTCCATTTTTGCTGTCCGTGATAAATGACAACGGGGATAATCAGAACAGGACGGAACGGGTCTGATTTTTTTCTGTCTCCTTTTTTCCTTTTCTTCTTTTTTTCAGCCTCATAGTTTCTGAAATCCTGCTCCCATATCCTGGTCATATACCGTAAAAGCTGAAATGCTACCAGGGAATCGGGCCAGCTTTTATGTTCAAAAAGAGTGTAAACATATGCATAGCCTCCGCTAAAAAGACGAACCTTGCAGAGAATATCTGAAAAATGCTCCCGGAGTTCATTGTCAATAAATGAATCCTTTATCAGTTCAATGGATTTGGTATCAATATGTCTGACAACTTCCGGCGGAAGATAATTGTTCAGAAAATCACTGCTCACATCAGGATGAGAAAATGTTTCCCTGAAAAATCTGTCATGGGGTTTTGAAATATCAGACATTGTTACACTTCCGATTGAGCGGTATCAGTTTTATTGTAGTCAGGCTGCATAAAGCTCTACTTCCTGCTCAAACCGATTTTCCAATTCATCTTCAGCAATTGCCAAATCATAATGGTTCTGCAATCCCATCCAGAATTGGGGAGACATTCCAAAGTATCTTCCAAGACGGAGGGCAATATCTGCTGTAACAGATTTTTTACACTGTACAATATCATTGATAAGCGATTCCTGCACACTTAATGATTTTGCAGTCTGGCTCAGACTTATTCCCATAGGTTCCAAAAATTCTCCCCAAAGGGTTTCTCCGGGATGAATGGGAGGGATTTTTTCTTCTGTCATATTTCACCTTTATTTAATGATAATCTGTAATTTTACCTCGTTCCCAGGCTCCTGCCTGGGAACGCAGGGAGGGCAGGCTCACGCTTGCCCTGTTCCGGGAAGCCGGAGCTTCCGGGACACGGGTTCCCAAGCCGGAGCTTGGGAACCCGTTCAAATTTCGGATTCCGGATCAACGGATTTGACCCACTACCCTATTTTCAATATGGTCAATCCTCAATCCGCAACTTTATCTCATCGGAATTCCCCCGCAGTTCGGGTGCGTACATGGCGTATCCTCTGGCGGGCAGTGCGCTGAATTTTCCGGGGATTTCCGCTCTCAGCCGGTAGGCCATGCTGTGTTTTCCCCTTGCCAGGGAGCGGACGAAGAAGGCCACTTTTTCATCCCGGAATTCCGTATAGGCCCGCATGGCATTGTCCGTGTATCCGCTGCGGACTTCCACCGGCTCAAATCCTGCGGCTTTCATGTCTTCAAAGATGATGTATTCGTAATCATTCTTGCTTTCGATCAGCAGTTCCACTTCCACCAGATCCCCGCTTTTCAGCAGGGCCAGGTTTCCCAAAGGGATGCGTTCGTATTTTTCCACTTTCTGATCCAAAGCCTGCCCCCTTGCACCGGCCACTTTCACGCTTTTTTCCATTTTCCGGAGTCGGTAATACTGCCGCTCCACTTTGATTTCCATCCCGGCTTTGGTGATATAATCCTCCAGGGTGAAATAACTGAGATACGCGTTGAAATACAGCGGCCCTTTGCCTTTGCGGCGCAGTTCCACCTTATGTTCCCCTGTTGTCACCGCATCGCCGGTGATGAGCAACTGATTGTCGAATGAGAACAGGTTTTCCGCTGTAATGCGGACACTCTTTTTCACTTTTCCGTCCACCAGGATTTCCACGGTCATATCCGGTTTTCCCTCATCTGTGGCTTCCAGATAGTCGGCAAAGGCTTCAATGCACAGGGCCGTGTCCCGTGTGGAATTCCAGTAGGTGGAATTTTTGCGGTTGTTGAGCAGGTATTTGACCAGCCGGGAAGCTGTTTCTCCCTGGGGTTCCACCCGGCTCAGGAGTTTGAGGTAATAGGCATGGGCTTCGGTTTCGCTGCCGTACCAGTACCACCAGTATCCATCATTGCCCAGATTGAGGTAAGCCGTCTGGTTTTCCTCATCCTGCACCAGATACTGGGAAATATTCTGCATGAGCATATCCACCCTGTCCTTATGCCCCTGCTGATGCAGGGCCAGGGCAAACATGGCTTTTCCGTAAACAGAGACATGGTTCCGGTCCTCATAGAGAAATTCCCGCATTTCCCCCTTTTCCTGTCCCGCATCGGCCAGCACCATATAGATGAAGGCATCCATATTGTCCGCATGGGCTTTCCAGGGGTCTTTCTTTTTCCCTTCTTTACGTCCGTTGATGAGGCGTTGTACCTGATCTTCCTGAAAATTTTTCAACCAGTGAATGCCTTCCTGAAGGACAGAGGGAACCACGGCCGCGCCGTTTTTCTCTGCCATCTGCAATCCGTGGACGACCACCGCCGTGGTATGGGGGTAAGAATGTTCCCCCCATCCGGAAAACCATCCCCATCCGCCATCGGATAACTGCATATTCGTCAGGCGCTGCACACCGCTTTTGACCATGTTCATGACTTCGCTTTCGTCAAATACGGGATTCCGGGGGAATCTTTTCCACTGCGCGGCTCTCTGCTTATCATCACCGATTTCCTGCGCGTTGAGGTTGCTCTGTTTTTCCTGAATATCTTTGAGATTCAGCCCCATTTTTTTCAGCACATTCAGGGTGATGACCGTGGGGACAAAGCGGTTCAGGGTCTGTTCGGTGCATCCGTAGGGATAATCGCTCAGATAGGGCAGCGCGTCCACCATTGCCCCGGCCAGGGTGGGGGAATAACGGATTTCCAGCCGCGCGGATTCCTGTCTCCGCTGTTCCGGCACTTCCATTGTAATCACGGCATTTTGCTGTTCGGGCCGGATAACACCGCAGAAGGGAATCATCTTGTCCATGCCGTGGACATAGACCGGGAAACGCATTTCCATTGCATCGGATTCCTCATCTGTAAGGGCTTTCATGCGTACCACAGCCTCGCCTTCCTCCAGCACGGACACCCGCCAGTCCACCCGGATTTCGCCGTTGGGTTCAACTGTAACGGTCCGGTTTTTCTCCCCCATAAGGCTGAGACAGGGGCCGTCCAGTTCCATAAGGGCTTTTACTTCTTTGGGATTTTCCAGGTAATTGTGGATATTGGCGGACAGTACCACTTCATCCTTCTGCACAAAAAAACGGGGGGCCTGCAGCCGCACCATCAGGTCTTTGGCGGTCACGGTTTCGGCTGTACCCTCTCCCACTGCGGTTCCGTGTCCCATGGCCCAGGTGCGGATTTTCCAGCCCGAAAGGTTTTCCGGCATGGTGAAGGTGATTTTTGCCATGCCTTTTTTATCCGTGGTCACGGAATCCGCCCAGAAGGCCGTGTCCGCAAACTGTGTGCGGATGAGCGGTTCGGCCATTTCCGGCGCAGCTTCGGCTTCTGCGGGAGCCGATTCACGGGATTTTTCCTCTTTCGCGGAAAAAGCCATATCGGCTGCGGCTTCCGGCATGGGAGCGGCAGAAGGTGCGGGCATGGCCGCCCCGATCATACCTCTGGGGGCGGATTTCATGCGCTGATTTTTATCCAATCTGCCGTTTCCCCAGGTTTCCACATCCTCATCAGCCACGGAATGCCCGAAAATGCCCAGGTTCTGCATGGGAATCTCTTTTTCTTTATAGAGATTCTGAAAGACCCGGCCCAGACTGCTTTCGGTCACGGGACTGTGATGTCTGCGCCATTTCCAGAAAAAGGCTTTGATCTCCGGCACATTGGAACCGCCGGAAATATATTCCACAGCCTTGTCATAAACCGTCAGCACGGTGGAACCCCGGAAGGGTTCGCCCCTGTGATCGGTGATTTTTATTTTGATTTCCGCTTTTTCCCCCGGTTTATAGCGTTCCGAAGAGGGCAGGACTTCCACATGCAGCACCCGTTTCTGCGGCGGAACCGCAATTTCCCTGGCTTCGCTGTGTACCTTGCCGCCTGCCACCGTCAGGGCCTCAATGAAGAAATTGGGCATGTCCTTTTTCATCACTTCGATTTCTTCCACCGCACTTTTGCCTGTCATGCGGATGATGCGGGGCGGCAGATAGACCCCGTTGGCCGGGCGGATAAAAAGAAGCACAGTGGAGCCGGGCCGGTCCGTATTTATCATGAGTCGCACTTTTTCTCCGGGCGCGTATTCGCTTTTGTCCGGAATCAGTTCCAGCGCGTTGAAACGGAAATCCTTTCCGTCAAAGCCTTCGCCCCGCACCGTAAAAAGATAGCCCCCTTCCATCTGCTGCCCTTTCCCGTCCGTGACGGTGCAGGAAAGGCGGTACTGACCGGCCGCGGCCGCGGTGATCTGTAATTCCCGTTTTTCCCCTTTTGCGATGTTCCATTCCTGCATTTCGGTTTCCACGGGTTTTTCATTTTCATAGGAAATCCGGTAAAGGCGGACAAGGGATTCTCCTTCCACCTCGCTGCCTTCGGGCGTTCTGGCGGAAAATGAGGCATGAACCGTATCCCCGCTGCGAAAATATCCCCGGTCGGTCCATACATGGACTTTGAAAGGACTGCGCGCGGCCGTGACACTGCCTTTTCCCGCAATGGTACGCCGGGAAAGGTCTGTGACTTCCGCGGTGATTTCATAACGGTGATCCGTATCCCCGTGCAGTTCCTTTGCCAGAGCCGTATCAATGGAAATCTCCACGCTTCCGTCCGGGCCGATTTCCGCCTCATTGTCCATGAGCAGTTCGGGCGGGGGAGAAGACCGATGCCACCACCAGGGCAGGGGACGGCGGCAGCCCCATTCCCGCCATCCCGGATACCAGGGCGCGTCATAGGCCAGCCAGGCATATCCCGCACCGTAAAGCCAGTCCCAGGGGCCGGGCGGATACCACTGGGTATCCTGCGTATGGCGCAGCACTTTGTATTTCACCTTTGCATGGGTGACGGGCGCACCGAAATAATATCGGGCCGTGATCTTTGCCTTTACCGTATCTCCCAGGCGCACGGCCTCTTCCGGGCCTTCCACAGTGACTTCAAACTCCGGTTTTTTGTATTCCTCCACCCGGAAATGTCCCCCCCCGTGTCCGGGAATGAATATCTGATAAACCCCCAGCGCTGCATCTTCGGGCAGGGCATATTCCGCGGAAATCCCCCCCCATTCATCTGCTTTCAGTGTCTTTTCCCATATTTTTTCCCCCTGGGGATTGCTCAGATACAGGGGAAAACTGCTGCCTGCAAAATCCGAAATATCCTCCCGTTCATACTGGGCCTTCCGCACCCATAATTTGAATTTGACAGCCTGGCCCGGACGGTAAACCGGACGGTCGGTAATGGTAAAAACCTTGTTTTCATGATATTCCTGGTCATAATGCCGGGCATACCAGACAGAAGCGAATCCCGTATAGGCCAGCCGTCCGTCCGGATGGGTGGCAATGGCCAGCCAGTTCATATTGTTCTGCAGGTGATTCGATTGGTCTTTGCCGGATTCACTGAAGATAATCTGACCGTTTTTATCCGTGTATTCGGCAAAATCGGAAATCTCCGTATGATTCCCCGTCACCTTGTTCTGCCAGTCCCGGCGGTATCCGAAAAATTCCACATTGGCTTTTTCCACGGGTTTTCCGCTCACCGCATCGGCCACATACCAGAGAATGCCCTGATCCAGATTCTTGCGGACAATGGCCGTATTGTCTATCCAGATGATAATGCGGCTGATATTGCCGTCTTCCATGCGGGCCTTGAGCAGATAGGCTCCGGCTTCCTGCAGGGGTGTGGTTACGGTAATGCGTTTGTCAAAATGCCCGGTGCGGGGGCGCAGATCCAGAGACCATTCCGCAATCTGCCGGTCCACATAGCGTTCCTCATCTTCCCCTACAATGCGGTACCCGATACTGTCGGGATTTTCCTTATACCATTCCGCATTCCGGGGATTGGAGCGGATATAATCTTTGATGTCTTTGAGCAGGGTTTCGATTTTCAGCGGATAGGCGGCAAAACGCACGCGGGAACCGTTGCGGAAGCGGTAATCCACGGTGGCCCCTTTTCCCGCGGGCTGGGTCATGAGCGGTTCAAATGCGCCCCAGTTGGCGGTAATCTGTTTTACTTTGTCGGAATTTCCGACCTGCTGCCAGAATTGTGCAGCTTTGGCATACTGGCGGCGGTTTTCAAAAATCTGCGCCAGGGACTGATTGCTGCCCGTATCCCGGTAAATGCGGATGAAATTGAATTCATCGGGCAGTTGAAAGCGTTTAATTCCCGTGGCCAGCCTGGCGATGGTCTCATTTTCCCCCAGTGTGTGCAGGGCATAGGTGCCGCTTTCCTCTTTTTTCCCCGTACCGCTATCTTCCGGGGCTTCAAAACGGTAGGGGGAAATGCCGCTCTGCATGGTCTGCACACCGAACTGCTCGTGAAGAAATCCGGCAAAACGCTGCATGACCGTATTGGTATATCCCGCATCCGCATCAATGGCCCGCATGAGCAGCCAGCGCCAGCGTTCCCCGTCATTTTCCGCGGCTTCCCAGGATTCCGGCATGGAGTAATATATGGGATTGCCCTCCGGATCCACAGGCGCGCCGCGGGTCTGTCCGCAGTCATAATAATTGTCTTCAGTATAGTCGGGCAGTGTTTTCAGATCCGTGAGATACTGCAACTGCCAAGCACAGTTGTATCCCCGGTTCCGCAGCAGCACATCCGCACAGGCCAGATAGAAATCCGCGCGTTCCGCTCTCTCCCCGTCATTTTCCGCAGCCGCATAAAGCAGGAGTTTCCGGGCATCTTCCATAAGCTGCAAAGCCCTTCCCCGGTCCCTTTCAAAGGCATTGACATATTTTCCGCCGCCCCGGTGTCCGCCCCGTTTGAACTCTCCCCCGATTATAAAACCGTAATGATGAAAATCCAGGTAACTCTTTGCAGCCGCATAGAGCAGCCGCCAGTTCTCTTTGTGAATAGCGATCACCTTTTCCCGGAAATCATCCACCTCATCCACCCGGTTCAGGCGGGCCAGACAGGCAACGGCCATATTCAGATCATTCCCCACCTGCCGGGGATCCGTATCCGGAGATGTACAGAGTTTTTCAAACAGGGAAAGGGCATCATTGAAATTGCCGTCTTTAAATGCTTTCTCTGCTTTCTGCTGCACGGGGTCATCCGTTTTATTCTGCTGTGCGCGGGATTCGGAAACCCTCATCAGCTGAATTGCCAGAAAAGATAAGAAAAGAAGAAGAAGAATTTTGTGAAACATGGTGCGCTCCTGTTTTTTGCAGGTCATTGGATAAAAAAACGGGGATAAAAGAACCGGAAACTGAACCGTGAAATGTATTTTCTGTAAATCTATAGCAGGATATGCCGGGATACTCAAGGATTCCTGAAATGATTTGCATAAGTTTTGCATTCAGCCGGAGATAGTGGGTCAAATCCGCTGATTCCCCCCTGTAAGGGCGTACTGCATACGCCCGGATGAGAGCCGCTCCCCGGCGGGCGTATGCAATACGTCCCTGCGACAGGAAACCTGGGGCATCAACGGATTTGACCCACTACCCAGCCGGAAAGATTTCTGTGTGAGGAACTGTTATAAAAAATATACTGAAAATATCAATAAAAAAAATATATTGAAAAATCAATAAAAAAATAATATTTATAAAAAAGGGCAAATGAAAATCTGCGGATGGGGCCGGAATATTTTTATAACAAAACAAAATAGATAAAGAAGGGAATGCCGGATGGAAAATATGTCATATCAGATTCTGCACGGCGGCAGTCTGATGATACTGTTTGTGTTTGTGCTGCTGTTTTCCAAAATCGTCAATGATATGCTGACCCCCTACAAACTGGACGAAGAGCTGACTGCCAAAGACAATGTGGCCCTGGCCGTCAGTGTGGCCGGTTATTTCGGGGCAGTAAGTGCCATTTTTATCGGGGCCTATCTGGGGCCTTCCAGGGGGATTTATCAGGATATCCTCAGTGTCGGCGGATATTCCCTGATGGGGATTGCCCTGCTCAATCTGTCCCATGTCATCAATGACAAACTGATTCTTTACCGCTTTTCCAATGTAAAAGAAATTATTGAAGACAGAAACGCGGGAACCGGGGCCGTGCAGTTCGGTTCCTATATGGCTTCGGGTATGATTATTGCCGGAGCGGTGCATGGCCAGGGCGGGGGCCCGCACACGGCACTGGCATTTTATTTTCTGGGGCAGATAGCCCTGATTGTCTTCACCTGGCTTTATGACCGGATGACACCTTTTAATATTCATGATGAAATTGAAAAAGATAATGTGGCCGCCGGTGTGGCCTTCGGCGGGGCCATGATTGCCATCGGCATTATTCTGATGAAAGGGGCCTCCGGCAGTTTTGTCAGCTGGTCCTATAATCTGTATGTATTTGCAGCGGATTCCCTGCTGATTTTTATCCTTCTGCCGGCCATCCGCTATTTTTTTGATAAAATCATCATCCCCGGTTCTCCCCTGAACCATGAAATTCAGACAGATCAGAACATGGGGGCGGCCCTGCTGGAGATTACCGTGATGATCAGTTTTGCCGTAATTCTGCATTTTACCCTGGGATAAAATATCGCGGATCGGAAAGGAGAAAAAAGCAATGCAAAATCAGAAAGGAAGCATTGTCATCGGAATTCTGCTAATTCTTGCCATTGCATACGCATGTATGATGTTCCTCAGTTTCAGGGGATGGGGCTATGCCGGATACATCGGCGGCCGCGCCTATGCCCCTTCCGGCCTGTATTTCGGAGGCCCAAAATATTACGGTGCATCCAGTGTCAGAAGCGGCAGTGCATACGGCCCCTCCCGTACCGGCGGCGGCCCGGGAGCAGGCAAGTAATTCAAATTATTATCAATGCCGTTTCCTTAAGACTCCCCTCCCTCAGGGAGGGGCAGGGGGAGGGTGGAAAAATCAACTGATAACAGAGCATGTTTCCCCTTCCCTCCGGAGGGATTTTCTGCTTAAGGAAACGGCATTGAAATTATTATATGAAATGAGGATATTATGAGCAGAGGAAGAAAAATAGGAAACGCTTTACTTTTTTTCGGTATTCTCTGTCTGATCAGTGCGGGATTTCTGGCTTTTCCGGACGGGGACACAGTTATGAAATCCCTTCCGCCCGATGCACCCCTTTTCGGTCCTCTGGAGGTCAGTGAAGACAGAAGTGTATATAAAATCGGCATACGGCAAAGTGTGCCCTACGGACACTGGAGTCATATCTCCGGAGAGGTGCTGGATAAAAACAAAAAACCGCTTTTCGGTTTCGGGGATGAACTCTGGGCAGAAACCGGTTATGATTCGGAAGGAGGATGGTCGGAAAAAAAAGACGCTTATGATTATAAAATTCTGCTGGACAAAGGAACATATTATCTGGATTTTTCGCTGGAATGCTCAGCCCCCCCCTGTAAATCCTTTCTGATGACAGTGGAGAAAAAAAGAGGCAGCGCGGTTCCTTTTATCATTCCCGGCATCATTTTTATCCTGCTGGGCATTCTGATTCATATGTTTGCATCGCGGAAATCATGAAACAGGGGGGGCAGCACAGGGCATTTTTAAAATATGAATGTACTACTGCTCTGTCAGGTTTTGAATGACGGGTTAAGTCACTCCTGCAGGGGCGTATCGCATACGGCCCCGAAGCCGCTCATGCCGGGCGTATGCAATGTGCCCTGTAAGGAGTCAGAGGGGTACGGATTTAAAAATTGGTGTAATACCAATCCCATTTAATAATCTGCCATCGGATTCCTTAGTAAATGAGCATTTGCCGGACTTTTGTATGGAAGGTTATTTATCGGGATTGGTATAAGTACCGCTTCAATGTCATTGATTAAGACTCCCCTCCCACCGGGGGAGGGGAATATTCTGCTTAAGTCAATGACATTGAGTACCGCTTTCTGAAGGAAGCACAGACGGAAAGCCGGTGAGAGTCTGTCCGCTGTCAGACACTGCCGGACTTTCCGTTTGGCACTCGGTTATGGTACATTTTTTTCAGGAAATCACCTGAAATCTGTCCCTGCGGCCCCCTCAGCACCTGTCCGAAAACCTGTCTTCCGGTATTCTGCCCCTGTTTTCACCGTTTCCCAAAACCGGTTTCGGAGGTTTTCCGATAGTCGTTTATTCTGATTTGCGTTTTGCCAGTTCCTCTTCCCGCAGATCTTTGCGAAGGATTTTCCCCACATTGGTCTTGGGCAGCTCATCCCGGAATTCGATTTCCGTGGGCCATTTGTATTTGGCCAGTTTGCCCTGACAGTATTGCATCAGTTCTTCCGCGTCTGCCTTTACCCCTTCTTTGAGTACCACGAAAACCTTTACGGCCTCCCCCCGGTGCGGATGGGGAATGCCCACGGAACAGGCTTCCAGCACTTTGGGATGTTCAAAAAAGACCTCGTCAATATCGCGGGGATACACATTATACCCGCCGGAAATTATCAGGTCTTTTTTTCTGTCCACAATATAGAAATATCCCTCCTCATCCATTTTGGCAATATCACCCGTATGCAGCCATCCCTCTTTGGTCAGCACCGCATCGGTTTCCCCCGGCATATTCCAATAGCCTTTCATCACCTGGGGCCCCCGGATCAGCAGTTCACCCTCCCCGCCCAAAGGCATGTCGCTTTCCCCGTCTTCCAGACTGACAATGCGGCATTCGGTGTCGGCAATGGGAAGACCGATACTGCCGATTTTCCGTTTGTCCTTATTAAAGGGATTGACATGGGTAACGGGTGTGGTTTCCGTCAGCCCGTAGCCTTCCACAATGACAGCCCCGGTTTTGTTTTCAAAATCCCGGATAACCTCAACAGGCAGGGGCGCGCTGCCGGAGAAACAGCCTTTGATGGATCGGATATCGGTTTTCTGAATATCCGGATGGTTCAGCAGGCCGATATACATGGTGGGAACCAGGGGCGCGAAAGTGGGCCGGAATTTGGCAATGGCCTCCAGCAGCTGCTCCGGTTGGGGTTTGGGGATGAGAATATCGGTCCATCCCATGTATATGGAAAGATTCATGGCCGTGGAAAGGCCGAATACATGGAAAAAAGGCAGGGCACCCAGCAGGATTTCTCTCTCGGAACTGAATTCGGGAAACCATCCAGCGAGTTGCTGCACCTGCCTGCTCAGGTTGGCATGGGTGAGTATCACGCCTTTGGACACACCGGTCGTGCCGCCGGTGTACTGAAACATGGCCGTATCTTCAAAAGAAATATCTGTTTCCGGCACCTGCGGCGGATATTTGGCAATCATATCCTTCCATTTGTATACATTTTCTGCGGATTTCACATCCGCGGCCAGTTTTTTCTTTTTCCCCACAAAAGGGAAAAGCAGGTTTTTGGGAAAAGGCAGATAATCTCCGATGGAAGTATACACAATCTGGCGGATTTTGGTTTTGGGCCGCAGATCTATCATGCGGTTTCCCAGCAAATCCAGGGTAATCAGCACTTTTGCCTCCGAATCATTGAACTGGTGATTCAGCTCCCGGTCCGAATACAGGGGATTGTTCATCACCGTCACCGCACCGATTTTCATAGCCGCATAGTAGGCCGCCACGCAGGGAATCAGGTTGGGCAGAAGAATGGCCACCCTGTCCCCTTTGCGGATACCGAAATCATGCAGACACGCTGCAAAACGGTCGGTCATGTCCTGAAGCTCTTTATATGTGAGCCGGTACCCCTGAAAAATCAATGCATCTGTGTCCGGATACTTTTCCGCGGATTGTTTCAGAAAATCCGGCAGGCATTTTTCTTCATAATCCAATGCGGGTTTCACCTCTTTTTCATACTGCTGCAGCCAGGGTTTGTCCTGATATGCGGGTTTGTCCATAAACCGTTCCTCCTTTGAAATGTTTTTATTTCCCGGCAATAAGGATTTCCCCGATTCATCTTCGGGGTCCTATAAAATACTTGACAAAGAAACAGGACATATGATAACGCATGATTGAGCGCTCGCTCGGATAAGAGACTGTTTCTTTGTGACGCGTTTATATTTTTATGGAAAAATAAAATTTTAGCCAAAACACAGTGTTTTTCCGCCTTCTCTTTTTGTCAGTGGGTCAAAAAGGCTGATGCATTAAATATCTGACTGCAGGGGCATAGGCCCGTAATGAGCGGCTTCGGGGCGTATGCAATAGGCCCTTACAGAAAAAATCAACTGATTTGACCCACCACCCTCTTTTTCATCAGGGATATACGGAGAGATACTGGCATAAAGGGCGCAGGGATGTATGAATTTATTTTCATGACAGACTGTCCACAGTGCAGCAGGTATTAAACAAATAAAAACAATCGTATATCCTAAAAATATCTGATTTCTGACGGCTGTATTAAAATGAATGAATATTCATTTATTCAGATGTAATTGTCAATCTTTTTTTTCGTGATCTGTAAAATATTTTTTCTCAGGAGAAATATACAGTGTTTAAGAAAATGGATTTTGGGTTTCATGCAGGTTGGAGTGAGGTACAAAGTCCAACAGATTCAGGATGCCGGGATTCACTGCATTTCCCCCCGGCCTGTCCAAAATAATTATCTTAAGCACTGCGGCAGTGTATGCAAAAGACCGGGAGGCAGGGTGATTCGGCGGCAGCCGGTTTTGCGACAGGTTTCAAAACACTTTATCTGTTTCCGGAAGCGGAAAAACGGCAGCGCGGAGAATGCAGAATCCCGCGCAGTACGGAAAGATATATCAGAAAATCAATTTTTCCCTTGACAGGGGAAAAAGCAGCGTGTAAAGAAATGAATGAATACTCATTCATTTCCCTTTTATAAACTTTAAATGCATTAACATGAAAGGAGACAAAAGGTAAGAATATGGAACCTGCTTTGATCTCTCCTGCCAAGGCTTCACTTCTTGGCATTCCGACCGTCATTTTTTCTGTTCTGATCCCGGTAATCGGAGTTGCACTCTTTACCTATATTATGGCCAAAAGAGTCGCCCCCCTGGCATTTGCCAATCCGGATTTCCGTTTTAACCGTATCCGGGAGCGGGCATACCGCCTGCTGAAATACTGGCTGGCCCAGTGGAAACATCCCCGTTACCGCACCGCCGGTATTGTGCATATTATGCTTTTTGCCGGTTTTATTATTCTCTCTGTCCGTTCGGCCTCCCTGGTGATTATCGGAATTTCCGAAGATTTTGTCATGCCGGGTTTCGGCGGCAGTCTGGGGCATATCTATAATATTCTGAAAGACTATGCGGCCACAGTGGTACTGGTGGCATGTGTCATCGCTGCATACCGCAGAATCGTGGTAAAACCCAAACGCTATGCCGTGCCCGAAAAATACGGCAAAGACCATACCAGTGAGGCTGTTTTTGTTCTCTGCATGATCTGCGGTCTGATTATTTCCGAAAGTCTTTTTGAAGCCAGCCTGGCGGCCGCTGCTGTTCAGAAAGGTGTTCATGCCGAATGTCTGGCTCCTCTGAGCCTGGCCTGGATATTCAGGGTATCTTTGTCTCCGGTTTCCCTGAAAACCCTGCAGGTTCTCCATGTGGTCTGTTATTACATCCATGACCTGATTTTCTTTTCCTTCCTCTGCTTTTTGCCCTTGGGAAAACATTTCCATGTTATTACCTCCATATTCAATGTCTGGTTCATGAAACTGGACAAGGGTACAGTTAAACCCGTCAAATGGGGTGTGGAAGACGATCAGCTGGACGATCTGGAATCTTTCGGAGTGAAAAAATTTGAAGATTTCACCTGGAAGCATATGCTGGATTTTTATTCCTGCGCAGACTGCGGGCGCTGTTCGGACCAGTGCCCGGCCAATGCCGTCGGCCGTCCTCTCTCCCCCCGCTTTATCACCATAAAAGCAAGGGATTACGCATTCAGCCATTATCCCCTGAAAGGGAATTTCAAAGCAGAGGAACCCCTCATTGGCGGTATTTATACGGAAGATGAAATCTGGTCCTGCACCACCTGCGGCGCTTGTGAGGAAGAGTGCCCGCTCACCATTGAATATATTGATAAAATGGTAGATATCCGCCGGGGTATGGTGGATGAGGGAAATGTGCCCCAGTCTTTGCAGAAACCCCTGAGCGCACTGGAAAAACGCGGCAATCCCTGGGGAAAAATGGAAAAGAAACGCAGTGCATGGGCAGCGGATAAGGAATTTAAAAAAGAATGCAGTGTCAAACTGGTGGAAAAAGGTGATACCGCCGAAACACTGTTCTTTGTGGACAGTATTTCCTCCTATGACGACCGGATCCAGGAAATCACCAAATCCGCGGCCAAAGTGCTGACCGCCGCGGGTACGGATTTCGCAGTCCTCGGTAAACTGGAAAAAGACAGCGGGCATGAGGTACGCCGTTTCGGAGAGGAAATGCTCTTCCAGACCCTGAAAGAGGAAAATACCGAAAATATAAAAGAATCCGGTGCCAAACGCATTGTGACAGCCGATCCCCATACCTATAATGCCCTAAAAAAGGATTATAAAAATCTGCCCCCGGTCTATCATATCAGCGAATATATTGCCGAAGCCGTGAAATCCGGCAAAATCAGTCTGAAAAGCGGGGACGGAAACGGCAAAGTCTATACCTACCATGATCCCTGTTATCTGGGACGGCACAACGGCATGTACGATATTCCCAGAGACGTGCTGGATGCCATCCCCGGCATGAAGCGTGTGGAAATGACAAAATCCCGTGACCGCTCCTTCTGCTGCGGCGGCGGCGGTCTGATGCTTTTTTACGAACCTGTGGAGGAACAGCGCATGGGCCAGCTCCGGGTGGAAATGGCCAAAGAAGCCGGGGCAAATGTCATTGTCACGACCTGCCCCTTCTGCATGGTCAACATGGAAGATGCCATCAAAACCAGCGGACTGGAAGGAGAGATGGAAGCCATTGACCTGGTGGAACTGATTCAGAGACATCTGTAAAAATAATGTTTAATGATAAATGTTTACTGTTGAATGGCAAAGGATTCAGCATTAAACATTCAACATTTAAAATTGGAGGGAAATATGAACATTCTGGTATGTGTGAAGAGGGTTCCCGACACCTCTGAAAATGAAATTGAAGTCAACAGCAGCGGATCGGATATCGAACGCGATGATCTGGTTTACTCTGTCAATGAATGGGACAACTATGCTGTGGAAGAGGCCATTCAGATTCGGGACAAAGTCGGCGGGAAAGTCACCGTTATCACAGTGGGCGATGATGAATCCGAAGAAATTCTGAGAAGAGAAATGGCAATGGGCGCGGATGAGGGCATCCTGCTTTCCGACGACGCGTTTGAAGGTTCCGACGGAAAAGGACTGGCCACCATCCTGAAAGCCGAAATTGAAAAAGGCAGTTACGATCTGATCATGACCGGTGCCCAGGCTGACGGCGGAGCGGCACAGGTCGGCGGTATGCTGGCGGCCATGCTGGATATGCCCTACGCTTCCCTGGTAAACAAAATTGAAGTTCTTGATGACAGCAAAATCAAAGTGGGCCGGGAAATCGAAGGCGGCAACCAGGAGATGAACGAAATAGACCTGCCCTGTGTGCTTTCCATCCAGACCGGTATCAATGAACCCCGCTATGTGGGTATCCGCGGTATCCGCAAAGTGGCCTCCCTTGATATTCCGGTTCACGGCGCAGGCGATCTGAGCATTGATGCCGCATCTGTGGGCGAGGCCGCCGCAAAAGTGAAACGCCTGGATTATTTTGTGCCTGATATGGGTGAGGGGGCCGAGATTCTGGAAGGCAGCACCGAGGAAATCATTGAGAAACTCATTGAAATGCTCAAAGCCAAAGGAGGGTTGAAATAATGGCTCAGATTTTTGCATATATCATTCATAAAGACGGAGTGGCGGACGATTCTGCCCTGGAACTGGCCGTGGCCGCACAGGCGATTGATCCTTCGGCTTCCGTAACCGCCATTGTATGCGGTTCCGGCATTGACGCAGTCTGCACAGAAGCGGCTGCCTCCTACAAAGAAGTCTGGAAAATAGACAGTGCAGATCTGGCCTATCCCAACGCGGAAGTGGTTCGCAAAGCCCTGGTGAATATTCTTCCCAAAGGCGCGGTTATCCTGCTTCCCCACAATACCTTCGGCATGGATCTGGGACCCGGCCTTTCCGTAAAACTGGACACGGCCTATGTTGCCGATGTGGTGGGTGTTGAAGGGACGGACGGAAACAATCTGAAACTCATCCGCCAGGAATACAGCGGTATGGTCAGCACCCATGTGAATGCGGATATTTCCGGCGGAGCCGTTATTACCATCCGGGGAGGGGCCTTCCAGCCCGATGAAAGCAAAGGCGCAGGCGGAAGTGTAACGGATAAATCCGGTGATGCGGGCGACCTGGGCAGCAAAAGACGTTTTCTGGAAGTGGTGGAAGCCGAAGTCGGAGATGTGGACATCACCAAATCCGAAGTGCTGGTTTCCGTGGGTCGCGGTATTGAAGATCAGGACAACCTGGAAATTGTGGAAGAACTGGCCAAAGCCATGGGAGCCGATGTTTCCTGCTCCCGGCCCATTGTGGATGCCAAATGGCTGGAAAAATCCCGCCAGGTGGGAACCTCCGGTCAGACCGTCAGCCCCAAGGTCTATCTGGCCTGCGGTATCAGCGGCTCCTTCCAGCACATGGGCGGCATCAAAGGTGCCCCCTTTATCGTGGCCATCAACAAAAACCCCAAATCCCCCATTTTCCAACTGGCCGACGTGGGCATCGTGGCCGACATCCTGGAATTTCTGCCCGAACTGACCGAGGCCGTCGAGGGATAAGGTACTCAGAAAAAGATAATTCCCCCGGTTCGCCCCGTCAGCAGAGACGAAACAAAGGTTTGGCATGTTTCTGCCGGACAGTTTCAGAGGGTTTATTTTTTGCCGAGTACCTAAGTTCCTGACAGTTTTTTGTCTTTTTGAACCGGTTGTTCCCCCTGCGGAGCAGCCGGTTTTTTATTTCCGCATATTTTTTCTCCTTGATTCCGTAAACAGCAGTGTAAAATCAGATATAAAAAGGAGGTGCCCCATGTCCGTAAATCTCGCTATTGAAAATGAGTTAATTGAGCAGGCAAAACAGATCGGAAATCATAAAAATAAAACAGCAGCAGTCCGGGAAGCACTTACAGAATATATCCGGCGACGGAAACAGATGAAAGTAATTGATCTGTTCGGAAAAATTGATTTTGATGCCGATTATGACGATAAAACACAACGGAACCGTTCATGAAGGTGATCGCAGATACATGTGTATGGTCTCCTGCTCTTCGGAGGAAGGCTTTCGTTGATGATCCCTATGTCCGTGAGCTGCGGGAACTCATCCGGGAAGTCCGGGTACAGATGATCGGTCCGATCCGCCAGGAAATTCTCTCCGGTGTCCGATCTGAAAAACAGTTCAGGCTGTTTAAGGCGATTTCTGAAAAAGATAATACCGGAGGAGTGCCGAACTGAAAGTTTGGCAGTGTCCGGCAGATGACAGTCCGCTTCCGGACTTTCCGTCTGTGACTCCTTCAGAGACGGTACATTCATGTTCGGAAATCACCTAAGGGACCCGGTAAGAAATAAATCCTCCGGAAATATTCTGCGGATAAACAGAAACTGTGCATTCCGTCCCCCAATCAGATGAAACGGGGCAGTTATTTTTTGCTGAGTGCCGAAAGAACCATCTTTCGCATTTTCCGGATATGGCCTTACAGACGGAAATATATGAATGTGCTGCGGCATTTTACAATAAAAACCGGAAAAAGGGAGTTCAGGGTTCAAATACAGACTTTCTGATCTGCGCTGTTTCCGAAATATATGAAATGCCGATACTGACAAAGGATAAAGACTTTTCCAATTTTCAGAAAAATTCTGTGTATTCGTCATCACACCTCTTTTGGGTAGGATATTTTCTGCATACCATAGTTGAATACTGAACTCAAATCTCCTTTTCCCGTCTTTGTGAAGGATGGAAAAAGAGAGAATATAAACTCAGTAGATCGAAAAGTTTCCGGAGGAGTGCAAAAATTGTATTTTTGCATGGGGCAACCGGGAGATGCGGTGGTGCAAAATACAATTTTTGCATGGGGCAACCGGGAGATGCTGCGGTGCAGAAATACAGTTTTTGCACTCCGGGACAGCCGTAAAACCGTATCCGGAGGAGTGCAAAAATTGTATTTTTGCATGGGGCAACCGGGAGATGCGGTGGTGCAAAATACAATTTTTGCACTCCGGGACAGCCGTAAAACTGTATCCGGGGGAAACTTTTCGAACTACTGAAACTGTTTATTCTGTAATGTATACTGCACACCGCCATATTCTGAAACTACGAACCACACAAAATTTTCGTGTGGTTCGTGTCTTTCGTGGTAAATAAGATACGCAAATTATGGCAGTGGTGAGTATAACATAGTCTTTGAGAAAGGAGTGCGAAATTTATTTTTCGCCCGTGCTCCGAAGGAATGCAGGGAAAGACCGCTCCGCCAGGCTTTCGCACTCATCACCCGCGAAGACCGGCCCTGAATATGCAGAGCGGTGCGTCCACTAAACTAATGGGGAAAATGGGGCCGGAATTCCAGAGACTCGAGGGTGGCGGAAATCTGCTGATCAATGCGCTGAAATCCTTTTGCGCTGAAACCGCCGCTTCCTTTTCCCAGGGCAATGAGATCCAGGGCTGCCAGTTCAATGGCTTTGAAACGGATGGGAATCATGGGGTGGGTGCGCACCCAGGCGGCCCGGTCTGCGGCAGAACGCAGTTGGACTTCCAGTTCGCTGTACTGATTCCGGAAGGCGCGGAGTGCCCGGTTTTCATCCATTCCGCTCAGACCACTGGCCGTGCGGAACAGGGCCGTGGCTGCCGCTCCCAGCTGCCCGCAGCACAACATGCCGATACGGTCTGCCGAAACTTCCGCGGCCTGGGACCAGCGCAGCAGCATCACACTGCCTTCGGGGTCCCGGTCTTTGACCAAAGGATAGAGATCCCGCACAGGAAACTGCGAATGCTGAAACACCACATGCCCCAGCTCATGACCGAAGACAAAGCGGAGTTCATCAAAGGAAAAATCATTGAGCAGTGCCGAATGGATAAGAATATCAAATCGTTTTTCATGGGCAAAAACACTGGCATTGTATTCGGGACTCTGCCGGACAAAAAGTTCTCCCTGCAATCCCCCTTCCAGTTTATTCAGACAATCCTGCCAGATTGTATGAACCTCCGGCAGCAGGTCTTCGGTAACGCGCACCGCATCTCCCAGCAGATCCCGGCGACGGGCACTCAGAAGCTGCTTGGAATGATCATGATTTACCAGCGGAACCGGTCCGAAGCGGGCTACAATGGCCCGGAACAGATGACTTTCATAACTGAAACGCAGGGTTTCCATGTCCATGATTTTTCTCCTGAATGTATGCTGCAGATGCAGATACCTGAAGCATACGAGAAATTTACTTTTCCTGATCATCCGAATCTGATGATACCATTCACCATTTTTATATAAACGGTCATGAGACGTGACTCACAGCGAAACATGAAGGCTGCGCGGAGTGCGAAAAATAAGGCCGAAGGGCCGGTTTTTCGCAGACACTTTCATATAAAGGGCCATGACTGACGGTCACAGCGAAGCATGAAAATCTCTCCCCGGACCCGTTACGGGGCTCCGCCCCGTAACACCGGAGGTGAGGCTCCGCCTCATACGACTCAGGCCCTGATAAGATGCCGGGAAGCATCCGGCAATAAATATCCTGTATTCGGGTTTGCATGAACCTGTCTGCGGCATACGGAGTGCAGCAGAACAGGATTTTCCAGGCTGTCCCTACCCCCCTTTACTTTCTGGTTTCAGGTGGTGTGTGTGCCATTCCTCCCCTTTGTCGGGTTCGGTCTGACATGCCGGACAGATGCCTTTTTTGTTCTGTCCACAGAATATCCTGTCCTGTTCTGATGTTTTGCTTTCGGAGTTTCATGGCACGTTCTGTAAAATATTCGTACCATTCCGGGTCACAGGGGTTCGCCTCCCCTTTAACCTTTATGTGTCGCCGAACAGGGATAGAATCCATTTTAAATAA
Source organism: Desulfobacteraceae bacterium (assembly GCA_011390755.1). GTDB lineage: Bacteria > Desulfobacterota > Desulfobacteria > Desulfobacterales > Desulfococcaceae > JAABRU01. The sequence goes on along the minus strand of JAABRU010000008.1, from coordinate 30,804 downwards.
TGAATGTCTGTTTCTTTTTTCTTTGAATACCCGGTTCCTGTTTTTCTCCTGCTGAAAATATTTGGATTTAATCCATTTAGGAGATTTTCCGGGATGTCTCCGTTTTGCCCGTTTCCACGTCATTTCAAATACTGCATGGTCAATACCGGTGAAAGTCCTTTTACCGGCTGAGTGCCGGAAGTAATTTCCCCGGCCCCTTATTACAGGGTTAAGTTTTTTTATCAGGGCCTGAGTTTTAACTGTTTTATTGGTTTTTACGGTTTCCCTGATTTTCTCTTTTATTGATGCAATGCCTGATTTTGACGGTTTTGTCAACAGCGTTCCTTTGTATTTTCGTATGTTGAATCCAAGAAAATCAAATCCGCCGTTTATGTGGCTGATTTTTGTTTTCTCACCTGATAACGTCAGTCCTCTTTTTTCAGGAAATTCTTCTATCAAATGAAGAAAATAAAAATATCAGTGGTATTTTATTCTTTGCATTACTATGCATTTTAGAATCTATAAGCTATACCAGAAAAGACGGACAATTTCTTCGCTGGGATTATCGCTCCGGAAGAAGAAAAGGACAAAACACATTTGACAAAGGCAAAATTTATACATTCGATGAGGCAATAATCTCAAAACTTGACGAAATAATTAATGACGTAAGCAATGCAAATATTCAACTCGATCTTTTTTCAAACACAGTCTGCAAAAATATCAACTATAAAAATATTATATTATATTCTGATTCATGTTTTAACATATTACCAAAACTTCAAAATTTAAAATATCAGGCTATAATTACATCTCCGCCTTACTGTAACCGTTACGACTACACGAGAACATATGCTCTTGAACATGCCATGTTAGGGGATTAATGAACAGGGACTTACAGATTTACGCCAGAAAATGTTAAGCTGCACTGTTGAAAATCGTGAAAAAAATCTTCTAAACTATAACAAAAATTGGGATGCGGCAATTAAATCATGTGGAGAAAATGAATTATTGCAATCAATTCTGGAATATCTTGAATATAAAAAATCTGTTAAAGAATTTAATAATAACGGTATACCCAGAATGGTTAAGGGATATTTTTATGAAATGGTCTGTGTAATACAGGACTGTTTCAGATTGTTAAAAAAAGGTGGAATAATTTTTATGGTAAATGACAATGTACGATATGCAGGAGCAAGTATTTCAGTAGATTTAATTTTGTCAAAAATTGCTGAAAGTATTGGTTTTAATATTGAAAATATACTGGTACTGCCAAACGGTAAAGGAAACAGCAGTCAGCAAATGGGTGTACATGGTCTTGAAATATTAAGAAAATGTGTTTACATCTGGAGAAAACCCAATTGAAAAACCTGAATTATAAAAATCATCTCAATTCAGCAGACTCTTTGGTAACACCCTACGAACAGACCCGTGCCGGTTTCGTTGCACTGGTTTTGGAAAAAAACAGAAAGGCAACCTCTTATGCTGAAGAAGCGAAAGTTCTGAAATCTATAAGCAGAAGAACGAAAAAACCATCACAGTTATTACATATTTCTGAAATACGCTCATCCCTTATCACCGCTGCCGGTATATCTGATAAGGCTTCAAATCATTTAAACGAAGATGATAAAACAGAAGCAATAAAAAATTTAATTGAAAATTTCCTTGAACCTTCCGGTAAGGATTTTATTGATGAACTTATTTATCGTTTTCTTTTAACAAGATTTTGGAGTGCCGCATTTCGGCAGGCTCAATGACCGGAAGTGAAACGGAATTCTGGCCGGATTTTCCCCATCATTTCACTGTCCCAAATTTTCAGTTCGGGACTCCTCCGCCCTTAACTTAATGGTATTGAGGCGGTGCATCAGGTAACAGCCCTGACGCACCTGTAAAATGTATCCTTCCCCGGCTGCAAAAAAAAATCTCCGTATCGGGTGATGATTCCCGATACGGAGATTTTTATTTTTCCGACAGATGCCTTAGGCGATAAGCCCCAAAGCAGCCTTATTTCTTATTCCAAATCTGCTTTTTTAGTAACCTCTCTCCACCATTGCACCTGCGGGGAAAGTGAACCGCCAATTTCCAGTTCTGAGGGTTTGTCATTATAAATACCATCTCCGATGGAGTTCAGATCGCCTTCGGCGCCGGAAGCGTCTCCGTCCATGGTTTTATAATAGAGATGCCCGTCATCCACCATGGGAGTGCTTCGGATATTACCCACTTCCACATAATCTTTGGTTTTACTGCCCACATCCAGCATATAGAGCCGACCTTTTTTCTCTCCTTCACCGCTTGCCTGGGAAGGACTGCAGGGATCTTCGGTATCCTGGGTGGATGTTCCGAAATATACTTTTCCGGCTGCGGCAAAGGCCGAGGCAAAGATGCGGTGACCCGCGGGCATATCCAGCTTCCATATCTCTTCGGCCTTCGCGCATGTTCCTTTTGCGGCTTTGTCTTTGTAAACATAAAAACTGTAGATGGTATTCGGCGGCATATCTCCGTTTTCATAGGGATTGTCACTGGTGCCGAAGAAAATATCCACTGTCTTGTCTTCGTTTTTCACTATGGCCGGGGATGCATAGATGGGCAGCACTTTGTCGTTTATTGCACAGTCATCAATATCGGCCACAGAACCGGATTCATCCGGCAGGGTGATTTTATACATAAATCCTTTGTTGCTTCCCACATACATGGCATCGGCAAATCCGTTGCCGTCCAAATCCATTATGGCCGGCTGTCCGCTGGGCACACCGCCCATTCCTTCGGATTCGGAATTCAGGAAGATTCTTTTGATCACCCGACCGTCTGCCATATCAATCATAAACACAGAAGGATAGCAGTATTCATCGTCGGCATCGTTTGAGCACATGGTCGGTGCGCCCGATACGAAAAATGTGACCCATTTGGATGCACCGTTGAGCAGTACTTTGCCCACCTGTGCCACGGCCGGGGAGGATTTGCTTCGGTAGAGATCCGGATCCTGGAATTCCCACATGAATTTCGGTGACAGGGGGGAGGTAATATCCAGACAGAAAATGGTATCCCCGCCGTTGCCCAGCGCGCTGAGCACCAGGCTCTTCCATGCACCGCCGACATACACATCCACCACCGCGGGGGAAGCGTCCACATATGCCTGACTGCCGGATTTTCTGAAATTGTTTTTCAGACGGGGCAGCAGATTGGCCGGAATAAAGGCCCATTCTTCATTTCCGTTTCCGTAAGTATGATCTTTATTGGCCAGATCCGAATCACCGTCCCATTCAAAATATCCTCTGTATTCCTGAAAGGGGGTTTTCGGGTTATTACCGCTTTCGTCCTTTGTAACATCATCCGTATCACTGTACCAGCGGAAATGCCCGGCATTAAAGGCATGGAGCATACCGTCCCTGGACCCGACCAGCAGCAGGGAAAGACGGTTGATATTGTCTTTCATAAACTTCTGATATGCAGTTTTCTCCGTATCATCCAGATTATCATACCAGGCGGCCTTGCCGGGGGCATGGGCCAGGGCCGGGGTGGAATGATCCACGGCTCCCAGTATCCAGGGTTTTTTTGTGCTGCTTCCGTCTTTATAACCGAGGGTCCAGTTGACCAGAAAATTTTTATCCTTGGTCACATCAAAAGCCCCGTCACCGTCCAGATCGTCTGTATATATTTTTCCGCTGTCGGTAATGATATATTCATTTGTCAGGTTCAGCATCGTTGTATTGACATTGGTGGTGTCAAAACTCTTGAGGGCCTGTTTCATTTCGTAATATTTGTAAGATGCCCTCACTTCATTTCCGGGCGTGGACTCTTCGCCGAAAGTCAGTTTAAAATCCCCGGTAAAGCGGTTAATCCACCCGCTGCCGCCTTTATCCCCGACCAACTGATTGGTGTGGCTGTCGGTAAACACCTCGTTGCCGTCCGTGATAATGACAGAACCGGCCTGTATGACGGTGTTGTCCAGTTTTTCCCCTTCATATGTCTGGGTGCTGGTAAATGTTACTTTTCCGGCATCTTCATCTGTTACGATATGATAGCTTATATCGGGATAATAAATTTTCCGTGCCGAAGGTTCCTGCGCGTTCAACTGCACCCCGGCATCCCAGAGATAACTTCTGTCTGTTTTGGATTCCCCCGCATTTCCATGTTCATCTCTTTCTCCCGGATCGGCCGGATCATATATCCGGGTGGCCACCACATGGCCCCGCATATATTTGTCTTCCCAGGAAGAATCCGGGGTTTCATAGGTTCCGGAATAGACCACATTGGTGCGTACTGTGGGGGATGAACGGGAGAAATAGGCATTGATGGCCACATCCCCTTCAATTTCCACATCTATGATGGCAGGAACGCAGGTTTCATTTTTACTGCTCATTTCGGCCTTCCATACCAGCTGATTGCCGGTGACCCCCATATCCGCCAAATCCACCCGGCCTTCCCGGAAGGTGTATTCGGGATTTCCGGTTTCCCAGTTTTCAATTTTATTTCCCACTCTTTCGTTATTGGGATTATATTCATACACCGCGTCCCATTCCACTTTGATCCAGGAATCGTCATTTACTCCGCCGTCTAAGGCAACATAATAATCAATTTTGGTGGCTCCGTAACCGCAGTCATCGGGCATGAAATCTTTTACCCGGACGGATACGGCCGTATAATTGGGCTGTTCGCCGGTCAGGGTTTCGGGGGGGACAATGGCCTTGGTTTCTTTGAGTTTGGCCACACCCATAACTTCCAGTTCAATACGGAAAACCATGTCATTAAAATCCTGGTCTGTCCAGCCGGTTCCGGGCTGGTCATCCCATCCCAGCACCCATTGGGTGGGATCATCTTTGGGCGCGCCGACAATGACGTGGGGATATTTTTCTCCGTTGGTAAAGTTGATAATCCTGGTATCATCTGCATCCAGAAAAACACCGAAGATATTATTCATACGGTTTACAGCATCCGAAGCCAGCCAGCCGTTATCTGTTTTCCAGGATTCCCCGCCGGACACCCCCAGCTTGAAGCGCCGGTTAAATTTTGCCGGCCCGACCAGCGGACTTGGGGGATCCATGGGATCAAATTTTACTTCCTCCAACTGAAGATCGTAAACAAGGCCCGGATATTTACTGTGATTTTTGTTTCTGATGGAATGCGATACGCTTTTGCCCGACTTATATGTGTAATCTGTACGATCAAAGTCCAGCCATCCGGGATCGGTTGCAGAAGCAGCGATTTCCTTGTCCTCGGGAACCATTCTATTACTTGTAATATACCAGGGTTTAAAATCGCAGCCGTCTGTTTCAAAACATGTTTTGATAGCAGATTTACAGGCCGCCACAGCATCATCTTTATAACAGCCCTTTATACAGTCCATATCATCATTAGCGCAGTCATCAAAACAGTCCATATCCCGTGCATCGTCAAAACATTCAAAAATTTCAGCACATCTGTTGTCATTATTCGCACAGTTTTCTCTGTACAGTCTGAATTTCCACTTCATTACCTGATGATCCGGGTTCCAGTCGGTTTTGGTGAAAAATGTGCTGCTGGCTTTTCCTGTTGCATCCCAGCGGTGGTTGGCGGCCAGAAAGAAAACAATTTCCGTGTCAGGGGCAAATCTTGCACCGTTTCCCAAAGATTTTTTCATATCCAGGGGGGTTACAACACCGTCATTATTGACAAGAAAAGGAATATCCGAACCGTCGTTGTATTGTGAGATGTCTGCAATTTTGGCCTCATTGTCCACGGGAAAATCCCCGCCGGTGCCATATGATGCCTTATCAAATACCCCTTTTGAATTGTTATCCGATTCCCAGGTGGAATCTTTTTTATCATCATTGATTTTAATAAATATGGGATGCAGAACCCCGTCTTTGCCTGCCGCCCTTAAATCCTTATCTTTTTTCAGCAGGGCATCCCATCCGATGAAGGTGTCGTCACTTTTATCTTCCGGGGTTTCATTGTTATCCACGGCATCGCTGTAAAGAAACCATCCGAAGTCAGACTGATAACCGGCTCCTTCAAAGAAGTAGGTGGCAAATACTTCCTGCTCCTTGGGAATGATGATACTGTTGGGGTTAATGGCATCTTTGCCCGTAAGCAGGTTCAGCCCTTTATTGCTTTCCCCGGGCTGCACATCGTCAAATTCAAAATCTCCGGGATCAAAATAGCCGTTATACTGTTTTTTTGCATTATTGGCACAGCCGGTAATTTCGGTTCCGGCCCATGCGCCCCCGGCTGTCATCAGAATAAAAAACAAAAGCGACATGCCGCACAGGGTTCTGCACGACCGCATATGATTCTTTTTCATAATCTCCTCCTTCAATATAATTTATTTTTCTGAAAAATGGTCCGCATAAAAACTGCAAGGGAAATCACCTGAATCAGCCGTTCAGCTGATAATTTGCAGTACCGTCAATCTGTTGGGTTACTACGGCTTCCGCATCATTGCTGCTGCCCTGTTTCATGGGTCCGCCGTGCTTCTGTGCAATATTTTCTTCGGCAATCCGGGTTCTGCCGTCGCCCATTCCGGCTCCCAGGGAAATTTCCACGGCGGCAAATTCACCGTTTTTCCCTTCGGCCTGGGAGCGCATGGTAACCGTGTTGTCTGTGTCGTCTTCGGCACCACCGTTGTCTTCTTCGTTGTTCCATATTCTTACATTGTAGGTATATTTCCCGTTAAAAAAGGAAACATCGGAAAGCAGGGGCACGCCGTCTGTAAAATCCGTCCCTTTCGCCTTGGCCAATGTGGAACCGTCCACTGTTGTTTTTCCATCCAGGATAAAATCCCATCCCTCAAATTTGGTTTGTGTTTCCAGAATTTTATTCAGTACGGCTTTTCCGTGTTCCAGCCCGGCCTCGGCCGCATAAAAGGCCGACTGTTTTCTTTTCTGGGTTCCGCTGTCTGCGTTTTCAAAAGAAGTCATGCGGGTGGCTGCAATACCGATGACTGTCAGGGCCATCAGTGTAATCATTGTGGCAAGAATGGCCGCCCCTTTTTCATTTTTTATACCATTGCTGTATATCTTCATCATTTCAATCCTCCTTGCCGCATTATAATGCAATATTGCGCAACTGAATGGTTGACTGTATCAGCCGCCTGCGGTAATGATCTTCGCTGCTGCTTCCGGGATGGTCTCCCAGGGCGGGGCGTTTGCCGGATATTTTTTCTCCATGGGTATTTTCGGTTTTTCCAAGAATACTGATATGGATAAATCTTACATTTTCTTTGTTATCATCACTCAGATCCATATACGTATTGCCGTCATCATCGGTTTTAGATTCCAACTGACTGTCTTTGTAAATCCATTCTCCTTTTGTGGTATCTGCCGGGCAGTCGGCGGTTCCGTCTTCATCAAAATCGCCGCAGAAGGCAAACTGCAGGTCTTCCACATTTTCGGCAATGGGAACATCGTTGCGCAGCAGCGCGCCTTCTTTGGTGAGTTCATAAGTGGCGGCCTTTGCAAATTCGGGATGGAAGAAACGGATGGTGCTGTTTTCACTGAAATCATTTACCAGCTTGTTGTCAAATGTTTCACCTGAGTCAATTGATCCGTTTTGATTCAGATCAAATTTGGCATTGGGGCCGTTTGCCACCGTGCTGTCTTTTTTATGCGGTGTTACACCCGTAACCACAAAGGTCCCGGTTTTATTGGAATCTTCTGCATCAATAATCAGCGCCATAAAACCGAATTTGGGACTTTCATACTCCGTCCCTCCGCAAAAACATCCCTCATCCCATCCTTCCACAGCAAGGTTGGTGTTGTCGTCATCATCATTGTCGGCAATGGAAAAATTGGTGGAACTGGTAGCAAGAAATTTATCTGCCAGAAGCAGCATGGGCAGGCTGTCACAGGACTGCAGGGAAGATGTGTTTGTCCCGCAGCCTTCTGCCCAGTCAATATACTCAATTGTCAGTTTATCCGAACTCCCTGTACCTCCGTTGGCAAAAGTAATAGGGATAACTTCTTCTTTTCCCATCATGTTAAAATTATCTGAGACCTGGCTCCCTGTCATGCGCAGATCCCGTTCAATCATGGATTTGGCAATGCGCAGATTCTGCTGTAAATCCACCAGATCCCCCTGCACCGCATAGGATCGGAAACTGCTGCCGAACACCTCCACCATGCCGACAATGACAACGGAAAAAATGGCAAGGGAAACCAGCAGTTCGATCATGGTAAAACCGGATTTGTTATTTTTTAAATAATGTGTCATTTCTAGTCTCCTTGTGAAATAATTGTCTGACATGCGATGGAATGCACACCTTTGTTCTGCCATTTTACTTCCACAGTAACGGTTTTCAAATCATTTTCGGGTGTATTATCCTGCACAACAGTCCTGAGTTTATACACTGTGGGATCGTCCGAATGCATCTTCACCTCTTTTTCCGCCTCGGATTTGATTGCATCAAAGTCATCTGTCCGGGCCTTTCCCTTATAATCCTCAATCTTATTGGCAATCAGGGCATTGGCTTCGGTAACATTCATACTGAAAGCATTGCCTTTGATTGCCGTAAGCTGCATCAGACCTGTCCCCAAAACACCGAAACTGACAATGACCATCGCTATCATCACTTCAATAAGTGAAAAACCGCTCTGGTCTCTGTCTTTTGTCTTTTTTGTGACTATGCTGTTTTCCATATCTTTATCCCCCTGTTTTTATTATTCTTTCCAGTTACCGTCAAAATTCTGCCGGGTTTTTATCAATCCGGCCGCGGTCATGCGCTCCACCACCATTGTATCCCCGTTCCCTATTTTCAGATAAACCGCACCCAGTGAAGCTGTATTGGCCAGACCCTCCGGATCAAAAACAAAGCGGTTGTCCGATACGGTTATGCCGTCATCTATGCTGTCCGGTCCCGGATCATAGAGAATATCCACGGTCTCGTCATCCATTTTGGTGTATGTTTTCTTTGCGGTGTCTTTTCCATGCCCGGAACCGAAGGTAACGCCCGTATATTTGGAGAGTTCAACTGTGCTATGCGGAGTATCATTTGCGGGATCAATATTGTTACCATCACTTTCATAGAGAGTAAATTTTCCGGGACTGCCTGTGTCAAACTGCACATACCAGATTTTGCCGCTTTTTCTGGCATTGACCTTTGCAGAAAGCATCAGGGACACCACATCCCTGGATGCACTCCGCATACGCTCCCTGGGGGTTCCTGTATAATAACTGAAGGCCATGGAAGCCATGAGGCCGACAATCGCAACAATAACCATCAGTTCCAGCAAAGTGAACCCTTTTGATTTGGGATTGAATCCTGAAAAGGCTTTCTCCATTTTTTTACTCCTTAGCGTTTGGGTTACATCCGGACAGTATAAGCATATGCAAGAATTATTCCCCTATGCTGCATTTAATGCCGGATTAACTTTTTGTATAATTGGTATGCCTGACAGGCAAAAATACAGATTATATTATTATTTCAGATTATTATTTTGGCTTCCGCCATCATTTTTTCAAAATATTTTATTTTTTATATCACACAGTTATCTGCCTGCGATCCGGTTTTAACATAACATTTTTTGCAAATATTGTGACAATTTTTGTCATTATAAAAACATAAAATTCAACAATCTGAAAAAACTGTAAAATTTATCTGTATTTACACATGTCGGGATAAGAAAAAAATTTCCGGGCAATATACACCATCTGCCCAAAGACCCCGGTGTTCCTGTATTCTGAATATCATCATACTGTTGAGAAAAACCGCGCAGGAGGAAGGATATATATTATGATATCATAGCCGGACAGGAAAGCAGAATCTGATCTCAGCAGGAAAACAGGGGGCAGATATTTTATCAATGCACTTATCATATAAATATACAGCATTTTTCAGCTTTTTCAATCACTCTGCCCCCAAAATCCCCAAATTAGGTGAAAAAATGCCGCAAAATCCTGCTGCTGCATAAGCAGTCTGATTTTTTTTATTGCAGAAGCCTGTAAAAATCCCGCATCCCCGGTGATACAGAGGCCCCGTGCCCCTGTGTTTCTGCCATATCAGTGCATGGGATTTATCAAAAAAAAACAAAACGCCCCTTTGCCGCAGACCTCCGGAAAAAATACAGCAGAATCCAAAAGCAATTCCTGCCAAAATATTTTGCAAATTTTATGCCAAGCATTATTTTATCTGAAAAAAATTCGGCTCTTCGGCCTTAATTTTCGCAAACCTCCGCAGCCTCACACACTGCCGGAGCCCGGGAACAGGTTGAAACTTTCATGCTTCGTTGTGACCCGGCGATCATGACCGTTTACATGGAAGTCTTTCACCGCAGGTCGGGTCAGCGAAGCGTAACCCGACACAAATACTTGATATTGTTGGGTTACGCTTCGCTAACCCAACCTTTCATGTTTCGTTGTGAGTCATAACTCATGGACGTTTGTATGAAAGTGTCTGCGAAAAACCGGCCTCCGCCTTCATTTTCGCACTCCGCGCAGCTTTCATGCTTCGCTGTGAGTCATGACTCATGACCGTTTACATGAAAGTCCCTGTAGAGACGCACGGCGTGCGTCTCTCTGCGGCGTGCGTCTTCTGCGGAGACGCACACCGTGCGTCTCTACGGTGTATTTTCATGCTTCGTTGTGACCCCACGGTCATGAGTGTTTATATGAAAGTGCCTGCGAAAAACCGGCCTCCGCCTTAATTTTCGCACTCCGCGCAGCTTTCATGCTTCGCTGTGACTGCATATCATGGCCCTTTATTATGAATAACACAACCAGGGAATCGCTGTAAGGGCGGATGGCAGTCCTCCCTGTCATCATTTCCCATAACAGAAAAACTTAACACAGTATCAGCAGATACGGTTTTACGAATGTCCCGGAGTGCAAAATTATATTGCTGCACGGCAGCAGTTCCCGGCTGCCCCATGCAAAAATACAATTTTTGCACTCCTCCGGAAATTTTTCGATCTGCTGAGTATATTGTGCTTTATTAAACCATCAGACACGATAAAAAACTATCGAAAACTAAGTGAACATATGTAAACATTTAAAAAAATTTACAGGAGAAACCCGCATATCCGCAAAATTATCCGGCAGGTTTTTCAGGCAGGATTTGGGAAAAATCCGGAGAGGAATCCGGACTGTCATCTGCCTTTCGGGCAGACGGAAAATTTTTTGCCGCATTCCCTATCGGGGGACTGTCTGCGGAACGCAGATGCAGATCCCGCTGGGGAAAGGGAATTTCAATGTTTCTTTCCCGGAAAAGACGGATAATTTCAAAACGCACCAGAGAATCCGTGCTCAGTCCGTCATCCACATCCGTATAATAACGGAGATGGAAAAGCAGAGAGCTGTCCCCGAAATCTTTGAAAAGAACATCCGGTGCAGGATATTTGAGAACCGTATGCATTGCCCGGACGATCTCCAGCAGTGTATCCCGCACCAGCTCCACATTACTGCTGTAGGACACCCCTACATACACATTGCGGCGGATGCGGTTGTCCTGAAAAGTCCAGTTGGTGAGCTGATTGCTGATCATTTCCGAATTGGGAATAATCAGCGTTGCATAATCATAGGTTTTGACAACTGTTGAGCGCACATTGATTTTTTTCACCTCGCCCCAGATATTGTTCACCTCCACCACATCCCCCACCTGAATGGGACGCTCAAACAGCATGATGATTCCGCTGATAAAATTATTGAAAATTGCCTGAAGCCCGAAACCCAGCCCGATACCGAGACCGCCGAAAGCCACGGCCAGGGACTGTCCCTCCACACCGAGAATATTTAATATGACAAGAATCCCCATAAACCATAAGAGATAAGAGGAAACAACAATGATGGAGTTTTTCAGACCGGAATCAAAACCGCTGTGAACCAGCACTTTTTTTCCCAGCAGCATCCGCCAGATCCGCACGGCCGCATGGGTAATCAAAAGGGCAATCACCGTATAAAAAATTCCGAGAATCGTGATGTTAAAATTCGCAACGGGCAGGGGCATACGGAGAAAGTCAAAATAACTGCTGATAATCACCGTTTTATCAGGATGCCAGGCAAAGGAAAGGATGAAAAAAAGAAACTGAATCCACAAAAGCCAGCTGAACTGAATACCCAGCCACTGCAGGGGTCGCCTGTTCTTTTTTTCCGTGGAGGTCACCAGGCTTGTGTCCTTGAATTTTTCCCCCCATTCCCGCAGCAGATAAAAAAGAATCCATGTCCAGAGCAGCCCCACAGATGTAAGGGACCAGGAGGCAAACCAGAAATTGGCCATATTGCCGAATCCCGCGATTTCCATAAAAATACTGCCGAAGGGGATGCTGTAGGAAAGACCTGCCGTCATTCTGTGCCCCAGGAATTTCCGGATATTTCTGCTTTCGGACAGGGGAAAATGTTTCCGGTATTCCCGCCAGAAAGTCAGACAGGAAATCAGAAGCACCAGATAAAAAAATATGCGGAGGGGAAGCAGGAGAGTGCTTTCGGACCCGTTGACCCATATCAGCAGAATAATGACTGTCATAAAAAAGCGGATGAGTCTGAGCAGATGATTCAGATGCTGCTGCAAAGACGCGGGAATTTTGTTTGACCGGAGCGTATTCCATAAACGCAGAAAATCCAGTCCCCACCTGGTCCATAAACATACATAAAGAACCGCTATTATCATATTGAACACAGAAAGATAGGTATTCAGATTTCTGACCTGGGCATATACCGCGGTAAAAAAGGCCGCGCCTCCCAGGGGAAGGGATTCACAGAAAAAAAGCAGCACAAAATTGCGCCAGGGATAATAATCCGCCAGATGATGCCGCTGTGCAAAGGAATAGCAGTAAAAACGGAAACGGAAAAGAATGAATTCAAAAAGCAGCAAAAGGAACAGCGGGGCAATAAAGGGAAAAAAACCGGAAGCAGTCATCTGCCGGTATGCGTCGGAAAGGGCTTGCATGATCTGCCCGGGCAGGCCGAAAAATTCTTTTTTCATTTCTCCCGCATTCAGCGCGTGTATGGAATTCTTTTCCCGCAGAAAAAGGGATTTTTTCTTTTTTTCAGCAATAATTTTTTCAATTTTCCCGGAAAAAACTGTCAGATGCTTCCGGTTTTTCAGCAAATGATCGGACATTTTTTCATGCAGATTCCGGATACGCTGCAGCAAATCCTGTTTCTGCTCTATCAGGGCCGTCAGCGACTTCAGATCTTTTATCAGATCCCCGTTCTGAAGTTCCTGCGGTACTCCCTCTGTCAGTGCCGCCATCTGCCCCATATTCAGCGTGTACTGATCCGCGGCCTGCTGCTGCTGACGGGTAATCAGACCGAGTCCGGCCTGCATGTCATGAATATATTCCAGGGTTTTTTTCAGTGCGGTATGGTGCTGGGACTGGGCTTTGATGAGGGCATCAATCCGGGTTTCCGGCTGCAGCAGCAGATTGGAGTGGTTGGACAGCTGAATCTCATAGAGATTCATCTCATTCTCAACCGATTTGGCAAGTTTCTCAATATCCGACAGCTGATTCTGAAGTCGGGAAATATTTTCTTTCTCGGATATCAGTCCCGTTTCCGCATAGGTTCTGATTTTTTCAAATTCGGCTGAAATTCTGGCATTTTCTTCTGCTGCTGCGGGGGAAGGGGGCGGTTCGGGAGCACCGTTTTCCGCGGCTTGAACAGCCGCTGAATATGTAAAAAGAAATAAGATGAGGGGGAGCAGAAATAAGAAACGGATATATGATGGGAATTTCGGTGTCATGACTTCCTGTTTTATGAAAAACAAGAACCTGCCGGTTTTTTTATGATAAAAAAACCGGCAGGGTTTATACAGACAGATTAGGATACCCGCGTCCGGATCAATGACTCAGATGTCTGATAACGGAATCACTCAGGGAATTGTCATCCTGCTGAAAAACCGGAATAAGTTCGGCGGCCACATCTTTTAAGGATTTGATTTTTTTGGCCCGCATGACGCTCTGAATTTTTTCCACACCTTCCTCAATCAGTTTCAGACCTTCCACAATCCGGATAATATCTTCTCTTTCCATGAAAAACCCCCTTTCTGAAGTTTTTTCTGCCTGTGCGGCAGAACCTTCCCGTCTCCTGTCCCTGATATGCAGAATAGGGCAGATGAACGGAAAAGTCAAAGAAATTCAGGGAAGCCGATCTTTTTTCATCGGACCTGCCGGAAACGGAGGGTGAAAACAGTGCCTTCTCCGACTTTGCTTTCCACATCCAGACGGTTATTGCCCGATTCCATGATCCGGTGCACAATGGAAAGCCCCAGACCGGTTCCGTTTTTTTTGCTTGTGACAAAAGGGTCAAAAATCGTCTGGACTTTGTCATACGGAATACCGCATCCGTTATCCCGGATGCATACAATCGCATATTTTTCCCTGTTTTCCCGGATACTGTGCATACTGACATGAATGAAACCTTCCCCTGCTATGGATTCGGCCGCATTCAGAAGCAGATTCCAGCAAACCTGGCGCAGATGATCCGCATCCATTTCAGCACGGACATTTTCTTCGATTTCTCTGGAAATACGGATTCCCCGGCATCTTTCTCTGTCCTGTTCGAAAACCGTGAGGATTTCATGCATCTGTTTTCCCAGATCAATATTGCCGGATTTCGGGGCAGGCGGTCTGGCAAAAAGCAGAAAATCCCCGACCAGAAGATTCAGCCTGTCGGCTTCTCTTAATACAATCTGCATCAGTTTTTCATGGAGGGGATCACTGCTTCCGCTTTCCTGTAACAGCTGTACGGAACCCCGCAGGGAGGCCAGCGGATTTTTGATTTCATGGGCCAGTCGAGGTCCGATTTCCCCGATGGCCGCCATTTTTTCCACCCGCTTGACGCGGGCCTCCATGGCAACAAGTTCTTTTTCTTTTGCCCGGACGTGTTCTGCCAGAAAACCGCTCAGAAATGCCACTGCAAAACAGGCAACCATAATAATGAGCACTTTGTAAAGTACAAAACTCCAGGGAAAATTCTGTGCCAGAAGATTATCTTCCATACCGAAGGGTGTCAGGATACCGTAATACTCCAGATCCACCAGTATGCCGTACTGAATGCTGCAGACGGCGGCCATTACCATACTGCCTTTGCGGAAAAGCAGCATACTGGCATAAATAATGACAACCAGATAGAGAAAAGAAAACAGACTGGAAAAACTGCCCGTAAGAAAAATAATCAGGGTGACAAGGCAGGCATCAATGCTGATTTGCATATAGGCAAAGAGTGGCAGTTTTTTTATCCGGCGGATAATCAGGGAATACAGAAATGACAGGAAATACAGACCTGCAATCAGTTCATACAAAACCACCATGGGACGGCTGAGGGGAGAGATATCGTCGCCTATCTGCAGAACAATGGTTGATCCCAGCAGCAAAGTGGTAAAGAGCACACGGAAAAACATCAGCCACTTAAGCTTATGATAAAAATCAATGTATGTATCGGTGCGCCGGTTCATGAATGAAGCGATTCTTTCCAGGGGATTTTTTTTCGTACAGACTTCCGGAGTTTCGGAAACTCCGGAAGTCTTTATGCCGGAAAACTTCTTTTTTTATTTATCCGACACCGCCTGCCATTGAGAAAATGGGCAGGTACATGGCAATGACCAGTCCGCCGACAACAACTCCCAGAAAACACATCATGGCCGGTTCAATCATTTCCGTCATATTGTTTACTGCCTCATCCACTTCATCATCATAAAAATCCGCAATTTTTTCCAGCATGGAATCCAAAGCGCCTGTCTGTTCTCCCACCGCGATCATGGAACAGACCATGGGCGGGAAAACCCCGCTTTCCAGCAGAGGGTCCGCCATGGTTCTTCCTTCGGAAATACCGGAACGGACATCATAAATGGCAAGTTCCACCGACATATTGCCCGCAGTTTTGGCCACAATATCCAGAGCATCCATAATGGCAACACCGCTGGCCAGCATGGTGCTCATGGTCCGGGTAAATTTGGCCACGGCAATTTTCCGGATCAGCATCCCCATCACCGGAAGGGTCAGGGCAAAGGCATCTACTGTGCGGCGACCTTTTCCCGTGGCATAATATTTTTTAAAGGCAAAACCGAGCAGCCCGGCCCCGATCCCCATATAAATCACATTGGCTTTGACAAAATCACTGATATTGATAACAATCTGCGTCAGCTGGGGCAGGGCCGCCCCCATTTCCGCAAACATTTTCTGAAATACGGGGATAACAAAAACCATGATAACCATGACCACGGCAACGGCAACGCAGATGGTGATTGTGGGATACATCATGGCGCTTTTGACCTTGGCTTTCAGTTTTGCCGCTTTTTCGAGGTTTTCAGACAGTCTGCGCAGAATGGTATCCAGAATACCGCCGGCCTCCCCCGCTGCAATCATATTTACAAACAGGGGATCAAATTCATTGGGATGTCTTTTCAGACCGTCGGCCAGAGTCATGCCGCCTTCCACATCCTCTTTGACCTGCTTTAGTATCATTTTAAACGTCGGGTTTTCCGCCTGGGAAGCCAGCAGATCAAGACACTGGATAATGGGAAGCCCCGCATCAATCATGGTGGAAAACTGACGGCAGAAGATAATAACGTCTTTGCTGGTTACCGAAGGGGCCAAAGCCGGTACATATTCGTACAGTTCTTTGGGCTTTAGACCGACTTTGGGATTGACAAGCCCTTTCTTGCTTACCATGTTTTTGGCGGATTCCAGACTGTTCGCTTCAATAATCCCTTTTACAAGAACCCCTCTTTTGTTTTTTCCTTTATATAAAAACTCCTTCATTGTTTTCCTCCCCGGTTTCTGATGCCTGATATTTGATAATTGTCATTTTTGATAATTGTCATTACCGAAAACGGCAATATACATTATTTTATACATCTTCGGGGCAGACTGGCAAGAAAAAAATGGACTGGATCAGAAATATTACTTGTGATGAAGCGCGCAGAAGGTTATAATCCGGTGTAAAAGCATGATTCTGTCAGTCACCCTTTCCGGCAGTCAGTGCCCCTGAAAAATTTTTGCCCCTGAACCCGTGCCGTCGGAGGAGGGGCCTAAGGGAATTATTTTTTACTTGACATACAATTCATTGCAAATTAGAATGTTAAGATTTCGTTTTTTATGACAGGATGTGTAATATGTTTGATAATCTGAGCGGCAGACTGGATTCCGTGTTCAAAAAACTCAAAGGACACGGAAAGCTCAGCGAAAAAAATATTGAAGAAGGTCTCCGGGAAGTCCGGATGGCCCTGCTGGAGGCGGACGTTCACTACCGGGTGGCAAAACAGTTTATCCGGGATGTGAAAGAACGGGCTCTGGGGCAGGAAGTAATGAAAAGCCTGACACCCGGGCAGCAGGTGGTCAAAATTGTCCGGGATGAGCTGACCGGACTCATGGGATCAGAGCATCAGGAACTGAATCTTGCCGGGCCCAAACCGGTTTCCCTGATGCTGGTCGGTCTGCAGGGATCGGGAAAAACAACCACTGCCGGAAAACTGGCAGTGTATCTGCGGAAAAAAGGGGAAAAACCCTTTCTGGTGCCTGCCGATGTATACCGCCCCGCGGCCATAGAGCAGCTGAAAAAACTGGGGCAGCAGCTCGATGTTCCGGTTTTCCCTTCCGAAACCGGGATGGATCCGGTGGAAATCTGCCGTCTGGCCCGTACAGCCGCTCAGAAAGAAGGATGTAATACCCTGCTGCTGGATACGGCCGGACGACTGCATGTGGATGAAGAACTCATGCAGGAACTGGTGCGGATACGGGATCAGGTCCGGCCTTCGGATATTTTGCTGGTGGCCGATGCCATGACCGGGCAGGACGCTGTCAATATTGCCAAGACATTTGATGATACACTGGATCTGGGCGGGGTTATTCTCAGTAAAACCGACGGCGATGCCCGCGGCGGTGCGGCACTTTCCATCAAATCCGTTACCGGTAAACCTGTAAAATTTATCGGGGTGGGGGAAAAATCAAACCAGCTGGAAGCCTTCCATCCGGATCGGATGGCCTCCGGTATTCTGGGCATGGGAGATGTACTTTCCCTGATTGAAAAAGCCCAGGACGCTGTGGATGAGGAAAAAGCCGCGGAACTGGAAAAAAAACTGCGGAAAAATCAGTTTACTTTGGAAGATTTCCGGGATCAGATGGTGCAGATCCGGAAAATGGGTTCCCTGAGCGATCTGATCGGCATGATTCCGGGGATGAACAAAGTAAAACAGCTGAAAAATCTTGAAGTGGATGAAAAAGAGCTGGTGCGCATTGAGGCCATTATTAATTCCATGACACCCTATGAACGCTCCCATCATAATATTATCAATGGGAGCCGCCGCAAGCGGATTGCCGGTGGCAGCGGAACCAAAGTGCAGGATGTGAACCGGCTTTTGAAAAATTATACACAGGTCATGAAAATGATCAAAAAACTGAACAAAGGCGGTATGCGCGGTTTCGGCCGCGGAATGCTGCCCTTTTGACATTGTATCGGAGGAAAATACAGACAGATGCCAGTTAAAATCAGACTTGCCAGACACGGCGCAAAAAAAAGACCTTTTTACCGTATCGTTGTCGCAAACAGTGAAAGCCCCAGAGACGGAAGATTTCTGGAAACCGTCGGCACTTATAATCCTCTTCCGGATCCGGCAGAGGTAAGCATTAAAAACGAACGCGTCAGATATTGGATGGATCAGGGCGCAGTCCCAACGGATACCGTGAAAAATATTCTGAAAAAAGAGGGTGTTTTTTCGAATCCGGCTTAGCTGATCCCGACCCTGATTCTCAACAACCGTAAAAGGAGGCGGAGCTATGAAAGAGCTGATAAAATACATTGCCCAGGCACTCGTTGATAATCCTGAACAGGTAAGTGTTGAAGAAGTAGAGGGAAACCAGACATCCGTTCTGGAACTGAAAGTGGCAAAAGAGGATTTGGGAAAGGTTATTGGGAAACAGGGGCGGACAGCAAGAGCCATGCGTACAATTCTGAGTGCTGCTTCCGCCAAGGTAAAAAAGCGGACGGTTCTGGAAATTCTGGAATAATACAGTGTCAGACAAAAATTTTCTTCTTATTGCCCGGATTGTCGGTGTTCATGGCATCAGAGGAAACCTGAAGGCCTGTTCCTATGCGGAATCCGATGATATTTTCCGCAGCGGGATGAAACTCTGGCTGAAAAGAGGCGGAGAAGAAGGATGCTTTTATACGGTAGAGCAGATCACTCCTTATAACAAGGGACTGCGCCTTCGTATAGAAGGCATCAATGACAGGAACCGTGCCGAAAGCATGATCGGTTACGGCCTGTACATTGAAAAATCCCGGCTCCCGCTTCCGGAGGCAGACTCTTATTACTGGTCGGACCTGATCGGTCTTGCCGTGTATGACAAAAACGAAGATTTTCTGGGAAAAGTGGAATCCATTATTTCTACAGGCAGCAATGACGTGTATGTCGTGAAAGATGGGAAAAAGGAAACCCTGATTCCCGCACTGGCGGCCGTGGTGTCCGAAATTAATCCGGAAGCAGGGATTATGCGGGTGGATCTGCCCGAAGGACTGCCTGTCGGCTGAAAAGAAAATGCACTTTACCGTTATTACGCTTTTTCCTGAAATTTTTACTTCTTTCTGGGAAAACAGTATTATCCGCCGTGCCCTGGAAGAGGGGCATATTTCCGCATCTGCCGTAAATATCCGCGATTTTGCCAAAGACAGGCACCGGACAACAGATGACCGCCCTTACGGGGGGGGCTGCGGCATGGTCATAAAACCCGAACCTTTGGCAGCGGCCATCCGTTCTGTGAAAGAAAATGCCCCGGATGCAAAGACAATACTGATGACACCCCAGGGCAGAAAGTTTGACCAGTCTGTAGCCAGGGAGATGGCCGGAGAAAAAGAAATTATTTTTATCTGCGGCCGTTATGAAGGCATTGACGAAAGGATCTGCCGGAATTTTACTGATGGGGAGTTATCCATCGGAGACTATGTTCTCACCGGCGGGGAACCGGCCGTCATGGTGGTCATTGATGCGGTCAGCCGCCTTATTCCGGGTGTGCTGGGATGCGAAAACTCTGCCGAAAATGATTCTTTTTCCCGCGGTCTGCTGGAACACGGGCATTTCACAAGACCGGGAATTTTTGAAGGGGAAAGTGTGCCGGAAGTGCTGCTTTCCGGAAATCATCAGCAGATCGAACGCTGGAGACTGGAAGATTCTTTGATAAGGACTTTTCTGAAAAGACCGGATTTACTGAAAACCGGAAAACTGCACAGGGAAGAAGTGCGGATTCTGAAAAAATGGCAGGATGACATTGCAAAACTGATAGCTTTTCAGGAAAGGGAAGCGCAATCATGAATATATCAGCGGATACTGTGCCGGATAAACATGATGCGAAAGACATGGGCCTGAAATCCGCATCTTCCCGCAATCTGTACCTGGCACTGATTCATTATCCGGTTGTCAATAAAAAAGGGGAAACCATTGCTTCGGCTGTGACCAATCTGGATCTGCATGATATTGCAAGGGCCGCCAGAACCTATGCTGTCTCTTCCTTTTATGTGGTAACCCCTTTGGAGGATCAGCAGCTGCTGGTGAAAAAACTGATTTTACACTGGACAGAGGGGGGCGGAGGCCGGTACAACCCGGCAAGACGGGATGCTCTGGAAACCGTCCGCATTGCCGATTCAATAGAAAAAGTGCAGGCGGATATCCGGAAAGAGAGAAAGAAGGAACCCCGCATGATTGTCACCTCTGCCAAAGCGTATTCCGGCAGTCTGTCTTTTCCGGCATTTCGGAGAATACTGCAGGATGACAGGCCCTGCCTGCTGGTTTTTGGCACTGCATGGGGGATTTCATCAGATTTTATTTCTGCTGCAGACCATATTCTGGAACCGGTCAAAGGAAACAGCGATTACAATCATCTTTCTGTGAGATCGGCTGTTTCTGTTATTCTGGACCGGCTTTTGGGGGATCGGGAGATTGTATAGATATTTTGGCTCATCCGGTTTCCGCAGTTTCAGAAAGCGGGGTTCCCTGTCCGGAAAATGATCCGGAAATGATGAATAAAACTGTTGTAAATTTTCAAATTAAATAGGGGGAAAACAAATGAAAACACTTGCCGATATTGAAAGAGAAATGATGCGTCTGGATATTCCCGATTTTATTCCGGGGGATACGGTCCGGGTGCATGTGAAAATCAAGGAAGGCGAAAAAGAACGTATTCAGGCATTTGAAGGGGTCGTCATCAGCAAACGCAAAGGCATGGCCAATGCTTCTTTTACTGTGCGGAAAATTTCCTACGGTGTGGGAGTCGAACGTATCTTTCCGCTGCATTCGCCTGTGATTGATAAAATCGAAGTGCTGACCAGAGGCCGGGTCCGCCGTTCCAAGATTTACTATCTGCGGAATCTGCGCGGAAAAGCCGCACGTATCAAAGAACGCAGATTTGTGAACTGATAATACAGATGCCGTTTTTTATGCGGACATTTGAAAATCAGGCCAGGAACAAAGGTTTTTCTTTGATTGCAGGAACAGATGAGGCCGGTCGGGGGCCACTGGCCGGTCCGGTTGTTTCTGCTGCTGTCCTTTTACCTCCCGCCTTTTGCGATCCCCGCATTACAGATTCCAAAAAACTGAGCCCCAAAAAAAGAGAAGAAGTGTATGAAGTGATTCGGCATCATGCAGTGAGTATCGGAATCGCTGTACTTGAAGCTGGGGAAATTGATCGGATCAATATTCTGCAGGCTTCTCTGAAGTCCATGAAAATGGCTGTGGAAAGACTGGACCCCCAACCGGATTATCTGCTGGTTGACGGCAAAATCAGCATTCCCTCCTGTCCTATCCCCCAGATGCCCCTGATTAAAGGCGATGCGAAAAGTATTTCCGTTGCAGCGGCCTCTGTGATAGCCAAAGTGGAAAGAGATCGTATCATGCTGCATTATCATGAGAAATACCCGGATTACGGTTTTTCCCGCCATAAAGGATATCCGACCCCTGCCCATAAAAAAGCCATAGCCGCATTCGGTCCCTGCCCCATTCACCGCCGCAGTTTCAAAGGTGTAAAAGAATATGTCAGATGACCGGCGGCAATTCGGCCAAAGCAGTGAGGACGCGGCTGCAAAACTGCTCCGGCAGCATGGCTATGAAATAGTGAAGCAGAATTACCGGACAAAAACAGGGGAAATAGATATTATTGCCAAAGACGGGGAAACACTTGTTTTTGTCGAGGTGAAAGCCCGGCGTTCCGGCAGTTTCGGACATCCGAAATATGCTGTCAATTACCGGAAACAGCAGAAAATTTCCAAAACAGCGCTCTGGTATATGAAAACAAGCGGTCAGATGCACTGCAGCGCAAGGTTTGATGTTGTTTCCCTGATTGCATCAGGAAAAAATCCCAGAATTGAAATTCTGAAAAATGCATTTGCTCTGGTCTGCCCCTGAACGGCTTTTTTCATCCGGCTTTCCATGCGGGAAAGTGCTGGAAATACAGATGGAAGCCTCTGCATCTCCTTCCCCGGATTCCGGCAGACAGCAGGATTATTCCCCGTGGATAAAGAAAGATATGGCAGTGGGTCAAACGGGTTGATGAATCAGATGTATGACTGCCGGGGCGTATGCAATACGCCCCGGCAGGAGAATCAGCCTTTTCGGCCCGCCACCGAAAGATATAATTCGGAAACCGGATGCATAAAGGAAAATAATGTTTGAATACAACTCTGTACTGATTATCGGCTATATTTTCGGATTTTATATGTCCTGGAATATCGGGGCCAATGATGTGGCCAACTCCATGGCTTCTGCTGTCGGGGCCAAGGCCATTACCGTGCGTCAGGCCATATTTATTGCAGGCATTCTCAATGTACTGGGGGCCACCTTTATCGGCTCCCATGTTACCAACACCATCCGGAAAGGGATTGTTTCCACCCATATCCTCAGCGATCCCCACCTGACACTGCTCGGTGCATTGGCCGCGCTGCTGGCCTCTGCCCTGTGGGTTTCCTTTGCAACCTGGAAATCCCTGCCCGTATCCACAACCCATTCCATTGTGGGGGCCATGATCGGTTTCGGTATTATGGCCGGCGGTTTTTCGGTCATTAACTGGGGAAAACTGGGGGCTGTGGTGATGAGCTGGATCATTTCCCCCTTTTTCAGTCTTATCATTGCCTTTTTCATGTTCAAAATAATTGTAAAATTCATCCTTGCAAAACGGGATGCTTTTGGCCGGGCAATGAAACTTTCGCCTTTTTTTATCGGGCTGTCTGTTTTTGTTGTTGTTTTATCCTTTCTGTTTAAAACACCTCTGGGCAAAGAACTTTCCATCAGTGTTCAAAGCGCACTGGCTGCGGCATTGCTGACCGCCGCGCTGCTGGGGATGTTTTTTTCTATGATAATAAAGTATTATATTAAAAAAAAACAGGAAAACGGCGTGGAGGAAATTTTCAGACGCATACAGATCGGCACTTCCTGCTATGTTGCCCTTGCCCAGGGAGCCAATGATGTGGCCAATGCTATCGGCCCTTTGGCAGTTATTTACTTTCTGGTGAAAACCGGAAGTGTGGAGGCCCAGGTTCCGGTTCCCCTCTTTCTCCTTCTTTTCGGCGGTGTCGGCATTGCCTGCGGCATTGCCATGGCCGGACACCGGGTAATGGAAACACTGGGTACCAAAATTACCACACTGACCAATACCCGCGGATTTTCAGTGGATTTTGCGGCTGCCACCACCGTGCTGATTGCATCAAAACTCGGTCTGCCGGTTTCCACCACCCATGCGGCTGTGGGCGGTGTAATGGGGGTGGGTCTTGCCCACGGCCTGGAAGCCGTTAATTTCAAAATCGTACTGCAGATTGTGCTGTACTGGGTGCTGACCGTTCCGGCCGCGGCATTGACCAGCATGATTATTTTTAAAATATTACAGCTTGTCATATAAACTGCCATGAGCCCTGACTCACAGCGAAGCATGAAAGATGCGCGGAGTGCGAAAATTAAGGCGGAGGCCGGTTTTTCGCAGACACTTTCATATAAACGGCCATGAGCCCTGCCCCACAGCGAAGCATGAGAATACACCGCAGAGACGCACACCGTGTGTCTCTGCAGGGGACTTTCATATTTATACAGTATACCCGAAAGTTGGCGGAACGAAAAATCAGCTGCTCAGGTTTATAGTTGGCAACCTGTGTTGGATTATAAGAAATACGGCATTTACCATGCCGAGTGATAATACGGAGGTATCAGATGCGAATTCCGCTTTTGTCATTATTTGTAACTTCTCCCTTTAACGGTTTACAGGAACATGCGGAAAAAGTAAAAGAATGCGCCTGGGTATTTCAACATGCCATTGAATGCCATATGGTGCATAACTGCCAATCATTTGAAAACCTGCGGGCAGAAGTTATCCGCATGGAAAGTGAGGCGGATGCCGTCAAACGCCGTATCCGTGGGCATCTTCCTGTCGGAACCCTGATGCCGGTGGATAAATTCCAGCTCTTCCGTTATCTGAGAGAACAGGACAGTGTGCTGGATGCCCTGGAAGATGCCCTGGACTGGATTTCCTACCGGGAGGAGCCCGGCATTCCGGAAAAATATCATAAAGATTTTTTTCTGCTCATTGATTCGGTCATTGATCCGGTGGATGAACTGAGCCGGATGGTAACGGAAGCGCAGACCTATTTTAAAAATTATTCGGATAAACACCGGGTTGCTGTCAAGGATATTATCCGGAATCTCCGGGAACAGGAGGATGCGGCCGATAAAGTCGAGGATGCGGTCAAACGGAAAATTTTCCAGATGGAAAAGGACCCGGTGACGGTATTTCACCTGATCCGTCTGAGCGAAATTCTGGGATCTATTGCAGACCATGCTGAAAATGCAGGAGATATGATGCGGGCCATGCTTTCCCGCTGACCATGCGGATTTGGAACAGTCGGAATTCCTTTTTCCCGCATCCGGTGCTGTATACTGATTCAATTTAGGTTTTTCCGGGCACGAAATTTGCTGCAAGTGTCAAGCGCAACTGTCCGGCGGACAGCTTATTAGATTTTGACTCCGTTTTTGGAAAAACCAAAACCGGATCAGTATATTTCTGTTTTTCAGAGATTCCGGCACATATTCCCTGTCGGCATCAGAATCGCTTCCGCCGGTTCAAAAATCCGGCGGCCCGCTGATAATCACCGCTTTTTTTGAATAAAACCCCCAGAAAGGGAATTTCACCTTTGCGGAGTTTTTTGGGACTGAAATCCGGATCGGCATTCAGGGCACGGAGCCAGTTGATGAGTTCCCGCGTCGCCGGTTTCTTCTCGACTGCATCCAAATCCCGCAGGATATAAAAACTTTGCACCGCGCTTTCCAGCAGATCCTCATCCAGGGTCGGAAAATGCACATGGATAATTTTCCGCATCATCTTGGGATCCGGAAATGCAATGTGGTGAAAATTGCAGCGCCCCAGAAAAGGATCGGAGAGATCTTTTTTGGCATTGGAGGTAATGATGATCACCGGCCGGTGCCTGGCGCGGATACTTTTATCCGTTTCAATAATATCAAACTCCATCTGATCCAGTACATCCAGCATATCATCCTGAAAATCGGTATCGGCCTTATCTATTTCATCAATGAGCAGAACCGTCCTGATATCCGAAACAAATGCCTGCCCGATTTTTCCCATTCTGATATATTCTTCAATATTACTGACATCCCTGGAGGAATCCCCGAAACGGCTGTCATTCAGACGGGTCAGGGTATCATACTGATACAGGGCATCCACCAGTTTCATGCTGGATTTGACATTCAGTACAATCAGGGGCATTTTCAGACTTTCGGCAATGGCATGGGCCAGCATGGTTTTGCCGGTTCCGGGTTCCCCTTTTAATAAAAGAGGCATTTCCAGGGACATGGAAATATTGACAATGGCTGCCAGTTCTTCGTCCAGAACATAACGGCCGGCACCGCTGAATGCTGTCTTTTCTGTCATATATTTTTTTCCTTTTTCTGCTTCATCTCCGGAAATGAGCTGTATGCGGCAGAAATGCGGATTGTCTGCCCGAATAAGAGTTCATGTCCGGAGTTTTGTCTGTTATTTTCTGATAATCGCGGATACTTCCTTTGTAAGAAACAGCACCCTCTCGGCAAGTTCGGGACTGAGAGAACCCGCTCCGCAGCTCGGTGTAATCAGAGACTGCTTCAGAATCTCCGCCCGGTCAAATCCCAGCGCCGTCAGCTGCTGCATCTGTTCTTCCCATTTGGCCGCCAGAGATTCGGGGCTTTCTTTTTCAATATCTGCCGGATTACCGGTGGGTACAATGCCCCAGGCAATGATATTTCCCTTTTTCAGAAAGGCCCGGATGGCATCGGCATAGAGGATAAAACGGTCAAAATAGGAATAGGCATCAAAGTTGATAATATCCACATCCGTATCCGTGAGCAAATCCCATTCGGTATTGGCACAGACATGCACCCCCGCCAGACCGCCTTCGGAATGAACGCTTTCAATAACTTCATTGATTGCATTTTTCACATCCTCCCTTGAAATGCTGATAAATTCCGATGAACCGAAGCCCGCCAGTGCGGGTTCATCCAGGAAAATAATGACCGGAACTCCGAAAACAGAAAGCTGCTTTACCTGCCATACGGCTTTCAGTGCCAAAAGTTTTACCGCTGCATCCCGAATCTGCTCATCATAAAAAACCGAACGGCCTGCCTGGTCTTTTACGGCAGTGGCAAATGTCAGAGGGCCGGTAACCTGACCTTTCAGGGCAAGGGGGCGGTGACTGCTTTCCGCAAGTTTTTCCAGCAGAGCAAAAAACCCCCTGGCGGTATCTGCTTTCAGCACAAAGCGGGATTCGTTTATATCTTTTTCTCCCTGAATCACAGCCATATATTCATCGTAAAAAGACAGCAGATTATCTGAAAAATTTTCATGGGAGGTATGCAGATACGAGCGTTCCTCGTTTACGGTCAGTCCCGGAAGTCCGGGCATATACTGAAAGATCATTCCTTCTTCCGGATAAATGGGCAGTTGAATCCATACGGGAAGTTCCGGCACATACTGCTGCACCATGGCGGCCGCCTTCTGGTGATCGCCCAGGGGCAGACTGCCGATCAGGGTCGGGCATCCTCCGGGCTGAAATACATTTTTCATCATAAATATCCTTTTCTTACATTAGGTTTCTTCCGGCAATCCTGCCGTGCATTTTCCTTCCGCTCTCCACTTTTCAAGTCTTTGATGGAAGAAAACAAATTTTTGTGATAATTAACATGAACAGGGAAACATGACAAGATTTATAGTTTTTGAAAGGAATTCATCATGAATATCGTGTATTTATCTCCTGATTCCCATCCGGCTTACTATCTTTTCTGCCTTCGGCTGTATCAGGCCGGAGGAAATGTACTGGGAATCGGGGAGATGCATTATGATAATTTTCGGCAGGAACTCAAAGAAGCCCTGACAGAATATTACCGGGTGGAAAATATGGCGGATTATGAACAGTTACTGCGAACCTGCGGTTATTTTATCCATGCCTATGGCCGTCTGGACAGGGTGACCTCCCATAATGAATACCTGTCGGAAAGCGAAGCCCGCCTCCGGACGGATTTTAATATTCCCGGAATTAAAATACACCGATTGGCGCGTTTTAACCGGAAATCCGAAATGAAAAAACTTTTTCAGAAAGCGGGGGTTGCGGTTGCCAAAGGCAAAGTGCTGAAAAACGCTGAATCTGCAAAAAATTTTGTACGGGATACAGGTTATCCTGTGATTTTCAAACCGGATCGGGGACCCGGCGCTGCCGCCACCTTCCGTTTTAACACTGATCCGGAAATGGAAAAATTTCTGCGGGTTATGCCTTCTATGCGGTATTATATGGAGGCCTGTACGCAAGGGCAGCTTTGTTCTTTTGACGGTCTCACGGACCGGGAAGGCGGCATTGTTTTTCACACAGTTCATGTTTACAGCCAGGGCATTATGGAAACCCTGAAAGAAAACAAAGATTTTTCATATTATTCCCTGCGGGAAATTCCTGAAGATCTGGAAAAAGCCGGTCGGAGTACTGTCAGGGCATTTGATATCCGGGAACAGTTTTTCCATATTGAATTTTTCCGGACCCCGGAAAATAAAATTGTGGGGCTGGAAGTGAATACAGGGCCTCCCGGCGGATTTACCACAGATATGTTCAATTATGCGAATAATATAGATGTGTACCGCGGCTGGGCCGAAATTCTGCTGCACAATCATTTTCCCTTTTCCTGCTCCCGGCCCTATCACTGCGGTTATATCGGCCGGAAACTCAGCAAAAATTATATGTATTCCCATCGGGATATTATGCAGAAATACGGTTATCTGATTGTATTTCACGGGCCTGTTGAAGCGGGTTTCTGCGCTTCATGCGGTAATTATGCCTATATCATCAATTCCCAGACACCCGAAGAAATGCAGGATGTGATCCGTTTTGTGCAGGCAACAGCCTGATGGCATTAAAAAATATTGGCAGTGGGTCAAATCCCCTGATCCAAAATTCCCCTCCCCCCGCGGGCAATGCTGCTGACCTAAGGAATATTTTTCCCTAGGGGCGTATTGCATAGGCCCCGGCCACCGGCAGAAAGGCGTATTGCATAGGCCCCGGCCACCGGCAGAAAGGCGTATGCAATACACCCCTGCACCTTAAGAGCCGATCCGAAAACCTGTCTTCCGGTTATTTTCTGAACCTCTGTTTTCACCGGTTTCAAAAATCGGTTTCAGAGGTTTCCGGATAGGCTCTAAGGTGATTTCCTGAAAAAAATGTACCGGAGGAGTGCCGGACTGAAAGTCCGGCAGTGTCTGGCAGACGGCAGTCCGGTTACAGACTTTCCGTTTAAGACTCCTGCGGAAGCGCTACATTCTATTTGGAAATCGCCTAAGTCAGTAGCATTGTCCCCTGAAAGAGGGGAACCTTATGAATGCCGGGTTACGCTGCGGTTACTGAGCGAAGCCGAAGTACGCGGGCCCGACCTGCTTTGACCAGATTATTTTGCCGAATTCCCTAAGGAAACGGTATTGATATTACCAGGCAGAATTCCCGTCACTGCCGGAAAGAAATATGCCCCCGTCAGTCCGGAAAAACTGCCCATTCCCCTGCGCATGTATTCCATGAGAAACTGAAAGGCAAATAATTGCAAATCTTTGTTGGATAACAGACTCCGGTAATTTTCAGCACGATCCACCCTCGGCATCATTATGCCCATCCATCTGCCGGGCAGTTCTTCCAGCATCATGTTTTCCATCAGACGGAATACGCAGGCATCCATGCTGAAATCCGGATCAACGCTGCGGAGAACGCCGTCTATGGTAAAAAAACTTTTGCGGAAAAGCAGCAGATTTTTGGGGAAACGGATACCCCGGATGGCTGCTCTGTCAATAAAATAAAAGGCTTTTTCCATAAAACGGCAATCGGCGTATTCCCTGCTGCGCAGAATATCCCGGACAATGCCTTTTACCCGGCTCTCCTGCCGGAATTCCCCTGCTTCCCGGGAAAGCTGTATAAGGGCCTGGAAAATTATATCCTCATTTTCCATCAGAATACCGATGATAAGCCGTACCATTTTCAATCGTCGGGATTTGGAAAGTCTGCCGCACAGACTCCAGTCCAGCAGCACCACAGAGGGATTTCCCTTTGCATCCCTGCATCCGTAAATATTTCCGGCATGGGGATCTCCGTGAAAGAGAGGAGCTTCTTCCGGGGAAAAAAGCGGCTGCCAGATAAGGGTTTCAAAAAGAATCCGGGCACATTGTCTGCGCACAGGCGGCGGCATGGGGATATCCGTGATTTTTTCCCCCTCCATAAATTCCATGACCGTTATATTTTCTGTGGAAAAAGGCAGCAGACGGGGAATCCGTACATTTTTGTTTTTTTTGTAAAAGTCTGCGGCCTCGCGCAGATGTTCCTGCTCCCCCCGCAGATTGATTTCTTCCTGCAGGGCATCCCGGATATCGGCAAATGTTTCGATGAATTTGAAATTTTTCAGGGAATATTTTTCCCGGTTCCGGTGAAAAAATCGGGCCAAATCATCCAGAATACGGAATTCTTCCGTCAGATGTTCCCGCACCCCCGGACGGATGATTTTAAATACACCCCGTGATGCTGTCCCCGTATGGGGGGCAGTCCACCCAAACCCCATCACACTTCCGACACTGGCTTCCGAAAGAATTTCCGCATCTGTTCTGATCTCATATGGATGCAGATAATTATCCATTTCTTTCCGGATTTCTTTCCGGAGAGCGGCAGCATCTGTTCCATACAGACCGTTTTCCAGCTGAATCAGCCATTTTCTGCATTGGGGATCGGTATTCCGGTTGCGGGCAATGATTTGCCCCAGTTTATGCAGGGTGGGAATTTCTTTTGCCAGTGTGATCAGACGTTCCTGCGTACTGCTTCCGGTTTTCATGAGAAGCTGATTTGCAATAATAGCAAAAAGCCGTTCCGGTGACAGGCGGGAAAAGAGAAAACGGATGCCGTCTCTGACAATGGGGCGGTATTCCCGGTATACTTCCGGAACCGCATTTTCGGGTCGGGTTTCTTCCAGCAGTTCTTCAGCAGCTTTTCGCTGGAATGATTCCGTGCCCTGCAGATCTGCTGCTGAACGGAGATGGGAAATAATCTGAAAACGACTGACAGAAACGGGCATATTTTTCAGATAGGTCCTGGCCTGTGAAAAATTCATATCTTTCATCATAAATAATTGTTTTAAGGTTTAATGCTGAATATACAATGCATCTTCTGATAAACCGCCATGAGCTATGACTCACAACAAAGCATGAAAGTTTCAACCCGGACTCGTTACGGAGC
Source organism: Desulfobacteraceae bacterium (assembly GCA_011390755.1). GTDB lineage: Bacteria > Desulfobacterota > Desulfobacteria > Desulfobacterales > Desulfococcaceae > JAABRU01. The sequence continues at coordinate 162 of JAABRU010000008.1, read as the reverse complement.
AGAGCCCCGTAACACCGGAGGTGAGACTCCGCCTCATACTGTGTACGGGGCGGAGCCCCGGAAAAATGCGTTACGGGGCGGAGCCCCGTAACGCCGGAGGTGAGGCTCCGCCTCATACTGTGTACGGGGCGGAGCCCCGGAAAAATGCGTTACGGGGCGGAG
>JAABRU010000364.1 GCA_011390755.1 Desulfobacteraceae bacterium | reverse complement strand
TATTGGAAGGCTGATTTGATATTGGATGATGAACTTGATGATGTGACTGACTGTGTTGGACCGGAATTTGATTACATTCTTTGATGTCGCAGGTAATAGTTCCATGAACAGACTGTGGAGATATTTTTCCGCATCAGGTGTTCTTTTGCCCAGTTCCAGTATGCGGCAAACTGATTTTTGCTGTTCTCCTCATCTTCGCCTTCAATGGGAAGTACATGGGAAAACAGGGCGTAGGATACGGATTCGGAAAAGACCAATCGCTGATACGGGTTCAGGTTTCCGATATTGTCACGGTTGATATCTCCCAGTGGGATGTTTCCGGCCCATGCCTGATAGTTTTTTCTCATTCCCACGAGGTCATCTGCGGGAATGGAAACGGGATAACCGCTTTCCACCTTTAGGGCACTGACATAATTGATATGATCTCCGGTCCATACCCTGATTTCAAGATCAAGTGCGTCTCCAGGAAGCAGGAAAGGGATATGCAGCCACCGGGAATGTTCATCTGCCGGAATATTTCCCTGGGATGATGCGGAATCATACTGATCATAGAACCACCCGATCACCCGGTCTGATTTTTTTAATACAATCTGCACCCCGTTCTTTTTCATATTTGTTCCGGACTGGCTGTGCGTCATATAAGAAATCCGGATGGGAGGATATATCTGAATGTCCGGATTTTTACACTGTCCCACACTGAAACGGTATGTCCGGGTCTGATTTTCAATACGTTCCTGTGCAGAAAAATCCGTATGAAATCCCGTTGCAGCGGATTCCGGTGCAGTATTCCAGCAGCTTTCCGCATACAGTGCGCTGATATAATTTCTGTAATCTCCAGTCCCTGCACTGACTTCCAGTTCAAAACTGTCTCCTTTTGTATAGGAAATATTTTCAAATGTCTGTGTATGAATGTACCCCGGAATCGGGGCTCCGTATGTAGATTGGGAAAAATAAATATCTGTTTTCTGTAGGAGTTACGCAGTTGAAACATAAGCCACTGTTTTTATTGACTGTGATTTTTTGGCATACATAGTAAATTCAAATAGTTAAAATTCAACTGCGTAAGTCCTATTCTGGTCAACTAACTGGCCGTTGCGGAATAATCCGAGGATAACCGTGTTTTTACGGTAGTTACTACCGGACTGACTGTGGGCAATATAGGAAATTTTCAGGGTATTGCAGACCGATGTATTTCCATCAATAAATTCGCCCACAGTAAATGAATATCTGGCAGAAGTTTTCTCAATGTGCTCCTGTGCAAAAAAATCGCTGAGAAATATTTCTTCAGCGAACACCTGACCTGCGGCAAGAAAAACTGTCAGCATCACCATTACCGGCAGGATTGTTTTGTTCCATAATCTGTTTTTCATGTTTTTCTCCTTTCTTTGAAATGAGTATCAGAAATTATTTTCCGTTTTTCTGCAGTTCCTGTATTTTCCCGGTTCCCTGTCCCGAATTACCTTTTTTATTCTGCAGGGCGGAATACGTCGGGGAATAATGATTTCAAAGTCATCCCACAGATAAAAAGGCAAATCCTCCTGTTTTTCTGAAATCATCGAAAAAAAATAGTCATAAAAAGCAGTCAGTTCTTTCAGGGAGTGAAAGATATATTTTTCCGGTGCTGACCTGAGTAAGGCCCATACCGATGCCCTGACCGGAAAATCTTTCTGTGTCAGTCGGAAAACAAAACCGTTATAATTTCCGAGCCTGTTATTCCAGACTTTCAGATTATGCTGCCAGTTTCTGTTTAATGTGGAATGGGGTGTCATCGGATAAACATATACTCCCCGGTTTTTACCGTGCCACTCGGATAAACGGATACCGTTTTTCAGAATTCTGGATGTCAGATTATGTTTGGACCAGTGAATGACAAGCATGTGTTCCTCCCATTGTGCTGAAGATATTTTATCCGGATCGCGACCATGAGGGAGCAGCAGATGCCTGCTCCCTCATGGAACGCTTTTATTTGATTTTTCAGCTTATTTTTTCAGTTTCCCCAGACCGGCGGAAATGTCCAGCAATGCGCCGAGATCATCCCCGTTAAGCTGTTTGTCTTCGGCCCGTAATGCGTAGAGAAGTGCGAGAATCTGATTGAATTTTGTTCTGGTATCCGAATCCTGAACATAGGTGATACCGGTTTCCAGATCCCTGATTGCACTGTTGAGACTGCTGCGGCTGAAATCACCGTCCTGTACCCAACTGATTCCTCTCTGTCCGTAAACAAGTCCCAGTGCTTCTCTGCCCTGAATCTGATATTCCCTTTCATTTACAAGGGAAAGGGCTTTTTCCAGATCGCTGATACCGGATGATGTATAACCCTGTTGAATTCTTTCTGCCCCGCGTCCGCCATAAATTCTTCCCAGCATCTTTTGATATTGAGATTTTTGATATCCCGGAGCTTTATCCACACTTTTTTCAAGAAATTTCAATGCAGTGTCCCAATCCCCGTTTTTCATTGCAGCGACTCCGAGAAGAGCATTATATTTCGCTTCGTCAGGATCAGTGCTGACAGGCGGCGGCGCAGAATATGAACCTGTATGTGTTTCCGGCACACTTCTGCCGGCAGATGTAACCGCGCAGGAGCAAAGGATAAGGGACAGTGTGACAAGAATTGCCATGTTCGCAAGTGATACTTTTGTAAAATTTCTCTTTTCCATAATATTCTCCTTTTCATTTTCGGGTTGATGTGCTTTTGTTTTCTCTGACGGTCTTTTTCTGAAAATGTGTCGGAAAATTTTTAATTTATTTTTCCGGCTTTTTTTCTCTTTGATTCTGCTGACGGTCCCGGTCGGAAAAAGTGCCGGAAATTTTTTTCATCTTTTTCTGTCCGAACCGCAGATTCACGGGATGAAGGGATGAACCCGGATGAACCGCTTACATATCCTGAAAATCCTTTCATCCTGAGAATCAGGGTTCTG
>JAABRU010000363.1 GCA_011390755.1 Desulfobacteraceae bacterium | reverse complement strand
CAGGATCGGAGGGGCCAGAAATATTGCCAGCAGAATCCGGTAGTCTGTCTGCCCGATTTTGGCGATGAGTTCCTGTAATGTCATGGATGCACTCCTAATAATGATACAGACTTCCGCAAATGCTTCCCGAGGATGCTGCTGAAAAATATACGCATATACAGTTTTTGACCTGCCGTCTTCCGACATGCCGGGGACAGTGTTCAGGGCATGGGGAAGGGCAGCAGGTACGGGGCACAGTTTATAGCAAAATTATTTGCTGAAAATATGAAGACTTATCTTTTTTGTACATAAAATAATATTCCGCAGTTCTGACGATGAAGACGCATCATACACGATCTGATATTTTTTGAAAAGAGTCCGTAATTCATCTTCATTTCCGGACATGTTTTTTCCGGAATCTGATAGCGGTGATATTTTTTTAAAACAGATTCTTAAACACTAAAGGTGATGGATTCGTAAAAAGTCCGGAAATCAGGTTTTGATATATATTAACACTCTGATTTTATTAATAGCAATTTTTGAAATTTGGACTTTTTACCGATTCATCAAAGGTACCCGGCAAAAAATCCCCCCCCTGAAACTGTCCGGCGAAAACATGCCAAACTTTTGTTTATTCTCTGCTGACAGGATGAACCGGGGGGAATTATCTTTTTCCGAATTCCTAAGTCAATGACATTGACATGGGGGCAATATCTTTCTTAATACAGAGAAAAATATTGAAAATCAATCTGAAATATATTATCAGTGCAAAGTAATGACCGGAACCGCTATTGTATAATCAGATATTTATAAAATCAGTCGGGGAAGTCTGAATTTATCATGCCCTGTTTGGTGGTGGGTCAAATCCCCTGATCCGAATATTCCCCTCCCCCGGCGGGAGGGGGTTGGTGGAGGGGAACTTTTTGCTTAAGGAAACGACATTGATTATAAACTGAAATCCGTTTACCCTAAAATTAAGCTATGACAATGCAATAGTGTTCTGTCAACATTAAAATGAAGGGTGACATTATCGCAGGAGTGTATGCAGTACGACCCTGCAGTCCCTGTTTTGCGTAAGTCAGCAGCATTGGGGGGGAAATCTTATTTATTAAAAAATCCCTGAAAACAATAAGAAAGAGATAATCATGATATACCCGAAACACATTTTTCGTAAAATTGCCATCCTCTTTTTTTCTGTTCTGCTCACGGCCTGCGGAAATCCGGAAAAAAAAGAAGTCCTGATTCAGGGCAGAACTATGGGAACTTTTTACCATATCAAAATCATTACATCGGACAGCACGGAAAAAACCGAAGAAAAAATCCGCAAACGCCTGGAAGAAATTAACCGCAGCATGTCCACATATGATAAAGAAAGTGAAATCAGCCGGTTTAACCGGATACAGGACACAGAAACAAAATTCAGAATCTCACAGGATTTTATGAATGTAATGCAGGTTGCGGAAAAATTATACCGTCTGACAGGAGGGGCCTGGGACGGAAGTATTGATCCCCTGATTAATCTTTGGGGATTCGGCCGGGCAGGTCTGAAACAGGAAGTGCCGGGAAAGGATGAAATTCAGAAAGGACTTTCCCGTACCGGTTTTCATCATATTGAAATTTCCCCGGAAGGATGGCTGCGGAAAAAAATTCCTGAAATTACCCTGGATCTGGCATCCATTGCCAAAGGTTACGGTGTGGATCAGGTGGGGAAAGTGATAGCAGAAACCGGAATCCGGGATTATCTGGTGGAAATCGGGGGAGAAATTTACGCATCCGGTATGCGCCCGGACGGAAAGCAGTGGAGGGTGGGCATCAACCGCCCCAAACCGGACGCGGCCTTTGACGATATTTACAAAGTACTGAATCTCAGGGACAAAGGATTTGCCACCAGCGGAGATTACCGGAATTTTTTTATGAAAGAGGGGATACGTTATTCCCATGTGCTGGATCCCCGCAGCGGTTATGCCGTATCCAACAGGGTGGTCAGTGCCTCGGTCATTGCGGATACCTGCACCTTTGCCGACGGACTGGCCACGGCTCTTATGGTACTGGGGCCGGGAAAAAGTCTGGAACTGGTCAGGGGACTGGAAAACACGGAATGCCTGCTGATTCGTGAAAAAGAAGACGGCAGTCTGGAAGATTTTTCTTCCCCGGGATTTTATGCAGAAAATTACTGATATAAAGGGACCGGGGGCTGGAAACTCACAATGGAGTGCGAAAATGAAGGTCGAAGCCGGTTTTTCGCAGACACTTTCATATAAACGGTCATGACCTGCATTCACAACGAAACATGAAAATACACCGCCGAGAGACGCACACCGTAGAGACGCACGGTGTGCGTCTCTGCAGCAGAAGACGCACGACCGCAGAGACGCACGCCGTGCGTCTCTACAGGGGGACTTTCATATAAACGGCCATGACTGACGGTCACAACGAAACATGAAAGCTGCGCGGAGTGCGAAAATTAAGGCGGAGGCCGGTTTTTCGCAGACACTTTCATATAAACGGTCATGACCTGCATTCACAGCGAAGCATGAAAATACACCGCCGAGAGACGCACACCGCAGAGACGCACACCGTGCGTCTCTACAGGGGATATAAACGGCCATGAATTGCATTCACAACGAAACATGAAAGCAGGTTGGGTTAGCGAAGCGTAACCCAACAGTAAATCACTCATTACGCGGCCTAAAATCAATTGACTTTCCTTACATTTCAGGGCAATAATGACGTATAATTTGTTTTTCGGAAAAATTTGTAAGCATTATCTGTTTTGAGTGTAAGCAAAACAGTGCATATTGTCCGGCTTTGATTCTCAAACCTAAATGGAGCGATTCTCAGACCTGAAAATGATTTCCGACCGGAAATATCAGGGGCTCAGCAGTTTCCGGCTCTTCACCCGTTGGGTGAAAAGCGTAAAACAGGCAAAGTTCCGGTTACCGGACAT
>JAABRU010000208.1 GCA_011390755.1 Desulfobacteraceae bacterium | reverse complement strand
AGACATTATCGGAAATAAGAAATGATGCCTCAGCAACCTTTATGTCCCGTAGGGACAACAGAAAACAGCCCGGCAGTTTACTGCCGGGATCGGGATTCCATATCTGAATCAGTCCCGCAGGGACGGCAGAACTTCCTGAATATGCTTATTTTTCTGCCGTCCCTACGGGACTTCTGTGTATTGGTTCACTGTATCCCGGCATTAAAATGCCGGGATATTATCTGACACCCCTGCGGGGTTAAGAAATACCGAATGTTATTTCCGATAATGTCTAATGACAGTTTCCACCCTGCCCCTCCCTGAGGGAGGGGAGTCTTAAGGAAACGGCATTGATAATATCCTCAGTCATCATGCAGTATCACCCATAATTCAGGGCATGTATCAATGATATCCAGCGATTTCCTCTTCATCTCCTTCAGCCTGCGCCTGCACCGTAAAATGCCTCTGCCCGCTTTTTCCGTGTACCGGTAATCCTTCAGCACATCCGTCATCAGGGGATTACGGTGGTAACACAGGCCCGGTTTCATCCGTTCCACGGTCATGGTATCCGGCAAAGCGCCGGGACTGCGGATATCCACGCTGCGATTTTTCTTGCTTTTCCCCATACTTCCTGTACATTTTTTTAATTAGGACTTACGCAGTTGAAATATAATCTGCTGTTTTTATTGACTGTCAATTTTTAAGGCATATAATAAATTCAAACAGTTAAAATTCTACTGCGTAACTCCCGATAATTTTATTGACATTCATTTTATTAACGATAATAACAGATTGGAATTGAAATGTCTCGGTAATATTTCATTAATCACCTGAACTTTTTGAGAAATTACATAAAAAGGAGGCTGTCATGAAAACAGGAAAAATCGTAATCGCCGCATTGTTCATAATATTCATTGCAAACCCTGCGTTATCTCAATCCATTACACTGGTTGCTGTGGGCGACAGCCTCACTGCCGGTGACGGGGATGACGGATCCGGCGGGGGATACCCCGCCAGACTCCTGACCATGCTGCAAAGCGATTATCCGGGTTCGACCTTGTCCAACCGTGCCATCTCCGGTGATACCACACAGGACCTGATCAATAAGCAGCTTACCGATGCTGTATCCGATGTAAATGCCGCACCTGCGGGAAATCTTAAAATCGCCCTTATCTGGATCGGCAGCAATGATCTTTTCGGCTTGTATGCCAGTGACGTATGCACCGAATATTACCCTGACCTTCCCACATGCGAACAGGCTGAAATGGCGAGTTCTTACGATAATGTGAATACAATTGTAAACAATATCAAGGCAGCCGGGGCAAGTGTTTACATCGCCCTGCTGGATGACCAGACCAAAAGACCGGTTATTGCGGATGCCTCACTCCGCAATGAAACTTTTCCCGGCATTACCGATGATGAAGTCCCCAGAATGTCAGCGCAGATTATCAATTACAACAGTCAGATCAAGGCACATGCCGCAACTCATGGCGCTGTAACCGTTGATTTTTTCAATACAACAATTTTTGAGAACGCTTCCACCCTGAGCGACGACGGCAATCACCCCAACGGTGCCGGTTATGATGCTATCGCCCGGATATGGTATCAGGAAATAACCGGGACAGCTTCACCCCCTTCGGTCGTCACCGGTGCGGCGACTTCGGTAACCTCAACCGGTGCCGCACTGAACGGATCCGTCAATCCGAACGGATCGGAAACGAATTATTATTTTGAATACGGGCCGACAGCCGGTTACGGATCGCAGACGTCGTCAAAAAGCGCCGGTTCCGGCGCAAGTTCGATGGAAGTAAATGAACCGGTTTCCGGCCTTATCAGCGGAACCGTGTATCATTTCCGTTTGACGGCGGAGAACGGGGAAGGCGTGTCTCACGGGAATGATCAAACTTTTACCACCCGGAACGATACGATAGTAAGCGGGAACATTGACGGCAGCCCGGACGGTCTCGTGAATCTTGCCGATGCCATTTTGGCCCTTCAGGTATGCGCCGGGATATCGCCTGTGAACGCGGTTCTATCCGCCGAGGTCAATCAGGACAAGCGAATCGGTATTGCCGAGGCGATCTACGCGATGCAGACCGTAGCCGGGACAGGGGAGAGCGGCAATCTTGTTCAGCCTTCCGATTTCCAATATCTCGGAGCGTTTAGACTTCCGGGAGGAGATGATAACCCGCCGGAAACCTTTTCCTATGGAGGCAACGCCATGACGTTCAGACCTGATGGCGATCCCACGAATTCCGATGAATTCAGCGGGTCATTGTTTATCATGGGACATGACAGAACGGATGTTTATGCCGGTAATCAGGTAGCTGAAGTCAGTATTCCGGTTCCTGCGGCTGAAGGAAATCCCGAAAACCTGCCCCAGGCGGCTTTCATTCAGAATTTTCAGAATGTATTGGAGGGAAAGTTTACGATTTATGAGGTTCCCAAGGCCGGAATGCAGTATCTGAATCACCCTGACACCGGCGCACTGATTCATTTTTGCTGGGGAGTTCATCTGCAGCCGGAAGATATGGCATCGCATGGCTGGTTCAGCGCCGATTTGAGCAATCCCAATTTCAAAGGTATATGGCATATCGGCGATTATCTGCCGCACAGCGTCAATGCATACATGCTGGATATACCTCAAAACTGGGCAAATGCGCATGTATCCGGTAAAATGCTTGGAACCGGGCGAGCCGAATGCGGCGGGCAGGGAGGCATGGGACCGACTTTGATTGCATACCGCCCATGGTCCGCAGGCGGAAATGCGCCCGCCGACGGAACGAGATTGGAAGCCGCTCCGCTCATTTTGTATGATAGCGCCTTGCAAAATAATAATATTGAAAATTGTTTGAGAAATTATCAACATGCGGATTTATGGGAAGGCGGTGTCTGGATTGAAACCCCATCCGGGAAATCGGCGGTTCTGTTTTCAGGAACCAAGGCTACCGGCACAAAATACTGGTACGGTTATGTTCATCACACTGACCCGGCCAAACCGTGTCTGGATTTGGATGAAACAAGCATGGTTTTATGCCGCAACGCAGACGGAACCCGATGCCCTGATGAGGATTTTGAATATTGCTGTAATGAAAACGCCGGAGATTGCGCTTCGGGCCGGGCCTGGTGGAGCAACCGTTACGATGCCCGTTTCCTGCTGTATGATCCGGATGATCTGGCGAAAGTGGCCGCGGGTCTTCTGCAGCCATGGGAACCGCAGGCTTATGCGTTCATGGATGTTGATGAATTCCTGTACCTTATTCTACCGGAATGGGAAGTCTTCGAACTGGGTTCCGGGGATATGCGGCGTCATCGTATCGGCGATGTCGCTTTCGACCGTGAACATGCCTATCTTTATGCCATTGAATATATGGTTGACGGAGGCAAACCGGTCATTCATGTATGGAAGATACAATAAAAAAGAAAGCCCAACCCGTATGGATTGCCCCCCTGTGCATTGAACCGACCTGCCCCCGCGCTGATACAAAATAAATCCCTGAAAAAATTTCTGATATTCCGCAGAAAGTCTTTCAGGGATGCAGGTCGGATTCCGTCCGGAGTTCAGGAGGCCCGGTCGCCGCTCCGGCACGGAATATGCTTTTTCCTTCCGGGATCACGGTTTCTTCGTAGCATTTTGTGCGGAGTATCTTTGCCATAATCAGCAAATCGAAAAGTTTCCCCGGGATACGGTTTTACGACTGTTCCGGAGTGCGGAAACTGTATTTCTGCACCGCCGCATCTCCCGGCTGACATGCAAAAATACAATTTTTGCACTCCTCCGGAAACTTTTCGATCTACTGATAATACATTCTCCTTTTTAAAGGTTGAAAGACGGGATGTATTATGGCATAAAAAGACTGAAACAGTGAAATAAAAAATATATTGCTGATAATATCAGAGGATAAAGGAGGCACCCTGCGGCGGAAATCCTTATTCCCGATAAAGTCTGCTATTGATGGATAAGTCAAAGCCGTCTGAAAAAGACGGTTTTTGTATTCTCAGGAGTGCGGAATGGGCTTACAGAAACTGTGCATATTTTTTTTGATTTTTTCCGGCCAGCTGCTGACAGCATTGCCCTGTGCGCGGGCCGAAATACAGCGGATCGGTGAGATTCCCCGGGTTCCGGCCATAGCGGCAGGGCCCGAATGGTCTCATTTCCGGGTGCTGGTATGGCCCTATCAGACAGATGTGCTCAGAGATTATGATTTGTATCAGCATCTGGGACTCGGCGGATTTCAGATAGACCGGGGCGCAGATCAGGAGGAAAAAGTCCGTTTTTCCATGCTTCATCATTTTCCCTATTATGCAGGGCATATTACCGACAAGGGCTATCTTTTCCTCAGCGGGGAAAACCGCAGGGCCGTGAGCGGAAAAAGTGAAATGCTTTCCCGCCCTCACAGTCTGGCGGATCCGGAAGTCATCTCCCGCATGAAGGCCCATATGGAAAAAAATATCCAGGTTGCGGGAAAAGGTCCTGTCCTGGCCTATGCCTTTGATGATGAAATTTCTTTGGGAACCCTTATCAATCCAGCGGATACGGATATTCACCCCCTGTCTCTGGCCTGGTTCAGGGAATGGCTGAAAAATGAATATCAGACCATTGAAAAGCTGAACCGGCAGTGGGAGACAGACTATACGGATTTCAGTGCGGTGCTTCCCTGCGGATTTGAAGATTTGCGGGAAAAACTGTCTGCACCCTTTTCGCAATGGAATCTGTCCTGCTGGGCAGATTTCCGCACGTTTATGGATTATCAGTTTGCAGCGGTGCTGGCAGAACTTACCCGTTATGCCAATGAGAAAGATCCGGATATTCCGGCCGGTTTTGTCGGCGGTCAGGCCCCATCCCCCTGGGGCGGATATGACTATGCCCGGCTCTGCCGCTGCGTACAGTGGATGGAAGCCTATGACATTCACAGCACAAATGAAATTCTCCGCTCTTTCTGGAACCGGGAACGCAGACCGAGAATGCAGACATTTTTTTCCACAGGAAATGTCCAAACTGATTCCCGCTTTCTCTGGTATTACTTCCTGCACGGCAATCAGGCGGTTGTGGCCTGGCCCGAAGGCTGGTTCCCTTCCCGGGGAAAAAACACGGACAAAAAAAATATTGCGCCCCATATACAGAAACTGCGGCAAACTTTCCGTGAAATACAGGGGGACATCAGTAAAACGATTGTGCATGGCCATACACTCTTCGATCCCGACCCTGTCGGCATCTATTATTCCCATCCTTCGCTGCAGGCATCCTGGGCGGCAGATGCGCTGGTTCACGGCAAAACCTGGCCCAGACGGATGAGTTCCATAGATAATGACAATCAGAGTGCCGGGATTCTGCGGACAGTATGGTGCAAAACCCTGGAGGATATGGGATTTCAGTATGATTTCATATCCTATGCGGATGTACAGGAACACAAAGTCGATCTGAATGAGAGATTCCGTATTATCATCCTGCCCAAAACCCTCTGTCTTTCAGACAGGGAGGCAGATATACTCAGAAATTTTGTCAGAAAGGGAGGGGTGCTGATTGCAGACTATCTCTGCGGACTTTTGGATGAACATGGAAAAGGAAGAAAAAAAGGGGCACTGGATGATGTTTTTGCAATTAAACGGAATGAAAAAACCGGGTATCTGAACGGAAAAGGCATTACGGAAATTGACGGGGAAAAATATAAGGAACCTTTTTCAGAGCGATTTACATATTTTAAAAATATCTGCCGTTTCAAAAAACTGGCAGTATATGAAAGGGGGACGGAATATCAGCGTCCGGATATGAAAGGGAATTTCATCCGCAGCTGCAATGACAGTATATCCCTTCTTTTTTCCAATTCCTATGGAAAAGGACGGGCTTTGTATCTGAATATCTGCCCCCTTGAATACCGTGTTTCAGAAAAAAGATTTTCCGCTTTCGGTATGCAGTGGCGGCAGATCCTTTCCGGCATTTTCAAAGAAAGCGGTCTTTTTCCCAGAGTGATCGTCCGGGAGAAAGGAAATTCTGTTTCCCTGCCGGAGACACTCTTCTGGAAAAAGGGAAATATCCGTTATCTGGGAATTATCAGAAATCCGATAGTTACAAATGCAACGGAAATGCAGTTCCGGGATACGGAGAACATGCAGGAAGAGCCGAAAGTGATTTCACTGCAGTTCCGTGAAAGGGTAAATCCGGTGAATCTGCGGACAAAAAAGGATTTGGGAACAGGACATTCTTTTCGCGATACGTTTAAGCCCTGGGAAGGAAATCTGTATGAGATAAAGCAGGAAGATGCAGATGATGATGCACACCGGTTTCCGGAAAAATAGTTGCAGTTTACGGGCAGTTTACTTTTTTAATCGGTAGTGCATCAAATCCGTTGATTTTTTTTTCTGCAGGGGCGTATTGCATATGCCCCCGAAGCCTTTCATGCCGGGCCTGTGCAAATAAGCCGTCATCCAAAACTCAGTAGATCGAAAAGTTTCCGGAGGAGTGCAAAAACTGTATTTCTGCATGCAACCGGGATCTGCGGTCGTGCAAAAATACAATTTTTGCACTCCGGGACAGTCGCAAAACCGTATCCGGGGGAATCTTTTCGATCTACTGAAACTTGACAGAGCACTACTGCTTTGTTTCACTTACAATTGTGCAGGTATTTCGGAGCAGAACATCCGAATGCCGGGTTACACTTCGCTAACCCGACCTGCAATTTTAAATGAAACAGAGCACTACTTAACAGTTTTTATTATTATTTCAGGAGAGATATATGAGAGTGTTAATTACCGGCGGAGCCGGTTTTATCGGAAGTCATCTTTGCGATGCTTTACTGGAAAGAGGAGAACAGGTTGATATTATAGATGATTTATCAACCGGGAAACTTGAAAACATATCCCGGCTGCTGGATAATCCGAAATTCAGATTTGTGGATGATTCTGTTTTAAATGAGAAAATGATGTATTTACTCATTGATCGCTGTGATATAATTTACCATCTGGCTGCTGCGGTAGGGGTGCAGCTGATTGTGGATGAGCCGGTGCGGACCATTGAAACCAACATCCGGGGAACGGAAATTGTATTAAATCTTGCAAAAAAATTCAGAAAAAAAGTACTCCTTGCCAGCACTTCCGAAATTTACGGGAAAAGTACCCATGTACCTTTTAAAGAAGAAGATGATCGGCTTTTGGGTTCCACCATTTACAGCAGATGGAGTTATTCCACATCCAAAGCAGTGGATGAGTTTCTGGGACTGGCCTATGCAAAACAGTATCAGCTTCCGGTGGTGATTACCCGTTTTTTCAACACCGTCGGCCCCCGTCAGACCGGACAGTACGGCATGGTGATTCCCCGCTTTACGGAAGCGGCCCTGCAAAACCGGCCGCTGCGGGTTTTCGGTTCCGGAAAACAGACCCGATGTTTCGGTTATGTGGGCGATGTGGTCAGGGCCATTATTGCACTGATGGAAAAAAAAGAGGCCGAAGGAGAAATTTTTAATGTGGGTTCGGATCAGGAAATCAGTATTGCTGATTTGGCAGAAAAAATTATCCGTCTTACCGGCAGTCAGTCTGAGATTAAATATATTTCATATGAAGAAGCCTACGGCCAGCCTTTTGATGATATGGAAAGACGGGTTCCTTCTTTGGATAAAATATCCCGGGCCATCGGATACCACCCGGAAGTTGATTTGGAAGAACTGCTGATGAAAGTGATTGAATATTCCCGGCAGAAAATGAAGGCGGAGGGACAAATCCCCTGATGACGGCCTCCCTCCCGGGGGCAAATTGCTGATCCGGGACTCCCCCCAATGCTGTTGGCGTAAGGTGCGGGGACGTATGCATAGGTCCCCGCACTGTGTGACGGGTGTACTCAGTACGCCCCTGCAGTCCCCGGTTTTGCCTAAGGCGGCGGTATTGTCCCAACGGGAGGATTTTCAGTTTAAGGCGGCAGTATTGCCCACCGGAGGAGGCAATTATTCTGCTTAGGGCAAGAGTACTGTCCCGCAGGGGCAGAATGAAATATTATTTTATCACAGTATCTTATCTCCCCATCCCCTTATATCTCTGACCCGGAGAGGGAAGCCGGTTTTTATATTCAAAAATCCGCCAATTCCGATTCTCTGCGGTGTTACCTGGTCGGATTATCAAAAATCATATCACTTTCATCCACCAGAATCATGAAGCGGATAAAATCCAGGCATTCCTGCTCCGACAAAGAATTTTTCCAGAGAATCATGCTCCGAATCGGATTTTTCCCCACACTTTCCAGTTTGATCATCACCTGATATAATTTTTTATATTCCCATTTTTTCAGTGTAAACAAAGATTTGCAGAAAGATTCAAATTCCTGATAATGTGCAAATATTTTTGATTCATACGGTATTTTCATGTTCCCCCTCCTTATCTGCAGAAATTTTCGGGAAGCATATTTCAGAAAAACTGTCAAAGACTGGAAATATGTATCTTCAGACAGGATTTCAGGAATTCCCCAAAAAAATAAAATACCCGTTTTTTTTATCCGGAACGTGCAGGAACAAACCCTGTGTCCGCCCCGGGGCAGATGATTTATTGGAAAATCCCTCATGAAATATTTTTACGGAAAATATTTGCCCGGGTGCGTGAAAACAGTCCCCGTCAAAAAAATTTTGCAAAAAGAATGCCAAAAAAAATTTGGATGGGGGTAAATGATTGAAATTAAAATCCCTGCAGTCATAAATTCTGATGGGAATTCCCCCTTTGAAAAAGGAGGGAACTTTATTATTTCATATGATTACAGAAAATTTTATGCATCATGAAGGAAAATGAAATTCAGAAAAAATACTTCCGGACTGATGCTGCATTTTATATAAAAATATTTACAGGAATGCATAAAACTGTTTTCGTTTTCTGATTTTTCTGACACTTTCTTCTCTTCCGGCAGTTCGGTTATTTTTTCTGATTTCCGGGCTGAAAAATGTAACCTTATGAAATCATTAAATGAGAATTTTCAGATATGGATTTATAACCTTCTGAAATTATTAAATCTGAAATTTTTTACCGAATTATTGATCTTCCGGAAAGCGGGGATTTGCTGTCTTCATCAGTCCTCTGTTCCGGACTATCCTCCGCATCCCCCTGTTCCGGACTATCCTCCGCATCCCCCTGTTCCGGACTATCCTCCGCATCCCCCTGTTCCGGACTATCCTCCGCATCCCCCTGTTCCGGATTATCCTCCGTTTCCCTCTTTTCCTGCATTTTTTCGGTCTTTTTTTCTTTTTTCATCATTGTGTCCTGTTTTGCCAGGTTTTCAGTACCGAAAGATTCATCGCTGATTTCCATTTCTTTTTGAATGTAAAAGCGTTTCTGCATACGGTTTTTTGCCATCTTCTGTAAATCCACCACCGCATCTGTTTCATCCACAATTTCAGCACCCAATACGGTTTCAATCAGATCCTCCAGGGTCACCAGACCGGCAACCCCGCCGTAATCATCTCCGATAATGGCAATATGCAGTCTTTTTTTCAGAAAATTGGTCAGCAGTACCAGGCAGTTTTCTTCTTCCCGCACAAACATAATGGGTTTGGTGATGGCACTGAGTTTTTCTCCCGGTTCGCTGATAATCTGGGCAGAACTCAGATCATTTATCATCACATATCCGACAATATTTTCCCGTTCTTCCCGGTAGACCGGAATCCGCGTAAAACCCTTTTCACTGACCCGCCGGAATGCTTCTTCCACAGTCAGATTTTCATCCAGTGTAAACATCACCGTGCGCGGGGTCATGATTTCCTCTACGGCTTTATTTTCCAGGCGGATAATATTATGCAGCATGATGCTTTCCCACTGGGAAATTTCACCGTCTCTTGCCCCCAGACGGATGGTTCCCAGTATATCCTCTTCTGTAACATTCGTGGAATGGTTGTCAGGACTGGTGATGGATTCGGAGAGTTTCTGCGTAAGAAGAATAAAAGGATACAGCAGATATTTCATCACTGTCAGCGGCCATACAGTCACCGGCCAGAGGGATCGCCAGTAAACAGCTCCGAAGGTTTTGGGGATAATTTCGGCAAAAAACAGTATTGCAAGGGTAAAAGCAACGGAAAAAAAAGGAACCATGGCATCTCCCAGCGCCTTTGACGCATACATACCGGCAATGGTGGCACCGGCTGTGTTGGCAATGGTATTTAAAATCAGTATGGCCGAAAGCGGGACAGAAATACGGCTTTTCATCTTAATCATTTTCACGGCTTTTTTTTGCATTTTTCCTTCGGTCTTTTCTGCTTCCAGGGTTCCCATTCGGGTGGAATACAGAACAGCCTCATACAAAGAGCACTGTGAAGAAATGAATATGGTCAGGACGACAACCACAATCAGGACTGTCATTGATTCTCCTTCTCTAAAATAGTTTTTTTAAAAATCCGTCCGGATTATTATATTTAGGATATACAGGCTTTCAGATAATTCATTTTGGGAAGGCGGCAGGTCGGAGATAATACGAAAAAGTATATCTCCGGCCGGAAAGGCAGCCAGAATAATTATCCGGAAGTCTGCAGGACGGGAAAATATAAACAGAATGATTACTCACTTAGCGATGTCCAAAAATGATTTTTCACAAAAATACCGCCGGAGCAAAGGCTGTGAAAATTCCGTTTCCGAAAATCTGTAAGAAGTCTGTAAACTGATAAATAATAATTATCCTGTATTTGAAATCAATAACAAAAGCACCACAAGAATTCAATGCAGAAATGACAGGTTTGTAAAAACTTATCCGCATATTTTTTCTCTGCCCGAAAAATCATATTTTCCGCTTCAGATAAAGCAAAAGGCGGCAATGCGGATTCGGTTTTAAACATGCTGTTTTTATTGCAACACCGCAGAAAGGCATGCCCTGTTCCGCTGTTTCGGAAACCGGAAAACTGCTGTTTATCCCATTACCGTTTTTTTCTGCCGTCAAAAATATTTCGGCTTTTCACTGCCCCTTGCCCCGCAAGCCAGGCCCCAGGTATAAAAAATTTTTTTATCAGTTGATTAGCCTGCATTATTCATAAATGCACTTTTTATTGTAAATACAGAAAATGGCAGAAAACTGAGTTTTTAAGCCATTTTTCTTAATTCTTTTGTTTATCAGCAGGATACCATATTTTTGCTGAAATTCATGAATAATCCAGGTCAGTAGATCGAAAAGTTTCCGGAGGAGTGCAAAAATTGCATTTTTGCATGGGGAACCGGGAGATGCGGCGGTGCAGAAATACAATTTTTGCACTCCGG
>JAABRU010000207.1 GCA_011390755.1 Desulfobacteraceae bacterium | reverse complement strand
GAGATCGTTAAACCAAAACCTACCTTATGTCATTTCAGCTATATGGATTGTTCCTTTGATTCAATTCAATAAATCTGGAATGAGAAAAATATTGTAAAGCAGGTTTTGGTTTAACGGTCTCCAAATATTTGTCATCAGGAGATTTTTTTATGTTGATTTCTTGATAAAGACCCAATTTTTCACGTAACTTTTCAATTACGGCAATCCATTCCAAAAATCTGCTGTACTCTCTTTCAAGGTTTTTTATCCCAACAAATGATAATACGATAACAATTAGGGGTATCAGTATCAATGAAACTGTTATCCCAATGCTGAGAGTATCGCCTACCTTTAATTTATTTGAATTTCTGATAAATGCAATAGAAACTGTGATTAAAGCAGAAGTAATTGTAGTGCTTTGTCATTGCTTAATTTTAGGATTGTCATTTCATTGCAGGGATGCCAGAGACAAGGCATGCCTTGTCTCTGTCCCCGAATGAAATCAGGCATATCCTAATTTTTAGATTTGACAAAGCAGTAGTGCCTTGTCAAAGTTAAACTGACGGGTTGAATTTTTTGTAGGGTGGGCACATGTTTTTCCGTGCCCACCTGAATCGGTGGGCTGCGCTGCGCTTTTGCCCACCCTACAAAAAAAATTCAATATGTTACATACCCGTCATTTAAATGTTGACAATGCAGTAGTGCATTGTCAATTTTGAATCTGTGACTTCAGTTACACAGAAAAATCGGATTTTTTGGAAAAATCCGATTTTTTCAACTCACAATTTCAATCCTGACAATGCAGTAGTAAAAAATCTTGCATTATTCCAAACATTGATGAACCGGTAAAAAGTCATTTTTCCGGAATTCAGTCTTAGTAAAATTAGTATGTTAAATTACTGAAATCCCCGTATTTCGGACTTTTTACATATTCATCAAACATTGGTAACTGAAAATTTGTCTTTTTCAGATGCTTCTTTGTAAAGAATAAGTAAAATTTCCCTGTCTTCCAATACTGGTTTAGGAGTGTTAATAACATTTTTATTTTGTTGCATATTTTTATCTTTTCAATAGATCATGGGGCATAACGTTGCGGATAGGTTGCCGACCCGGCGCTGTGTGTTCTCCGGAGACACCGCCGGGCCGGTCAACCTGATCCGCATGGGTATGCGGCACCGGGGCATCGCATACCTGTCCGCCGGTCCGGTGTGTGACCGGGGTAAGTGAAATGTGACCTTCGGGTGAAGGTTGTACCACGGCGATCCGCCGCAGTGCTGCCGGGAGGGGCCGCAGTCCCCTTTTCTCAGCGGGACTGGCATATCTTTAATATTCTGAAATCAGAGAAGGAAAGACATCTTCCCTGAGTCCTCAGCCGGGAGGAGGTTTTCAGCATCTTCCGTCATGTCCGCACGTTTCACAATTACACTTAGGCGATTTCCAAATATGAATGTACCGCTTCTGCAGGAGTCACAGGCGGAAAGTCTGTGAGCGGACTGTCATTTGCCGGACACTGCCAAACTTTCAGTTCGGCACTCCTCCGGTATTATCTTTTTCGGAAATCACCTAACCTGCATTATTCACACGTTTTAGTCCCCGGCAGATAAGCTGCTGATTAATTTGCCTATACGAAAATACGGCTGCAAAACTCAGTTTTTTGTGTCTTCCTGTATTTACTGCAAAAAACTGATTTGTGAATCATTCAGGCTAAGCAGGTGTTCCGGATACCCCTCATTTTAACTTTGACGAGACATTAGGGCAAAAATGAAAAACCGGTTTTTTTACCGCTTCATCAGTTTTTGCATTTCATACTGCCTGTTTAAATATACAGTGACACAAATATGATGAATCGGTAAAAAGTCCAAATTTTAAAAATCACTATTAATAAAATCAGAGTGTTAATATGTGTCAAAACCTGATTTTCGGACTTTTTACGAGACCATCAAATATCAAAATTTAAATCATCTCTTGACATAAATCAATGCACTTCTTTTATTTACGGCATAAAATGTATTTTACAATTCGGCAGCAGCAGGAAACAGGGAGCCGGTTTTACATAAGCTGACCATTTCATTTTGCTGTTCCGCTGAAAAAGGTGAATGCGATTTTCAAATGCTCAGTTTGTCCCGTACCCATTCCGAAACAGCAGAGGAGGGAAAATATGAAAGTTATCAGAAAAATTATAGAAATAGATGAAGAACGTTGTGACGGCTGCGGACAGTGCATCAGCGGATGTGCGGAAGGTGCCCTGGAAATCATTGACGGCAAAGCCAAAGTGGTGGCCGACCGTTTTTGCGACGGCCTGGGTGCCTGTATTGGAGAATGCCCCACCGGTGCATTGAAAATTGTGGAGAGGGAAGCTGAAGAATTTGATGAAACAGCCGTGGAAGCCCGTCTGTCAGAGCTGGCAAAAGAGGAAAAACCGGCAAACATGGCCTGCGGATGCCCTTCTTCCCGGATACAGGTTCTGACACCCATGGACAAAATGCCCCGAAGCGGGGAAAATACAGGTGCGGCAATGCCTTCCGCCCTTTCCCACTGGCCGGTAAAAATCCGCCTGATTCCCCCGGATGCCCCTTTTCTGAAAAATGCGGATATTCTGGTACTGGCCGACTGCTGCGCCGCCGCCTATCCGGCACTGCATCCGGATCTGATGCAGGGAAAAACTGTGATGATGGGCTGCCCCAAATTTGATGATAAGGAACTTTACATACAGAGATTTGCAGAAATTTTCAGCATTGCGGACATTCGGCACATCAGCATCGCTTTTATGGAAGTGCCCTGCTGCAGCGCGCTGCCCGCAATTATTATGAAAGGAATGAAAAAAGCAGGGAAAAATATACCCGTAACAGAAGTGATTATCGGCAAAAAAGGAGACCGGACCGGATCCCCCCCCTGACAAAAGGGTCTCAGAGAGAGTCTTTTTTTCGTTTTGCCGATAAAATCGGGGTGTTGACCACCAAAGCCGACAGATCCTCCGAGGACCTGCGGATATCCAGTTCCAATGCCTCCTGATCAATTTCAAAATACCGGGAAATTACCTCGACAATATCTTTGTGAAGATTTTTGATAATATCGTCGGATACTTCCAGCTTGTCATATATGAGGGCAAATTTCAGCCGTTTTTTTGCAAGCTCTTTACTGTCTTTGTTTCTTCCGGAAAACTTTCGGAAAAGTCCGTTAAACATAAGAGGGAGCCTCCTTATCCGCCGATGCCGAGTTTATTTCGGATTTTTTTGAAAATACTCTTCTGAGACTGCGGCACCTGTATGGGCACATCCGTATTGCCGTTCAGACGCATGGCAATGCGTCTGAATGCTTCTCCGGCTTTGGAATTTTTCTGTAAAACCAGCGGCATTCCTGTATTGGTGGAAATGACGACATGGTCATCCATTTCCACCAGCCCGATGAGTTCGATGGACAGCACATCCACCATGTCCGTATGACTGAGCATGTCCCCGTTTTCCACCATCTGCGGAATAATACGGTTTACAATCAGTTTCGGTGTAATGGATCGGGCATAGAGCAGACCGATGACACGATCCGCATCCCGAACCGCGGAGACTTCGGGGGTGCAGATTACCAGGGCTTCATCTGCTGAAACCACGGAATTCTCAAATCCTCTTTCAATACCGGCAGGGCAGTCAATCAGAACAATATCAAAATGGCGGCGGAGCATTTTCCCGAATTTTACCATTTCTTCCGGATTGAGAACATCCTTGTTATCGCTTTGGGAGGCGGGAATCAGGTAAAGGTTTTCCACCCGCCGGTCTTTAATGGCGGCCTGTTTTAATTTGCAGTTCCCCTTGACAGCATCCACCACATTGAAAACAATGCGGTTCTCCAGCCCCATCACAACATCCAGATTTCTGAGACCAATATCCATATCCACCACGGCCACCTTATTTCCCTCCAGAGCCAGTGCGGCTCCCAGAGAGGCTGTTGCCGTGGTTTTGCCTACACCGCCCTTACCGGAAGTGACGACAATTATTTTTCCATCCAAAGTCTTACCTCATTATTTATGTTTTTCAGAAACAGATTCGGACATACAGAATACTGTCAATGCGAATGAAGAGTTGCATTGGCAATTGTAAAATCAGCCGTTTATAAATTCGTTTCGGCAGGTCTGATTTTATAATGCCCTGTTTTTACAGAATCCGAAGTTTCTGACTCTTCATTGTCACTGTCAGATACATATTTCAGGCCCCGGCAGGCAGAAAACGTCCGGATGCATTTCCGAAACCATACGGATTTAACGGGCGACCGGCCAGGGAAGCCGGCTGAAAGGGTTGGCTTCCAGGTATTTTTCCACAACAATATTCTCCTGCTCCACATGGGCAAACTCAATGATTTTCCCGGGAGATGAAGGCGGGCCCGCTGCCACAAAACTGCCGATCTGCACCTGGGTCGGCCGGAAATCCAGGGCCAGCACAATGGCAGCTTCATTATCCGGCTGCCCGGCAATCGCGGTTCCCAGCAGACTTCCGATAATCAGAATGTCGCCGCCTGCCATCACTTCTGCTCCGGGATTGACATCTCCGAGTATGACAAGATGATTCCGGGCCGCCACTTTCTGCCCGGAGCGGACCCGACCGCTCAGCATGAGTACTTCCGAATGCTGCCGGTGCCAGGAGGAAGAATCCATCTCCCGCCTCCGGACACTTTCTTCCGTATCTTTTGTTTGGGTCTCAGACACTTGTGTTTCCAGTAATTTTGTTCCCGGTGTGATTGTTTCCGGGGGACCTGCGGAGCTCACTCCGTAGTGTTTTTTCAGATATGCCGCTATTTCCCCAATCAGATTCTTATCATCCGTCTCGCCGGTATCAATAAATACACGGGCTTTGTCAAGGGGATGGTTCAGGGAAGACAGCAGCCGGTCCAGTTCCTGACACAGAACTTCGGGACTTACTTCCGGATCCAGACTGATACGCAGACGGTTGCCGACACCTTTGAACCGCACTGCTGATTTTTCAAATACTTCGGATGATTCCGCTTTTGATTTTTTCATGGTTTCTGAACAGGCCGGGGAACGGAAGACAGCGAGAAGGGGACCGCGCGGAAAATGATGCATTCCCGCATCCGAATCCCCCGTATTCCGCTCCCCGGTTCTCTATGGCATAATCGTAACGGTAATGGCCCGGCGGTTCTGCGCCCGGCCTTCTTTTGTTCTGTTGGATGCGGCGGGCTGACTTTCTCCCATGCCGTACAGTATAAAGCGTTCCGGTGCAATGCCGAAATGTTCGGTCAGATACTGTTTCACGCTGACAGATCTTTTTTCCGAAAGTTTCTGATTATAACGTTCCGAACCAATACTGTCGGTATGCCCTTCAATGCTGGCCCTTGTCTCCGGATATTCCTGCATGAAAGCAGCCAGTTCTTCCAGTTTGCTCCGGTATTCCGATTTGATGACTGTGCGGTCAAAATCAAACCATACCGTAACGCGCATCATTTCCGGAACCGCGGGTGGCGGTGTGTCGCTTTCTTCCAGGGCCTGCCCGGTTCCCCCGGCTTTCTGCATACCGGTATCCGGTTCAACCTCGGTGCATCCGACACTGTTCACAGCAACTCCGGGCGGTGTATCCGGACAGCGGTCTGTTTCATCACAGACACCGTCATTATCCCCGTCCGCACAGGGTTCGGACCTTCTTTCACCGCCGATCTGATATACCAGCCCCGCGGTCACGGCATATTCATTGTCCGAATCCTCAAATCCGTGATAATAACGCCCTTCCGCCCTGAGTGCCAGATTATCCGTGACAAAATATTTCACACCGAGTCCCGCACTGGCCTGCACAGTATCATCTATTTCCGCAGGCGCAATATTGTCTTCATCGAAAAAGAGATAAGAAACGCCCGCGACAAGGTAGGGCACAAAATTATTTTCCGGCGTAATATGATAGAGAAAATCCAGGCGGGGCTGATAGGCATACACGTCGTCATCGCTGCAGCAGGCATCCGCATCCGTATGAATATAACTGAATCCCAGTTCCGATGCAAAATTTCGGGAAAATTTTTCTCCCAGACTCACTGTGAATATTTTCCCCAAATCCAGCAGTTCCCTGTCATCATCAAAAGAGTATCCCCCCCCCATGGGACTCAGCGTAAATGCGCCCGGTCTGACTTCGGAAAAAGCCGGTACCGAAAAAAAACAGGAAAAAATAAAACCAAAAAGTGTTACATAAAGCAGAACATTGTTTTTCATCTCTTCTCCCTCCTTACAGTTTAATAAGTATCTGTCATTCTCCTTACGAAAAAATATACATTGCCGATTACCCGTCAAAACAGAAACAGTATAACAGAATCCTGTAAAGAATAAAACAAAATCTGCATATTCATATCATTTCATATGGTTTTTGCAACAAAAAACAATAATTCCGAACATTTTTTTCTAAAAAACGGAATAAACCGCGCTGTTTTTCAAAGCCGGAGGAAATATCAGGAAATCCGGGCCGTATTCCGCCAAAATGAAGCATATGCCCCATATTTCGCGCTTTGGGATTCAACTATCTGAATTTACTAAATCAGATTTTCGGGCCATGTAAAAGTGGGCAAAAAATCAGTTTAATTTTCAAAGAGTTAAAAAGAAAACCAAATAGTACATATAATTAATTTCTTATTCCCATATTCTTATTCCTCCTTGACAGAGCCGGTACTTTTATCTATTTTCATTGCCGGATAAGGACTTGTAATATTCCGCCATAAATTCTACCAAAGCAGATTTCCGAAAGTTTCTATGCTGAAAAAACTCGGATCGCTTACACAGAACCTGTTTGAAAAGTCCCTTCCCTTTTGTAAAAGGGGGATTTTTCCGGGCGGATATAAAAAATTCCCTCTCTTCCCTTTGGCAAAGGGGGAGAGCAGAGTTATCAAACACCTTCCCAACAATTCCCTGCAATGATTCGGAGGTATTATGTCTGAAAAAATCCGTACAGCGTCGCTTATCATGGCTGCCGGAAGAGGCAGCCGCATGAGAACTTATGAAGGAAACAAAACCCTGCTGCCGCTGGTTCCTGTCCAATCCCCTTTTGAAGGCAGTGAGCCGATTCTGCTCCATATTCTGAAAATGCTCCCACCCGGCCCCAAAGCCATTATTGTAAACTATAAAAGTGAAGATGTGAAAGAAGTTACAAAAGATGCAAAAGCAGAATACTTTCTGCAGCCCGTACTCAACGGCACCGGAGGGGCCATTCTGGCAGCCAGGGATTTTCTGCATTCTCTTGTCTGTGACCGGATAAGCATAACAATGGGGGATGTTCCTTTTGTCAAAGCGGAAACCTATGAAAGACTTGTGCAGAAACTTGATGAGCATCCTATGGTTGTGCTGGGATTTGTACCCCGGGATAAAAAACGGTACGGCGTGCTGGAAATTGAAGAAGAGCAGGTAAAAAAAATCAGTGAATGGAAATACTGGCGGCGTTATCCGGAAAAAAAACAGGCCTCCCTTCGCATCTGTAATTCCGGGATATATGCAGTCCGCCGGGCAGAACTGCTGCATTATCTTCCGGTGCTGGAATCCCGCCCCCAGATTGTCCATAAAGAGCGGAACGGGGAAATGGTGGTTATTCAGGAATACTTTCTGACAGATATTGTGGAATACATGAATAGGGACGGTCTTTCCGTGGGATATATACTCAGCGAAAATGAATGGGAAACCATGGGGGTGGATGATGAGGATGCCCTGAAAAAAGCCCAGGCCTTTTACGCGGCCGGTCCCTGCCTGCCGAAGGACATGGGATAAAAGGGAAATCCCGTATCATCAGCAGTTCGGTAAAAATTCGGTCTGAATAATTTCAGAGACTTATCAAACACACAGAAAAGATCCGGAATTAATAATTTCAAACAGTTACAATTTTATGCTTTGTAAATCAGAGAAATTTACCGAACCACCGGTATCAACCGTTCGGTAAAAAAAATTCGGACTGAATAATTTCAGCAGGCTGTAAAACGCAAACAAAATATTCAGATTTAATGATTTCAGACAGTTATATTTTTATGCCCTGTAAATCAGAGAAAATTACCGACCATTGGGTATCATGAGTCATAAGATAAAAATCCTCCTGGCAGAAGATAATGCGCCCATGCGTAAAGTGGAAGTGGCGGAACTGCATTCCCTGGGCTTTGCAAATATTCTGGAAGCCGAAGACGGAGATATTGCCATCCGCATACTTCGGGAGCATCCGGACACGGATCTGATCATCAGTGACTGGAACATGCCGGGGAAAAGCGGTTTTCAGTTACTGACCTGGGTGCGGGCCAATCCTGCCTATGAACATATCCCTTTTATCATGGCCACGGCCCAGGGCGACCGCAGACAGGCCCGCCGCGCGGTGGAAGCCGGTGTCAGCAGTATGCTCACCAAACCCTTTGACGCGGAAGAGCTGAAAAGCGGAATTGACGAAGCAATGGGGTGGGGAGAGAAAAAAAGCGGGGAAAAAGAGAAAATCGCCGGACCGCAGATGGGAACAGAGGGAAAAGTCCGTTTCCGGGTGGCCCATATTCAGATCACGGATCACCTGATTCTGGGCGTACTGCGTCATCTCATCGAAAGCGGGGAAATGCGGCCCCTTCATTTTGAACTGGGCACTGTTCTTATGCCCGGATGGAATCCGGTGGAACATGCCCTGGAAGAGGGGGGGGTGGATGCGGCCTGTATTCTGGCCCCCATTGCAATGGACCTCTTCGGAGACGGGGTTCCCATTCGCATGGTGCTGCTGACCCATCGGGAGGGCAGTATATTTGTCCGCAATGAACCGGGACAATACAGCGAGCCTTTCCAGGATTTCTTTGAGGGAAAATCTGTCCTGATCCCCCACAAAATGTCTGTTCACCACATGCTGGCCCACCGTTTTTTTGCCGGTATGGGTCTGAAACTGGGGGTGGCCGGCCAGCCCGGCACTGATGTGCAGTACGAAGTGACGGATCCGGTCATGATGCCGGAATTTATGAAGGGGAATCCGGATATAGCCGGTTTTATTGTGGCCGAACCTGTGGGGTCCCTGGCAGTGGATGCGGGAATTGCGGAAAAAGGATTTCTTTCCGCTTCCCTGTGGAAAAATCATCCCTGCTGCGTGCTGGCTGTGCGGGATGATTTTATTGCATCCCATGAAAATGCACTTTATGAATTCTGCCGGATGCTGGTGCAGGCCGGACAGTACATGGAAGACTATCCGGAAAAAGCCGCGGAAATCGGGCTGGATTTTCTGGACCCCGCGGGAACACTGGGACTGAGGCATTCTCTGCTGCGACAGGTACTGGCCGCGGGGGTGCGTACCCGCGACCTGTTTCCCCTGCAGGAGGATTTTGAAAAAATACAGGATTATATGTTCAATGAAATGAAGGTGGGGAAAAAAATTGACATCGGAAATTTCATTGATACCCGTTTTGCCGCAGCCGCACAGCAGGTGCAAACCCAAAAAGATATTTTGCAGTCCGCTCCGGAATTTTCAGAAGCGGAAGCACGGGAAAAACCGCCGGCTGAAAAAACATCATTCCCCATACCCGATGAAAAGGAGGAGGGGGAAAACCTTTCCGTGCTTCCGGATTCCGGGAACGGACATTATGATGAGCATTATGAAGAGGATCGCAGCGAAACCATCCGCATCAGCACAGAAATCCTGGATCAGCTCATGGCATCGGTGGGAGAGCTGGTGCTGATTCGCAACCGGGAACTGATGTGCGCGGACATGTCCGATCCCGCGGCCCGCAGCATTGCCCAGCGGCTGGATCTGGTAACCGGCCGAATTCAGGAAAATATTCTGCTTACCCGGATGCAGCCTGTGG
Organism: Desulfobacteraceae bacterium; assembly: GCA_011390755.1. Taxonomy (GTDB): domain Bacteria; phylum Desulfobacterota; class Desulfobacteria; order Desulfobacterales; family Desulfococcaceae; genus JAABRU01. The sequence goes on along the minus strand of JAABRU010000207.1, from coordinate 1,457 downwards.
GAAATGTTTTTGCAAAATTGCCCCGTATTGTCCGGGAAATGGGGAAAAAATACGGAAAAAATATTGAAATATCCTTTCAGGGCAGAGAGTGCCGGGTGGATAAAAACGTTTTGGAATCCCTGGCCCTTCCTCTGTCTTATATCATTGCATTCTCCTGCCGCCGGGGCATCGAATCTCCGGAAGAAAGAAAGGCGGCCGGAAAAGCTGTTTCCGGCCGAATCGAAGTCCGGGCCGAAAAAACCGCCGGAGAAATCCATATCCGCGTCCGGGATGACGGCCGGGGCATTGATGCGGATTCTCTGAAAAAATATCTGATCCGCCGGAAAATCCGCAGGGAAAAGGAACTGTCCGGCATGGAAGAAAAAGAAATTCTCTCTCTGCTTTTCCTGCCGGAGTTTGCCTCCGGTATCATGGAAGGAGAAAAAATAGAAGAATACGGTCAGGGATTCTATCCGGTTCGGGAGTGCATTGAAAAATTCAGGGGAACAGCAGAAATTGAATCTGCTCCGGGCAAAGGAACAGTTCTGTTTTTACGATTCCCCCTCACCCTTTCCATTATCCCCGCCATGGTGCTTGTCTGCGGAAAGCATCGCTATGTGATTCCCCGGAACAATACGGAAGAACTGTTCTGCCTCTATGATGATGAAATCGGGCGGAAAACTGAGAATGCCGGAAAGCAGAAAGTTTTCCGGCTCCGGGGGCAGCTGCTGCCCCTGATACATCTGAATGAGGTGCTGGGAAAAGGGAAAGGAAAAATAAAGAATTCTCTCACATTTGCTGTAGTCCGGGCCGGAAAGCAGCGTTTCGGTCTCATAGCAGACCGAATCATCGGTTCGGAAGATATTGTGGTTCAGCCCATGCATCCATCGCTTTCGGATCTGCAAATCTACTCGGGGGCAGCCCTGATGGGAGACGGAAAAGCAGCGCTGATTCTGAATATTGAAGGCATTGCCCGTCACAGTGGTATCTGTCTGGGCCTTTCCCGGGAAAAAAATATCGGAAAGGCGGTAAAGGCGGGGGACAGCCGGGCAGTGCTGCTTTTCAAAAGCGGAAAATTTGAACACTTTGCCGTTGCCCTTCCCCAAATCCGCCGGGTGGAACACATCCGTATGGCAGATGTGGAAAAAGTGGGGGATCGGGAATTTATCAGTGTGGCCGGTGTATCCACCCTGATTCTGCATCCCGACCGTATTTTCAGTGTGTCCCCGGCCATTATAAAAGAAGAAATGTTTCTCATCCTCCCCAAATCCATCCCCCGTCCCTTCGGTCTTCTCGTCTCCGAAATCCTTGACACGGTTGCGGTATCCGGAGAAATCAGCAGCAAAAGCCATCCGGAAGACGGCCTGCTGGGAACTGCCATTGTGCGCGGGAATATGACACTGTTTATTGATATTTCCCGCATCATCGAAATCGCAGAACCCGGATGCTTTGCCGAACGCAAAGAGATCGGAAGAGCG
>JAABRU010000362.1 GCA_011390755.1 Desulfobacteraceae bacterium | reverse complement strand
GAGACCCAAATTCAGTAAATCGAAAAGTTTTACGGAGGAGTGCAAAAATTGTATTTTTGCATGGGGAACCGGGAGATGCGGCGGTGCAGAAATACAGTTTCCTCTCTCCGGGACAGCCGTAAAACCATATCCGGGGGAAACTTTTCGATCTACTGAAATTGAGCGATTCTCAGATCAGAACAGCGTTTCCGGCCTGAAATACCAGAGTTCCGGGTTTTTTACCCATCGGGTGAAAAGCGTAAAACAGGCAGAGTTCCGGTTATCGGACACTACTCAACCGGTTTTTCTGAAAAAAAACGCTCAATTCAGGTGAGAGTCTGTTTGAAAAATACTGTACTGTCAACATGAAAATGACGGGTATCTTTGAATCTGGATTCCATTCATTTCCCGCCGAAACACAGGGGGGCGGATCCGGGACTTTCCACATTATTGCGGGATAAGGCAGTGACAAAGAAAATATCGCCTTCGCGCAGGGGAAGTTCTTTTGCAATTTTCCATTTTTTTTCACCGCAAATGGCCAGCAGTCCCCCGGCTGTTTCCATTTTTTCTTCCTTTTCCGCATTTTCCCTGTACACCAGATACAGACCGTATTTAATGACACGGGGGCCCGTATCCTCCCACTGAAGGAACTGTTCGCCCTGTGCATCTTTGACAATACGGAGATTGCGGGGTGGCAGGGGACGGGTCTGATCCAGCCAGGGCATCTGCGGGGGCAGGGCCGGTGTTGCGTAATAACTGTTGCGGAGTTCTTCTTTGAGTTCTTCCGGGCCCAGCAGAAAATTATCCTTGCTCAGTGCCCGGTAAAAAGAATTGCCCAGCACGCTGCTTTGCCGCATTTCCCGGTTGAGCTGCATCTGTTCTGTAATTTCTTCAGCAGATTCCGGCCGGTTTGCCCCTGTTTCCGGTTTTCCCGTATAATAAAGAATCTGACCGGGATAGATATGCCGCCCGGCTTTGTTCACTTTTTCCGCCCACCAGGAGAGCAGGGGCGCGTAAGCGGGATTTCCACGGGTTTTCCAGTAAAGCTGGGGGGCCAGATAATCCACACTTTTATCCGCCAGCCAGGTCAGTGCATCACTGTAAATGCTTTGATAGGCTGCCATGCCCCGCGTCCCCGGAGATTTCCCCGATGTATGGATGCCGAAGGGACTGATCCCGAAGCGTACAAAGGCTTTGCGGGTTTTGACCGCGGTATTCACAGCCCGGATCAGTGTGTTGACATTCTGCCTGCGCCAGTCTGCAATATGCATCCCTTTGCCGTATTTTCTGTATGATTCCCTGTCTTCGGAGCGGATACCTCCGAAGCCTTTTTGGGGATAGGGATAGAACATATCGTCAAAATGGATGCCGTCCACATCATATTCTGCAACAATTTCATCCACAATGCGGACAAGATGGGCCCGCACTTCCGGCAGACCGGGATCCAGCATTTCATAACAGCCCCCGGGCCAGCGGAAATGCAGCAGCCAGTCCGGTTGTTTCCGGGAAATATGATCCGCTGCCCGGTAGCTGTTTCCGCACTGCTGTGACATGCGGGTGCGGTAGGGATTGAGCCAGGCGTGCAGCTCTATGCCCCGCTGATGGGCCTCCCGGATGGCAAACGCCAGGGGATCGTATCCGGGATGCTGCCCCTGCCGACCTGTGAGAATGCGGGACCAGGGGGCCAAATCGGAAGGATACCAGGCATCGCCTTCCATACGCACATGGAAAAAAACGGCATTGATATGCAGCTGCTGAAAGCTGTCCAGCATTTCTTTCAGGATCTGCTGCTGGCGGGCAGGCTCTCTTTCCTCCCCGGGCCAGTCCAGATAACTCAGCCAGACGGCCCGGAATTCCCTGGAAGGATTGGCGGTAAAAACAGCCTGCATTTCGGCATCGTGAATCCGGAAATACACCTGCCGTCTCCGGGCTTCCCCCTGAAGAATATCCGTCAGTCTGTCCAGACCCGGGACATCTTTGACCCGGAAGCGGAAGGTTCTGCGAAGCAGATCCGGGCCGAAGGGAGATGCCGCCTCCTGTTCCGCTTTGGGAATGATGGCATTCTGTGCAATAATTTCTTCAATTTCCGGAAAAAAATCAGGAGAGGCCGTCATTTGGAGAGAACAGTCAAGGGGATAGTGAAGACCGCTTTTTTTCCGCAGAAATATATTCAGATTTTCCGCGTCAGATGGAATCCGCAGGGTATGCAGGTGATCATGGTAACCGGAGGCCGTGAAACGCAGGGTATGGGCACTTTTGGCAATCACATCCTCCAGTCGCAGTTTCCGGTCCAGCACTTCTTTTTTCCCCCCGCTTTCTTTATACTGATGCCGCACCAGCCGCACCTGCTTAAAATGATAGGGCAGACGCAGGGTCAGAGGAGTCTGGCCCGCGGGTTCGCCGTCCAGAAACACCCGTGCCGGGGGCTCGCTCTCTATCCGGATTTCCTGTTCTTTGGCCAGGGTATACATTTCCTGCCAGATCCAGTTTTCATCCCAATAGATTCTGCTGCAGCTGCAAAGCATCAGCAGGCACAGAAAAAGGGGCAGGCAGTGTTTTTTTATGGACAGAATATCGGGCATATATTTCCAGTAATAATAGAATCATGTTTTTTCAAACAGCTAAGGCAGATTTTATTCCAAAGTATGATAAGTCATTTTTTCAGAAAACAAAAGGATTTTTCTGATAAACGCCCATGAGCCGTGACTCACAGCGAAACATGAAAGCTGCGCGGAGTGCGAAAAATAAGGCCGAAGGGCCGGTTTTTCGCAGACACTTTCATATAAACCCCCATAAGCCGTGACTCACAGCGAAGCATGAAAATCTCTCCCCGGACCCGTTACGGGGCAGAGCCCCGTAACGGGTTGTGCAGGACTTTCATATAAACCACCATGATATACAATCACAACGAAGCATGAAAGTTTCAACCCGGACTCGTTACGGGGCTCCGCCCCGTAACACCGGAGGTGAGGCTCCGCCT
>JAABRU010000206.1 GCA_011390755.1 Desulfobacteraceae bacterium | reverse complement strand
ACAGACCGGATACCGCTTCTGGAAAGAGCAAAATACCAGCTTTTCCTCCGGCCCCGGCGCTTCGGGAAAAGCCTGCTGCTTTCCATGCTCACCAATTATTACGATATTGCAAGAAAAGAGGATTTTCAGGAGGTTTTCGGGCATCTGAAGATCGGGAAGAATCCGACACCGCTTCACAGTTCCTATTTTATCCTGGAATGGGATTTCTCCTGTGTTGACCCTTCCGGCAGTGCGGAGGATATAAAAAGGGCGCTGCATGACCATATTAACGGCTGTATCCGTTCTTTTTTTGCATATTACGAAAATTATCTGGGGCATGAAATCCCGATCAATCCGGACAATGCCCTGGATTCGCTTCAGTCCCTGGTTTCATCTGTGCGGAAAACCTCTGTCCCGCTTTTCCTCCTCATTGACGAATACGACAATTTCGCCAATGAGGTCATGATGGGGGTACGGAGGGAAAAGGAAATTTACGGTGCTCTGCTTTATGAGGAGGGGGCGCTGAAAACCCTGTTCAAGGCCGTGAAATCCTCCACCAAGGATTCGGTGTTTGACCGCATTTTCATTACCGGGGTTTCACCGGTGGTCATGAGCGACATCACCAGCGGGTACAATATAGCGGATAATATCTACCTGAATCCGGTTTACAACGACATGTGCGGGTTTCATGAATCTGAAATTTCGGAAACAGCAGAACATATCTGCCATGAATGCGGATTCGGAGACCGTGCCGCGGAAGAGGCTGTTCATCTCATGAAAACCTATTATAACGGCTATATATTTTCTCCGGAAGCGGATACAGAGGAAAAAATATACAACCCCACCCTTGCCATCTATTTTCTGAAGGCTTTCCATGAAACCTGCAGACCTCCCCGGAAAATGCTGGATGCCAACCTGTCTACCGATGATGCCAAACTGCAGTTCATCTCCGGTATCCCCGGAGGTTCCCAGCTGCTGCTGGATATTGTGGATGAATCCCGTCCGCCGGTCATATCCGATCTGGAGGACCGTTTCGGGATTAAGCGAATGCTGGGCGGCATGGCAAAGGACAATGTCCTGCTGGTCTCCTTTCTCTATTATTTCGGTGTGCTGACCCTGGAAGGCCAGACAGAGACCGGCAAACTGGCCTTCAGGGTTCCGAATCTGGTGATACAGGGCCTGTATGTGGAACGCATCCGGGAAATGCTGCTGCCCGAACCCCTTGTCAGGGATGAGGGCGTATCTGCGGCAGACAAAGTGTATGAAGAGGGCGATATGGCTCCCCTCTGTGATTTCATTGAAAACCGTTATTTCAAAGTCTTCCACAACCGGGATTACAGATGGGCCAACGAACTGACCGTGAAAACGGCCTTCCTGACCCTGCTCTACAATGATATTCTCTACATCATGGATTCGGAACCGGAAACCGGCAGAACCTATGCGGATCTGACCATGATTATCCGTCCGGACATGCGGAAATTCAAAATCTTTGACGTTCTCATCGAATTCAAATATGTCGGCCTGAAAAAAGCCGGGCTGAGCGGGGAACAGGCCGGAAAGCTCTCTTTGGAGGATCTCCGGGCCTTACCTTCCATGCAGACGGAAATGGCATCCGCAAAAGCGCAGGTGAAAAAATACGGGGACAGTCTGGAAAAGAAATACCCGGAACTCCGCCTGAAACGATTTGCGGTGGTGTCTCTGGGATTTGAGCGGATCTGGTGGGAAGCTGTGTATGATCCTGATGATAACGGTGATTCGGAACAGATATGAATATATTCCTTTCCTTTATCGGCAATAACGACTGTTATCCCTTTGAAAAAACCGGTGCGGTTCTTACGGTGCTGGCTGAGGGGAATTTTGACCGGGCCTTTCTGCTGTACAATCATGAGAAATACCTGAAACCCGGAGAGGAAATCCGGAAATACTGCCGGAAGCATTTCCCCGGACTGAAGGTGGAACTTCAGGCGGCCCCGGCCCTGAATCCCACGGATTACAATCTGCTGTATCCGGCCATGTATGCGGCGGTAAAGGAAATCCGGAAGCAGCACCCGGATGCCCAATATACCGTTTCCCTGAGTTCCGGAACCCCGGCCATGCACGCGTGCTGGATTTTTCTGGTCAAAGGCGGTGTGATTTCCGCCCGGATGGTGCAGGTTTCGGTGGAATCCGGCATTTCCGAAGTGAATTTTGATCTGGATGATTTCCCCGAAATCCGGCAGGTAAAGGAAATCAAGGCCGAAATGACCCGGCTGGCAAGGGAAAACCAAAATCTGAAAAAGCGGCTGAAAACAGAAGACCGGGGCATGATTGGCAGGATTATCGGTTCCTGTCCGAAAATGCTGGCAGTGAAAGAGCAGGTAAGGCATTTTGCAAACGGGGAAAATCCCGTATTCATTTACGGAGAAACCGGAACCGGCAAGGAAGTGCTTGCAGAGGCAGTTCATTATCTGAGTCCGAGAAAGGAAAAACCTTTTATTCCCATCAACTGCGGAGCGGTTTCTCCCCATCTGGCGGAAAGTGAGTTTTTCGGACATTGCAAAGGAGCTTTTACCGGCGCAACTTCCAAAAAAGACGGCATATTCCGCCATGCAGACGGCGGAACCGTTTTTCTGGATGAAATTGCGGATCTGCCTTCGGATATGCAGGTGAAACTGCTGCGGGTGCTGGAAAACGGTTCTTTCACACCCGTGGGAAGTGCAAAAAGTGAACATGCGGATGTGCGGATTATCTCTGCTGCCAATGCACAACTTGCGGATTTGGTGAAAGAAAAGAAATTCCGGGAGGATCTGTTCTGGCGGATTATGGGAAGCAGGATTGAACTGCCGCCTTTGCGGGAACGGGGAAATGACATCCTGATGATTGCCGGGCATATGGTGGAAGAAATGAACGGAAAACAGGAGAAAAAGAAGCGGCTGGGGAAATCCGCAGCCGACAGGATACTTCGCCATCACTGGCCCGGCAATGTGCGGGAACTGCGCAATGTGATCCAAACGGCCTTTGTGTATCCGGGCGATGAAATTGAGGCGGAACATATTCACATTGTGGGAGTGGATTTTTCAGAGGAAAGGGAGATTGTGATTCCGGATAAGGGGTTGGATTTAAACCGGGATATATTGCCCAAATATTACAAAGCCGCTTTGAAAAAATGCGGGGGAAACAAGGCAAAAGCCGCAAAACTGCTGGGGCTGGAACCGCATACCTTCCGGGCAAGGCTGCGGAGTCTTTGATTGTCTGAATTTTTTTCTGCAGGGTGGGCAGAAGCGGTATTTCGACTTCGCTCTATAAGCGGAGCATTGCTACCGTTAACCCCGGAGGGGTGACAGAAAATAGCCCGGCATTTCAATGCCGGGACAGGAACAGGAAAACAGAACGAGTCCCGTAGGGACGAAAGGAAAATATTGAATAATCGGTAACTTCTTCCGTCCCTACGGGACTGAATTATTTACTGCCATACCTTCCCGGCAGTAAACTGCCGGGCTATTATCTGCTGTCCCTCCGGGACGGTGTTGTCTGAACCCGGATTCTCAGGATTAAGGGATTTTAAGGATTTTTAAACAGTTAATCCCGGTTAATCCTTTCATCCTGTGAATCCCGGTTCAGACAGCGTTCCTCAAAATGCGCCATTACGGAGTTGGGTAAAAATATTTACGGTCAAGATAAATATTTTTACTATTTTCCGGATATGGATTTCTGATAAAAAATTGATAACTATTTGTTAATAAATGATTTTTCATGTTTTCTTTCGGGCTGGCATGGTTCCTGCTTAATATTTGCTTCAGATGTGTGATATGAACTGATAGAAAAATCTTTCCCATGTTGTCAGAACCGGGATTCACAGGATGAAAGGATTTTCAAGATTTTTTTCATCCGGGTTCATCCCTTAATCCTGTGAAACCCGGTTCTGATAAAAAGCTGTTTCAATCCTTCCCAAACAGGAGAAAATATGTCCGAAAATACAGATTACATAGAAAAACTGAATGAACTGAATGAAAAAATTGTTTTGGAACCTGAGAATATTCAATTTTATCAAGAACGAGCAGAATTATATTCACAAAATGGATGCTTCAATGAAGTAATTGATGATTACACCAAATTAATAGAAATTGAGCCTGATAACAAAAATTTCTATTTAACCCGTAGTGCTTATTATTTATTCATGCGTGAAAATGAAAAAGCATATGAAGATTTTGATAAATATATTGATATGGCTCCCAACGATATTTCAACATATATCAATATCATTTCAAAAATTGATGGGGTTAATAAATGGTATGATTTGGGATATTTCGATTATACATTTTTTGGAGGATATGACTATGCTGTCAAATGTGCTGATAAACTGATTGATTTCGATATTAATAATGCAGAATACTATGCAAAACGGGCACATTGTTCTCGTCGTCTTTATTGTGGAAATCCTGATTATTATTCTGACAATCATAATACAGCAGCTTTATCAGATTATACTAAAGCGATCGAATTGGATCACGATAATCCTGACTACTACGCCAAGCGTGCAGCAACTTATTTTGATTTAGGAAAACATGGTCTTGCATTGGAAGATTATAATAGAGCGATTGAACTTGATCCCGATAATTCCGACTATTATGCCGAACGTGCAGCAATCTATAAATACTGGATTTATGGAGAGGATGTGGGAATCAATAATCATGATGGTCTATTGGTATTTTTCTCTTTTACAGGTAAATATGATACATTAATACAAGAAAAGAAAAATTATAATAAAGAAATTGAACATAATTCCAATGCGTTTAATGGTCATAGTTTTCTTTATTATTTTACACAAAAATATCCTGATGAAACAATTCAAAAAGCAAAAAATGATTATGATAAAGCTATTGAACTGGATCCTGATAAAGCATATTTATATTCAGCTCGTTGTGATTTTTATGAGATTCTGGAACAACATGATAAAGCATTATTAGACATAAATAAGGCTATTGAACTTGGCAGTGATGGATTAATAGGCAAATTTTATGGAATCAGAGGTACAATTTTTCGTAAAATGGGAGATTATAGAAATGCTTTAGAAGATCATAATATGTCTATCACCCTAAATCCCTATAGTCATAAAAATTATCTTTATCGGGCAAAACTTTTTTTTGTTCTAAAACGTTATGAAGAAGCTTTGGATGATTTGTCAAAATGTATTAAATTTAATTGGAATTGTTATGATGCCTATAATATCCAAAAAGAATGCTATTATGAAATAGAAAAATATGATGATGCTAGTTGGTCTGCATTTGAAGAATATATGGCAATCCGCCGATCTGATGAATCCGATTTTTTTGATGAGAATCCTCACATTGAAAATATAATTGATTTTATAAAGAAAATTGCGATAAAGGAAAAAAAACAAGCTATAATAGACGAACGCAACAAAATCATAGCCGACCTCTCCCACTCCATCAAAAACCTCATCAGCACCGTGATTGATCCTCTGGAAAACATGAAAAAGGAACATGCAGAGGAGAACCCGGTCATTGAAAACGCGCTGAAAGGCGCAAATCTGATCCGGGAGATCGTCAATGCCATGAATCTTTCTTTCAAAGGCTCCATTGATGATTTTTATTATGATGCAGAACACAATTCCGGAAAAGAAGCCCTGAGTTTGCAGGATATCATTAGCCAATCCCTTACCTATTCCATCGGTCATATGTTTGACGGCAAATATTTTGCCAATTTTCTGCGGAAATATTTTCCGGAAAGAAGCATTTTTCAGGAAGCCAAATCCGCATGGTCGGAAAAATCCCAAACCAAAAATATGGAAGAACTTCTTCCTTTTTTCGGCCAATACTTCTTTGACATTCAACTCAATATCTCTGACATGGCTGATCTTCGTATCGGCAATGAAAAAGGTTCGGCCATCAAACTGCTGATTCTTTTTCAGGAAATCATTTTCAATGCCGTCAAATATTCGGCCTTTGTGGAAAAAGACAACCGCTTTCTGCATATTGATGTAAAAAATAACGGAAATCAGATTGTCATAACAGTGGAAAACCGCTATAAAAAAACAGTAAAGACCAAAACATCCGGTCTTGGTCTGGTCATTATCAAAAATTTTGCCAAACTGCTGGAAAACGAACCGGATATCCGCCAAGATGAGGAAATATATGCTGTCACCATCCGGTTTTCCAATTTTTGGAAGGAGAAAAGCCAATGAAAATTCTGTATGTGGAAGACCAGATCACAAGGAATATTTCAAGAATCAGCCGCCTGTTTGACAAATACCTGACCAAATCCGCAAAGAAAACATTGCAGGAACTGGAAAAAGATGAATACCCGCCGGAACCGGAGGAAATCAAGAAAATTGTGGAAACTTCAAACCTGATTGAAATGGAATACCGCTTTCCCCAGGCCCTGCAAAAGGTCATTCAGCACCCTGAAAACTATGCACTTTTCATCATAGACAGAAACCTGTTTGAAGAGGAGGGGTATGATGTTGAGGAAGTCAAAGCCTTTGAACCGTCCTTTAGCGAAGAAAAATACGAAACCTATGCGGAAAGAGAAGGGGATTATTTATTCGCGCAACTGGTCAGGCTGAAAACCGATGTGGGTTCAAAGTTCTATTTTATGACAGCCTATTCCGCAGAAGAGGGAATTCGCGGGGCTGCGGACATTCAGGGTTTCATCAATCTGGACATATTTTCAAAAGACAATTTCATTGAAAAGGGAAATGAGGCGGATTTTGACCGTCTGAAACACCGTATTGACAATATCGAAATTCTGAATATTGAACTGGAAAACCGGGATTATCTTCAGATTCTCCGGAAAAATATTGACGAAAAAACCGCCGATGATTTTATCAAAATACTTTCTGAAAAAGATGCTAAAGGAAGAATCGGAGATAATCTCAGATTAATAAGAAACACATATCAAAGCATTTTGGAGAAATGTGTAATAATTATCCCTGAAATGCGGGATAATTGCATGAATCAGCATAATCAGGTCGGATTAGGACGAGAAACGATAGATTGGTTATCAAGGAAAACACACATTAACGGTATTGTCCGAAGTTTATTTTTCAGTGTTAAAGAAATACCGAGTAAATTCAGTAATCATCCAAACCCTGAAGATGCAACCACAGATACAGTAAATTCCCTCACCTATGCCCTGAAAGACATCATCCTCTGGTTCGGGAAGATTTGCAGTCTGTATAAATGACAAATGAATCAGGATATTCAGGATAGGGAAGGATATACAGGATAATCCTGACCATCCTTCAACTTCCCGGCTATCCTGATTCAAAGCACTTGACATCAATTGCCTAACATTATATTTTTCAGAAAAATATGTTAGGCAATTTATAAGGGTGTCTGTATGAGTTATCTCAAGAATATTATACAGGAAGAATATGAGCGATTAAAAGCTCTTTCAGAAAAATACCGGGCTGAGATCGGTTCTCTTCCCAAAGGAAGTCTTTCTGTCAAAAAGAGAAATCAGAAAGAATATCTGTATCTTGCATACCGACAAAAAGGAAAGATCCGGTTTGAATATGTCGCCCCGGCGGATTCTGAAAGGGCTGAGACGACTATCAGGGATATAAAACTCCGGAAAAAATATGAAAATAAACTCAAACAGGTAAAAACTGATCTGAGAGAAATTGAAAAGGTTCTTCATGGAAGAAAAATATGAGCTTCTCTTAACTGTTTTAAGAAATCTCCAACATGCCGGAGTGTTGGACAAACTGATTGATTTTTTATTTTTCAGGGAATGCCCGGTAAATGGCAGAAAAAGATACTGCATGTGCTGAAAAACCTTTCGTCTGATGTTTATTCCTGTTTGAATTCCCACATGCCCGGAAAAAAAATTTTATAAACTCATATCCAACACCGTAAACGCCCTCACCTATGCCCTGAAAGACATCATCCTCTGGTTCGGGAAGATTTGCAGTCTGTATAAAACATCTTAACTTATGCGAATTAAGAGTCGGAGGGTAATAAGCCCGAAGGGCTGAAATGATTATAGAAAAAGAATTTACAGAGAATCCTGAAACCCCGAAGGGGTGACATAATCATGTCAGACCTTCGGGATTCAACTATCTTGGTTCAATATGTTTTCCATAATCATTTCAGACCTTCGGGATTGGTTTAACCCTTAATTCGCATAACTTGTCAATGACAGGGAGGCAATATCAATGGAACAGTCAGGAACATTTATTTTTCTGGATATTGACGGTGTGCTTCAGCCCCTGAGCAGCCAGAAAAGATTTAAACATGATTTGGAAGAATTAAGAAAAAAACTGGCAGAACAATACAGTAATGAAGAATATCTTGAAATGGACAAGTATGATCTCGGTGCGGTCTATTATGATTGGGACAAAGAAGCGGTGGAACGCCTGAGAAAAATATGTACTGAATTTGAAGCCGGAATCATTATATCTTCTGCCTGGCGGCTCTATTCCCCTTTATCACGGCTGAAAGATTATTTCCGGCTCCATAATCTGGATATTTATATCAAAGGGGAAACTTCCCAGGGAGGAGGCGGATTCAGGGATGAGAAAATTGCGGATTATCTGAAAGAGCATAAAGAGATTCGCCGCTTTGTTATTCTGGACGATGCTTATACAGACCTTTTTGAAAAAAGATTTCCGGATCAGTTTGTGTATTGCCGGGATATTTTCGATGAAGACTGTTATCAGAAAGCAAGGAAAATATTGCAGAATGATACATAGCCATTCGGATATTGCAAGGGGCCGGGCTGACCGGGGACAGTCTGGAGAAAAAATACCCGGAACTGCGCCTGAAACGCTTTGCTGTCATGTCTTTGGGCTTTGAGCGACTGTGGTGGGAATCGCTGAACTGAGGACTGCACCTGATTCGGAATTTCTGTCTCATTTTTTCGGAACAGATTCCAGTAACAAGTTACTCCTGAACTCAATTTCCCCCCATCCGCAGACCATACAACTGCTTCTCCCGGAAAAACATGAGCGAATTCCCTTCCCTGCACAGGCGCATCCGCTGATCTGTATCCGGGTGGGATATTTTTTTCTTTTCAGGTCTGAAAGGCTGTGCCGAGAAGATTTCCAACTGATCCTCCTCATGTAAGGACACCACAATCCCCTTGTCCAGTTTTGCGAAATTGGGCGTATGCAGATCCGCATCCGCTGTGACACGGACATCATAATTCTCATACTTTTTGTCAAAACGGAGCAGAATCCGGTCATAGCGATTCTCCTTATGACCGATAAACATACAGACACCACCTTCGTGTTTGGCTTCGATGATGCGGTAGCCCTCCAGTTCCGGAACGGCTTTGACAATGCAGCTGCTGTTTTCCCCGTCCGCGGGAAGGGGAATGACCAGCCAGGGCTGGCCCAGTACGCTCTGGCAGATGATTCCGTCAAAGACTTCTGCGGAATGGGGCATGATATTCCATACATTCCGGATATTGGGAACGACTTTTTTTCCCATATCGTCAAAAGAGATTTCCGTCAGATCCCCCAGATAACGGCTGTAAAGGGTATTGGCAATGACCATGATGTCATCGGCCCGCAGATCTGGGAAAGGCAGTTCATAAGCGGTATCCGAATACAGTTTCAGATGTCCCTTTTCCACACGGGCAAAGACCGGTATCATTTTTTTCTGACTGAAGAGAATTTCCGTCCCCGGAGATACCGGATATTCCTTATTATCCACAAAAATATGCTCCCCGGTGCAGATAATCCGCATTCCGGCATAATAGCGATGCCATAGAATGATTTCATCATATTTTCCAAGTTCTTCGATTTCCAGACCCGTGCCGGACTGTATGCTTCTGAGCATCTGCGGCAGAATCATCACCTGACCGGGAAGGGCCGGGGGCGGCATCCGCTCCCCTTTTTCAAACAGGGCGATGAACCAGTCCATATAATGATTGGGGATGATTCCGAAATCCCGGACAGCCGGAGGCGTTTTCACCTGGGGATTGAAAATGGAGACATTGGCTTTCATCCGGGTTTCCAGATCGTTTTTTTTGAAAGCCGGATGCCGTCCCTTGTAAGGATGAATCCCCACAAACAACTGGCACGCGATTATGGCAAAAGAAAACCATTCCGTTAGCGGGGAAAATCCTTTGCTGTGCCAGTCCCGGATGGAAGGCATAATGGCCGTGGCCGGGTAGGTGGGGGTCTGGTAGGAATCCGTATCAATCAGATAGGGGCTGACCCTATCTTTTTTATCCACCAGATAATTGAATTCATTTCCATCCACAATCAGGCAGTTTCCGCTGTGAATATAGGCAATGGTATCTTTGAGATTTTCCACCAGTTCCAAAACGGAAGCCGCTGTCACCCCGTTCCGGTTTCTGAAATCATTGGTAAAAAATTTGCACAGGGGCAGGGTGTCCCTCACCCATTTCATGCTGAAGCCCACTGGCCGGTTTTTTTTATCCAGTAACACATCTTCGGGTTTCAGGATATTGGGCAGGGCCAGCACCTGCAGTTCCCTGATTTTGGCTTCCGGAATCATTGCAGACAGGGAAATATAGATTTTGAACACCCTGTCCCCTTTGCCGTAAATCTGCCCTTCCCCGCCTTTGGCAATGAAATCGTTGGGGCTAAGGGTCACGGACTGCTTTCCGCGGATAAAGTATTTCATGCTTCCTCCTTTTCCGGCAATGCGTAAATAGCGGCCAGGGACAGATCGTCCGTGTTTATGACAGATTGTTTTTCATAAGTGCTGACGGCGCGTTTTGCCCTTCTTCTGATAAATTCACCCGCATAATTTTTAAAAGCCGTGAACTCCCCGATAATATCCGCAGAAGGGAGAAATCCCGCACTGCCGGTAAAGGAGGAAAATCCGTCCGAGGCAATGATTACCGTGGAATATTCCTCCACCGGAAAATGGTAGAGCAAAGGGGTATGAAAGGGAAGTGTCAGTTCTTCTCCCATACATTGAATCCGCATTTTTCCGCCGCTTTCCTCTTCATATAATTTCCGCCGATTTTCATCCAGGCGGTAACTCAGATAATAGGGGGCATTGCTTTCAAAGGAGATTTCCACAATCCCCGGATGCGGGCATTCCCGCTGCTTTGCAATGAATCCCTATATACACCACTTTGAAAGTTCGTCCCCCCTCTGTAGGGGCGTATTTAGGCCATGTAAGGTGATTTATTAAAATGAATATACCAAATAAAACACGGTTCCGACTGATTTTGAGCCTGATTTAAATATCTTTAATTTATTATATTGTACAGGCAACTGTCAACTTCTGAATAAAAAATGAACGGAAAGGAGCGGAGAATGAAAGTTCCTGTATTATTAAATACTGATTATACTGAAGATATCT